>NZ_CP009291.1:2157500-2262500 GCF_000767465.1 Novosphingobium pentaromativorans US6-1
TCGATTGCAGAGTCTGATCCCGCGGCGCGCATTGCGCTGGTGGGGGCGACCCTGCCCGAAGTACGCGCGGTCATGGTCGAGGGCGAAAGCGGATTGCTCGCAATCTCTCCGCCGTGCCGCGCGCCGGGTTTCGAGCCGTCTTTGCGCCGGCTGATCTGGCCCAGCGGCGCGCAGGCCCTGCTCTATTCGGCCGGCGAACCGGAATCGCTGCGCGGTCCGCAGCACAGCCATGTATTCCGGACAGGCCGGGAAAGAGATCCTCGTCAACGAGGCCTTTGCGCGGATCGATGCCGCTGTGCACTGTACTATTCTAGGGGAAAACCCGGAGCCGCCCGAAAATCCTGCCGAAGGAGACAGCTGGCTGGTCAGCGCCGATTCCCAAGGCGAATGGGCAGGACACGAACACGAGATTGCCTCAATGCAGGGAGGTAATTGGATCTTTCTCCAACCGCGCGACGGCATGCGGATCTTCGATCGGTCCAGCGGGCAGGAACGGCTCTTTTTTGCTTTTTGGAGAAAAGGTTCCATTCTTGAGGAACCAGTTGGAGGCTCGACCGTTGATGTGGAGGCTCGGGCCTCGATCAATGAGATAATCGCGGTCCTGCAAGCCTTGGGTATCTCTCCCTCGGCGTAACCGGAAACGATGAACAGGGGTTCAGCAGGTGATTTTCAACGCTCAATACAGCGTCGTCGCACAGCGCCAACCCCCCGAAAACGCGACATTTCTGCAACAGTCGCCGTCATTGTGCGCTTGCACCCGGTTTGTTGAAGGGTTAGACACTCCACCCACTCGGTGGCTCCAAATCTCTATTAGTAGGGGAAACGTATGAGGAAACTCGTCATTGGACTGGCGCTGGCTTCTACAGCTATCGCCACGCCCGCGTTCGCGCGCGATGACAGCTGGTATCTGGAACTCGACTTCGGCGGCATGATCGTCGAAGACGCGGACTTCGATATTGACGGCGTCAACAACGCTGCATCTCTTGACACGCATACCGGTTATGACGGCGGTGCGGCGATCGGTTACGACTTCGGTGGCTTCCGCCTCGAAACCGAAGCCAGCTATCGTCGTGCAGAAAACGACACCGTGAGCGACATTGACCTGGGTACGTTCAGCGACCGCGGTCACAGCTCGATGCTGTCGTTCATGCTCAACGGCCTGCTCGACTTCGGACCCGATGACGGCATCCAGGGCTTTGTCGGCGGTGGCGTCGGCGTTGGTCGCGTCGACTATCGCTTCGAAGGCGTCGGCAGCGACTCCGACACCGGCTTCGCATGGCAGGCACTCGCAGGCGTTCGCGCTCCGATCACCAAGCATTGGGACGCCGGCCTCAAGTACCGCTTCATGAACGTCGACAACGTCGATGTGGTCCTGGGCGGAAGCGACGCAAGCACCCGCTGGCGTTCGCACTCGCTGATGGCGACCCTGGGCTACAACTTCGGTGGCGAAGAAGCGGCACCGCCGCCCCCGCCGCCGCCGCCGCCGCCCCCGCCTCCGCCGCCGCCCCCGCCGCCCCCGCCGCCGGTGGTCTGCAACAAGGGCCCGTACATCGTGTTCTTCGACTGGGATAAGTCGGACATCACGCCGGAAGCCGCGACCATTCTCGACAGCGCCGTCAGTGCCTATGGCAACTGCGACAACGTGCCGATCATGCTCGCCGGTTACACCGACCGTTCGGGTACCGTGACGTACAACATGGGCCTCTCCGAGCGTCGTAACGCTTCGGTCCGTTCGTACCTCACCAGCCACGGCATCCCCGACGGTGCGATCTCGAGCGAAGCGTTCGGTGAAGCCAACCCGCGCGTTCCCACCGCAGACGGTGTGCGCGAGCTGCAGAACCGCCGCGTCGAGATCACTTACGGTCCGGGCTCGGGCATGTAAGCGAACCGGCAACGGTAAAAAGATCGGGGGGACGGAGCGATCCGTCCCCCTTTTCTTTTGCCCTCGAAATGCCAGAGAATGGCCGATCCCGGACGCGCAAACGCATCCGGGGCGACCTTGCGATCACACCCGCAGGCTTGCCGGCAATGAAGTCAGTCGGCGCTAGGCCGCGTAGTCGGTGGGATCCACAAGGCCAGCCTGCTCAAAACCCGCCTTGCGCAGGCGGCAGCTATCGCACAGGCCACATGCCCGGCCATCGGGCTGCGGATCGTAGCAGGACCAGCTCATCCCCGCATCGAGGCCCAGACGATGCGCCTCGCTCGCGATTTCCGCCTTGCTCATGTACTGAAGCGGTGCGTGAATGGAGAAGGCGTTGCCCTCGGCGCCGACCTTGGTGGCCAGGGTCGCGATATTTTCAAAAGCAGAGATGAACTCGGGCCGGCAATCGGGATAGCCCGAGTAATCGAGCGCGTTCACGCCGATGAAGATGTCCTTTGCCCCGACCGTCTCGGCCCAGGCCAGCGTCAACGACAGGAAGACGAGATTGCGGGCGGGAACATAAGTGACCGGAATGTCCGCTCCGACGCCGCCCTTGGGAACGTCAATGTCATCGGTCAGCGCCGAGCCGCCGAACCGGCGCAGATCGAGCGGCAGGACGACATGGCGCTGCGCACCGAGTTCCTCGGCGATCGTGCGCGCCGCGTCGATCTCGCGCCGGTGGCGTTGGTTATAGTCGATGGTCAGGGCATTGACGGCAAAGCCGGCCTCCTTGGCCAGAGCTGCCGAGACCATGGAATCGAGACCACCGGAAAGCAGGACGACCGCTTGCCGGGACTGGTTGGAAAGATGATCCTGCATGACGCCCGCGCTAAGCCCGCATTGCGGCGTTGACAACCGTCAGCTGCGGCAATTGCCGACGCGCCGTCCTTCCGCCGCATAAACGAAGGGACGACCGTCCACGATACCCTGGCTGTCGATCTGGATCAGGCCATCGGTCTCTCGCCGGATATGTGTGCGGCCATAGCCCTGACCGCGGCACGTATACTGAACCGTTACCTCGTTCGGCGTGTCCTCGACGATGACGGTGCTGCAGTTGAGGCCCTGATGGCGCAGCTGGATCAGCTTGCGACCATTGTCGAGACAGATGTTGCTCTGCCCGGCACCGTCCCTCTGGCGCAGCTCCCAGTCGCCGCTGTCGAGATGATCGAGCATCGACAGGGAGTTCCGCTCCCCGTAGGCCGGCAAGGCCACGGCAAGCGAGGCACCGCCAAACAGCATTGCCAACGCAAATTTGCTCATCTTTCCAGTCGTCACCCTTGAGGCATGACTACAAGAGTCTTCGCCAATTCAGTCATTCAGTGCCAATATCGGCAATCCGGACATGAAAAACAAGGACCCGGCAGCCAAGCCGCTGTTAAACCGGGATTTGCAATACTTTCGAACAGAAAGCACAGTCGACCGGAATCGTCCCGTCGTCATCGCGCATCTCCGCCAGTTCTTTTTCCTCGAAGCGGGAAAGAATCGACTGGTAATGTTCCACCGTACAACGGCAACCGCGTCGAAGATGTCCGAGTTGCTCGACGCGAACTTCGCTTTCCTCATGGAACAGGCGCCAGACTAGCTGCTCGAGATTGAGGACGGGATCGACCAGCTCTTCGGGCCTGGTGCTGCCTGCCATGATCGAAACATGGGCCCAATCGGGATGGTCTTCCTGCGCGTGGAGCCGCTCCTTGCCCTCTTCGCCTTCGGGCAGGTGCTGGACCAGCAGGCCGCCGGCCACGCAGCGCGGGTCGTTGGAGCGGACCGCCACGCGGATCAGCGTGGGCACCTGCTCGGATTGCGCGAAGTAGGATTCGCAGGCCTGAGCTAGCGATTCCCCTTCCAGCGGTACCACGCCCTGGTAACGCTCCTTGGTCACCGCTAGGTCGAACGTGATCGCGAAGTATCCCTTGCCGAAGAGCGCTTCCAGCGAAGTCTCGTCTTCGCCGAGCTTGGCCAGGAGCGCTTCGTCGTGACGGACGTAGCCGCGGATCTCGCCGTCGCGGTAATCACATACCATCAAGTCGACTGGACCGCCCTCCGCCTGCGCCTGCACCGTCAGCTGCGAACCGTTCTCCTTGAGGAGCGAGCCCATGAGAGCCGTCAACACCAGGGCCTCGGCAAGCAGGTGCTTGACCTTCACGGGATAGTCATGCGCCGACAGGACGGTCTCGAGCGCAGGCCCCAGCCGCACGACCCGCCCGCGGGCATGGCGATCGGGAACCGTGAACGCGAGGACCCGGTCGAAGCCGGTTTCCTCGCTCACGATCAGATAGTCCTCGCTCACAGCTTGCCCAGTGCCCACAACAGGACGGACTTCTGCGAATGGAGGCGGTTCTCCGCCTCATCCCAGACGGCAGACTGCGGTCCGTCGATCACTTCGTTGGTCACTTCCTCCTCGCGGTGCGCGGGCAGGCAGTGCAGGAACATCGCACGGGGATCGGCCTGCGCCATGAGCGCCGCATTGACCTGATAGGGCTGCATCGCCGCGACGTGCTTTTCCCCGCCCGGCTGGCCCATCGACACCCAGGTATCGGTTACGACGACTTGCGCCCCCTTGACCGCTTCGGCCGGATCCTGGGTAAGGATCACCTCGGCCCCGGCAGCGCGCGCCTGCTCGATGAAGCCGGCGTTCGGCTCATAGCCGGCAGGCCCGCCGATACGCACGGTGAACTTCATCTGCCCCGCCGCCTCGATCAGCGAATTGGCGACATTGTTGCCGTCCCCGAGCCACGCGACCTGAAGACCGGGCAGCGCGAACCCGCGTTCGACGACGGTCAGCAGGTCCGCGACGATCTGGCACGGGTGCGACAGGTCGGTCAGGCCGTTGATCACCGGAACTTCGGCATAATGCGCCAGCTCCTCGATCTTGGCGTGATCATCGGTACGGATCATGATCGCGTCGACCATGCGGCTGAGCACGCGTGCGGTGTCGGCCACGGTCTCGCCGCGGCCGAGTTGCGTGCTTCCCGCCTCCATGATGAGCGCGCTGCCTCCCAGCTGGCGCATCGCCATGTCGAAGGATACGCGGGTGCGGGTCGAATTCTTCTCGAAGATCATCGCCAGAACGTGGCCCGCCAGGGGCGCGTCCGCATCGGGACGAGCCTTGGGCCAATCCTTGCGCGCCGCCTTGCGATCGATCGCATCGTTCAGCATCGCGGCGATCGTGTCACCGCCTGCGTCAGACAGGCTGAGGAAATGCCGGGTCATCAGGATACCTCTTCGGGCTTGTAGCTGGCCGCTGCGGCTGACAGCTTTTCCATGAATTCGTCGATGTGGCTGTCATCGATCACGAGCGGCGGCAACACGCGTACCACGTTGTCGCCGGCCGAAACCGCGAGAACCTGGTGATTGTCGCGCATGTGCGCCACGAAGGGACGTGGCTCGACCTTCATCTTCAGCCCGATGAACAGGCCGCGACCACGGACCAGTTCGAAGAGATCCGGGTAGTTGCCGATGAACTGTTCGAGACGCGCCTTCAGCCGCTCACCCGTCGCGCGTACGCCTTCAAGGAACTCATCGTCGGCGATCACGTCGAGCACTGCGCCGATCGCGGCCATTGCGAAAGGGTTGCCGCCGTAGGTCGAACCGTGTGTTCCTGCGACCATGCCGCGGGCAGCCTTTTCGGTGGCAAGGCAGGCGCCAACCGGGAAGCCGCCGCCGATGCCCTTGGCCGTCGCCATGATGTCCGGCTCGATACCGTACTGTTCGTAGGCATAGAGCGTGCCCGAACGACCCACACCGCTCTGCACTTCGTCGAGTACGAGCATCAGGTCATGTTCGTCGCAAAGCTGACGCAGGCCATGCAGGAAAGCCTCGTCGGCGATGCGGATGCCGCCTTCGCCCTGTATCGGCTCTACCAGGAACCCGGCAGTGTTGGGCCCGATCGCCGCCCTGGCGGCTTCGAGATCGTTGAAATCGACGTACTTGAAGCCGGGCAGCAGGGGCAGGAAGCCCTTGTGCATCTTTTCCTGGCTGGACGCGCTGATCGTCGCCATCGTGCGGCCGTGGAAGGCATTGTTGAAGGTGATGAGTTCATATTTCTCATCGTTGCCGACCGACTGGTGATAGGCACGCGCCGTCTTGATCGCGCATTCGACCGCCTCGGCGCCCGAATTGGTAAAGAACACCGTATCGGCGAAGGTCAGGTCCACCAGCCGCTGGGCGATGGCTTCGCCCTGCGGGCTGCCATAGAGGTTCGAGACATGCATCAGGGTCTCGGCCTGCTTCTGCAGCGCGCCGATCAACCCCTTGTGCGAGTGGCCCAGCGCATTGACCGCAATGCCACTGGCGAAATCGAGGAAGCGGCGGCCGTCTTCGCTGATCAGATGGCAGTGCTCGCCGCGAACGGGCCGAACTCCGCACCGGGGGTATACGGGCATCAGCGGGGTGATCGACATGTCGGTAATCCTCGAAACGAATCAATGAGACGAAATGGTAAATCGCAAACGACAAATGGCGGCCCTATCCGGACCGCCATCTGCGCGCTTTTATGCTGTTGCAATGCCCCGGTCAAACGACCGGGATCAAAGCAGGCTGATCAACCCTGAAGCGGCGACAGGTTGACCGCCGAGTACTTGCCTCGTCGATCGACCTCGATGTCGAATTCCACGCGATCGCCTTCGTTCAGGGCGCTGAGGCCGGAACGCTCGACTGCGCTGATGTGAACGAAGGCATCGGGCTGCCCATCGTCACGGGTGATGAAGCCAAAGCCCTTCATCGAATTGAAGAACTTCACCGTGCCGGTGGCCTTTTCGCCGGTCAGCTGGCGCTGCGGTGCAGCCTCGCGCTTCTGCACGGGGATCACGTCGCCGACGACCACGAGGTCGGTCGCCGAAACCTTGCCGCCGCGATCGACGAGCTGGAATTCAAGCTGCTGACCCTCGGCCAGGCCTTCGAGACCGGCACGCTCGACCGAGCTGATGTGCACGAACACATCGTCACCGCCTTCATCGCGCTGGATGAAGCCGAAGCCCTTTGCCGAATTGAAAAACTTTACGACGCCACGGCCCTGACCGACGACCTGGGCCGGCATACCGCCGCCACGCGGACCGCCGCCGCCACCGCCGCCGAAGCCGCGACCACCACCGCCGCCGCCGCCGAAGCCGCCGCCGCGCGGGCCACCGCCACCGCGGTCGTCACCACCGCCGCCGAAGCGATCACCGCCTCCGCCAAAACGGTCGCCACCGCCGAAGCGATCGCCGCCTCCAAATCGATCCTGCCCGGCGAAGAACGGATCGAAATCGTCCTCTCCAAACCGATCCCGCTTATCGCGTCCCCTTCCGCGACGACCTCTATCAAAACCCATCTTTACGAACGTACCTTCGATGCGCCCCACAAGCATTCACTCGGTCGCGTGGACGATCCGCGCCGAACGTCAGAAAATTTGCCACGCAAAGGCATGGATCTTTTCTGCGGTCATGGTTCATACACTAGTCTCAAGCCCATGGCGAACACAATTACGTGCCTTTTTCGTTGAACCGCACGGGATTGGACCATGCGGTTCGTAGATTTGGCTTGCAGGTTGCTTAAAGAGCGCCTCTTGATCGCGCCGCCCTGAAGGTGCCATGCGTCTTCGCAAAGGCCGCCAATTCGGAGAACCACGATCATGTTCCGCCAGATTACCGACACCGTTTTCGCCAGCCCGCAGATCGGCCAGGACGCCATTGCGGCCGCGAAAGACATGGGAATCGTGCGGATTATCAACAATCGTCCCGAAGGTGAAAGCGACGATCAGACCTCGGGAGCGGAAATCGAAGCGGCTGCGAAAGCCGCCGGAATGGACTATGTCGCAATCCCGGTAACGCACGCGGGTTTCAGCGAAGCCCAGGTCGACGCGATGTACGATGCGCTGGAAAATGCTGGCGGCCCGGTGCTGGCCTATTGCCGTTCGGGGACCCGTTCGACCCTGCTCTGGGCCCTCGCGCGGGCAAAGGCAGGCGACAATCCGACCGTGATCGCCTCCAAGGCGGCCGCCGCAGGCTATGACGTATCCCCGATTCGCCAGCTGATTGAAATGCTCGCTGCGCGGAGCTGAACCGGCCGACCGGGCGCGCGATCAGAGCGCCAGTTCGCCCTGCTCTCCAGTCCGGATGCGCCGGGCATCGGCAAGCTCGTAAACGAAGATCTTGCCGTCGCCGATCTCGTCATTGCACGCGGTGCGGCGAATGACTTCCACGATCGATTCGGCAAGGCCGTCCGGAACCGCGATCTCGAGCTTGATCTTGGGCAGCATGGCCGAGGTATATTCCGCGCCGCGGTAAACCTCGGTCTGCCCTCTCTGGCGTCCGAAACCGCTGACCTCGGAAACCGTCATGCCGGAAATCCCGGCCGATCCGAGTGCGTCCTTCACTTCCGTGAACTTGAAGGGTTTGATGATAGCCGTGATGTATTTCATCGCGCACCCCGCCCGCTAGCGCGTTTGTTCCGGCCCGTGCCGAAACCGCGATGCAGCATCCCACATTGCAGCCGCGAAACATAGGAAAATGGCGAGAGCATGAAAAATGGGCCGGAGCGGCTGGCTCCGGCCCTTACAGTTTGTGTTCGCAGGAGGAACACCGTTAGGCGGCGACGGATGGGAGGAGAGGAGGAAGTACCCGCCGCCGCCAAACTCTAGGAACTTAGTTGTAGGCGCGCTCGCCGTGCTCGCCGATGTCGAGGCCTTCCTGCTCGACTTCGGGAGTGACGCGCAGGCCGGTGATCAGCTTGGCGATGAAGATCGCGATGACGGTGCCGACGGCGGCCCATGCGATCGAGACGAGAACCGCCTGGATCTGGATCCACACCTGGGCGCCCATCGCGGTCGAACCGTCGCCCGGTCCGCCAAGGCCCGGCTGATAGACAAAGCCGGTGCCGATGGCGCCGACGATGCCGCCGATGCCGTGGACGCCGAAAGCGTCGAGCGAGTCATCGTAGCCGAGGGCCGGCTTCACCTTCGAAACCATGATGAAGCAGATGATCGAAGCGATGGCGCCAAGCACGATCGCGCCGAACGGGCCCGAGTTGCCAGCTGCCGGGGTGACGGCGACGAGGCCGGCGACGATGCCCGAGCAGAAGCCCAGTGCCGAACCCTTGTGGCCCGAGAAACGCTCGGCAAGCATCCAGAACAGGCCGGCCGAAGCGGTGGCGACGAAAGTGTTGATCATGGCGAGGCCGGCGGTGCCGTCAGCCTCGAGTTCGGAACCGGCGTTGAAGCCGAACCAACCCACCCACAGCAGGCCGGTGCCGACCATGGTCAGCGTCATGGAGTGCGGCGGCATCGGTTCGCTCGGGTAGCCCTTGCGCTTGCCGAGGATCAGCGCGGCAACGAGAGCCGAGACACCGGCGTTGATGTGAACGACCGTACCACCGGCGAAGTCGAGAGCGCCCATCTCGAAGAGAAGGCCGCCGCCCGCCCACACCATGTGCGCGATCGGGAAATAGACGATGGTGAGCCACACAGCGGTGAAAGCCATCACTGCCGAGAACTTCATGCGCTCGACCGTCGCGCCCAGGACGAGGGCGGCGGTGATCGCGGCGAAGGTCATCTGGAAGCAGATGAAGACGTATTCGCTGATGACTTCGTCAGAGAACGTGGCGGCCGTGCTGTCCGGCGTGGTGTTCGCCAGGAACGCGTTGCCCCAGCTGAAGAAGGCGTTGCCTTCGGGGCCGAAAGCGGTCGAGTAACCATAGACCACCCAGATGATCATGGCGAGCGCAGCCGCCGCGCCGATCTGGGTCATGGTCGAAAGCATGTTCTTCGAGCGGGTCAGGCCGCCGTAGAACAGGGCAAGGCCGGGCAGGATCATGAGCAGGACCAGGACGGTCGAGGTCATCATCCAGGCATTGTTACCGGGGTTGGGCACCGGAGCGGCCGCAGCGGCGGCTTCCTGGGCCCAGGCGGGCATGGCGGCGAACATGGACGCACCGAGTACGCCAGCGCCGCAAATCATCTTGCGGATCATCGTGGATTCCCTCCTGTCGGAAGCGCCTGTCAAAGCGCGGTGTCGCCGGATTCGCCGGTGCGGATACGCACAGCCGCAGCAAGGTCGAGGACAAAGATCTTGCCGTCGCCGATTGCTTCGGTGCTTGCTACCTGCTGGATCGTTTCCACGATCTTGGCGGCCAGATCGTCGGTCGCGGCGACCTCGATCTTCACCTTCGGCAGCATGTTGGTCGAATACTCGGCCCCACGATAGATTTCCGTCTGGCCCTTCTGGCGCCCGAATCCCTTCACCTCGGACACGGTCATGCCTGCGACACCGATCGCACCCAGCGCTTCTCGAACTTCGTCGAGCTTGAAGGGCTTGATGATGGCTATGATGAACTTCATGCCTATCCCCTGTTTGTCACCGGCCCAGCGCCGGCTGCAGACTGGATAAGCAAGCAGCGTGCCAATTTACGGAATGGCAAGATTCAAGGCGGACTCGAACGCGTCTGCCTCAACTCAGGCACAGGTCAACGCCTGATTCCTGAGCAGTTGCCTATTTTTTAGGCAACACCAGCGAGGCATGGACGGGCAGGTGGTCCGATCCGACCGCCGATAGCGGACTATGGTGGACCTTCGCTTCGAGCACTTCCCATTGACGCGACACGATAATGCGATCCAGCCGGGCAATCGGCCTGCGCGCAGGGAAACTCTGCCCTGGCGCAAGGATCTGCCAACTGGCGTCGAATTCACGAAAACAGCCACCGTGGACGGCCCATTCGTTGAGATCGCCCATCAGCACCGTGGGGCAATCGTGATCGCACTCGGCAACATGGGTAAGGACGCTGCGGATCTGGTGGCGTCGGCGAAGGCCCGACAGGTCGAGGTGCATGCCCACCACACGGAAACGATGGCCTTCCACCATGAGATCGGCCCGCACCGCCCCGCGCGGCTCCAGGACCGGCAAGGGTACGGGCGCCGCTTCGACAATGTCTATGCCCTTGCGCACGAGGATCGCGTTCCCGTGCCAGCCCAGACTGTCGGGTTTCATCGACATCGGGACCGGACGGTAATCCGTCGCATCGTGGATCGCGTCGAGGGGCAGCGCCGTCATCCGCCTGCCGAAGCGACGGTCGACCTCCTGCAGGGCCACGATATCGGCATCGACTTCGCGCAGGATGCGCAGGATGCGCTCATGGTCGCGTCGGCGATCGAGACCGACCGCCTTGTGGATGTTGTAGCTGGCGAACCTGATCTTCACGCGCGAAACCGCTCCTGCCGCCCCCGACCGGGCCGCCCTTGCAGCAGAGTATCTCCGACGATCCGGAGCTGCCAAGGTCTGTACAGGATCAATCCGCGAGAGAGGGGGAGAGTTCCCTGCTCAGCGGCCGGATCAACGCTCCTTGGTGGCGCTGAAGGTCAGATCGGGATTGCGTTCCTGCTGGTAGCTGACGTCCCAGGCGGACTTGGCCATGAACACCGGATCGCCGTCGCGGTCCTTGGCGAGGTTCATCTTGTTGAAATCCGCAAAGTCCCGGAGCGCCTTGTCGTCGCCCTTGATCCAGCGCGCCGTGTCGAAGGGCGATGCCTCGAGCACCGCCTCGACCTTGTACTCGGCCTCCAGCCGCGAGATCAGCACGTCGAGCTGGAGCTGGCCGACGACGCCGACGATCCACTGCGAGCCGATCTCCGGATAGAAGACCTGGATCACGCCCTCTTCGGACAGGTCGTCGAGCGCCTTGCGCAGCTGCTTGGTCTTGGTCGGATCCCTGAGCGCGACGCGCCGCAGGATTTCCGGCGCGAAGTTGGGCAGGCCGGTGAAGCGGATCTGGTTCTTCTCGGACAGGGTATCGCCGACGCGCAAGGTGCCGTGGTTGGGGATTCCGATGATATCGCCAGGCTCGGCGCTGTCCGCGATCTCACGGTCCTGCGCGAAGAAGAGGATCGGCGAGTGCACCGCGATCGGCTTGCCCAGCCCCGACGGCGTCAGCTTCATCCCGCGCTTGAAGGTGCCCGAGACCAGCCGCATGAAGGCGATGCGGTCGCGGTGCATCGGGTCCATGTTGGCCTGGACCTTGAAGATGAAGCCAGTGACTTCCTTGTGCTCGGGATCGACCGGCCCTGCCTCGGTCGGCTGCGGGCGCGGCGGCGGCGCGAAGTTGGCGATCGCCTCGATCAGTTCGACCACGCCGAAGTTCTTGAGCGCGGAACCGAAGAACACCGGAGTCAGGTCGCCCCCGCGATAGGCCTCGATGTCGAATTCGGGATAGCCGGCCTGGGCCAGCTCGATTTCCTCCGCGACTTCCTCGGGCAGTTCGACGTTTTCGTCGACCTTGCCGAGGAATTCCTTGCTGCCGCCTTCCGGACGGCTGACCTTGCCGCTCTTGAGATCGAGAATGCCCTGGAAGAGGCCACCCATGCCGACCGGCCACGACATCGGGCAGACATCGAGCGCAAGCATGTCGGCCACTTCGTCGAGCAGGTCGAAACAGGCCCGGCCTTCGCGGTCGACCTTGTTGACGAAAGTGATGATCGGCACCGACCGCAGACGACAGACCTCGAACAGCTTGCGGGTCTGCGGCTCGATGCCCTTGGCCGCGTCGATGACCATGATCGCCGAATCGACCGCGGTTAGCGTGCGGTAGGTGTCCTCGGAGAAGTCTTCGTGGCCCGGCGTGTCGAGCAGGTTGAATGTGATCGTGTTGCCATCGGCATCGGTACGCTCGAAAGTCATGACCGAGCTGGTCACCGAGATGCCGCGCTGCTGTTCGATCTTCATCCAGTCCGAGCGCGCGCGGCGCGCCTGGCCGCGCGCCTTGACCTGTCCGGCAAGGTGAATCGCCCCGCCCTGAAGCAGGAGCTTCTCGGTCAGGGTCGTCTTGCCCGCGTCAGGATGCGAGATAATGGCGAAGGTGCGGCGCGATGCAGTCATGGGCGCGCCTTTAGTGGGGCGCGCGCCTTACCGCAACTTTCGCGCGCCTATCCTTCGCGGGCAACCTGGAAACCGGCGAAGGACTGGTTGACCGGCATGAGCTCAAGAGCATTGATATTGACGTGCGGCGGCTGGCTGGCGACCCACAGCACGACATCGGCGATATCCGCCCCCGTCAACGGGTTCACCCCGGCATAGAGGCGGTCCGAGGCCTCCTTGTCGCCGCCGGTGCGGATGACGGTAAACTCGGTCTCGACCATGCCCGGCTCGATCGAGGTCACGCGCACGCCGGTGCCCGACAGGTCCGAGCGCAGGCCCAGCGAGAACTGGCGCACGAAGGCCTTGGTTCCGCCATAGACGTTGCCGCCGGTGTAGGGGTAGGTCGCCGCAACCGAGGAAAGGTTCACGATCACCGCCTTGCGTTCGATCAGCGCCGGCAAGAGCTTGTGGGTGAGCGAGACCAGCGACGTCACGTTGGTCTCGATCATCGTCTTCCATTCGGCGAGATCGGACTTTTGCGCCGGCTGGGTGCCGAGCGCGAGCCCGGCATTGTTCACGAGGCAGTCGATCTGCGCAAAATCTTCGGGAAGCGCGGCCAATGCAGCGTCGCGGGCTGCTTCATCGCGCACGTCGAATACGCAAGGGTGGACCTTGTCCGCCCCCAGCTCGCTTGCCAGAGCCTCGAGCCGCTCCGCCCGGCGGCCGGTAGCCACCACGCGCCAACCCGCTTTCACGAAAGCGCGGGCACAGGCTTCGCCGATACCGGCCGTGGCACCGGTGACGAGAACGGTCTTCATATTGATCTCCTTCAATCGGCCGTCAGGACGGTCACATCCATGCGGAACGAACGGCTGGCGCCGGGTTCGAGTTCGACGATCCCCGGCTTGCTGCGGAACTCTCCAGCGAATCCCACCGGATCGGCATGGCCCTGCCAGGGCTCGATGCACAAGTAGCGTGCGCCGGGTTTCTGCCAGATGCCCAGCATCGGCGTATCGGGAAAGGCGATGGCAAGCTGCGAGCCGCCGGGCGTCCCGAAAGTCAGCGAACGGCTCGTCGGCGCGTCCCAGATCATCGCATCCGGCTCGAACAGCGCGGCATCGAGTTCCAGATGATGCCCCTCGACCGGGGATTCGAAGACTTCGGAAAGCAGCAGGCCGCTTGGCGGATCGATTCGCCGGATCGGCTGCGGCTCGGGCTCGGCGAAGGCAATGACGTGATCGGCCTTTTCCGACCCGCCGGGCAGCGGCCAGGCAAAGGCGGGATGATAGCCGAAGCTGAAAGGCAACTGCGCTTCGCCGGTGTTGCGGACCGTCGCCGTCATGTGCAGCGTCATGCCCTCCAGGCGGAACTCCACCTCCAGCGCGAAGGCGAAGGGATAGACCGCGCGCGTCGCCTCACTGTCCGTCAGCCGAAAGCAGGCGCGGCTCTCTTCTGCTGCGATTGTTTCGAACAGGGAATTGCGGGCAAAGCCGTGCTTGGGCAGTGCGTATTCCAGCCCCTCGAGCAGGTACCTGTCACCATTGAGCGCGCCGACGATGGGGAACAGCAGCGGAGCATGGCCGCCCCAGAACGCCGGATCGGCATCGGTCATGAACTCGCGCCCGAGGGCATCGGTCAGCGACCACAACTCGGCCCCGAAAGGGTTGATCCGGGCAGTCAGATCGCCGGAACCGATAGTCAGCAATTCCACTTCCGGCACCGGCGATCTCCTGTCCGTGTCTGTCAGCCGCGAAGAACGGCCCCGAGCTTGGCGGCCGCGGCGGTTACCTTGTCGGCAATCGCCTTGAGGTCTTCTTCCTTGTAGCTCTTCTCCTGCGGCTGGAGCGTCACTTCAAGGGCCAGCGACTTCTGTCCCTCGGGAACGCCCGTGCCGCGGAAATCGTCGAAGAGCCGGGCCGAGACGATGTTGGCCTTGTCCGCACCCTGCACCAGCCGCACGAGATCGCCCGCGGGCGTTTCGGCCGGCACGAGGAAGGCGAAGTCGCGCGTGATCGCCTGGAGCGCAGGCGGCGCATATTTGATGCGGGCGAAACTGGCCGCGCCCTTCTTCGCCGGGATGGCGTCGAGATAGATCTCGGCCAGGGCCACCGGCCCGTCGATGTCGAACTGCTTCGCCACCCCGGGATGGATCATGCCGAACCGGGCCAGCACGTTCTTGGGCCCAAGGCGCAGCGTGGCCGATTGGCCGGGATGGAACTGCGGCCCGGCCTCACCCATGACCTGGAGCTTGTCGGCAGGGGCGCCTGCTTCGGCAAGCAGGGCCAGCACTTCGCCCTTGGCGTCGAAGGCGTCGAAGGCAGTCGCCTTGCCCGATGCCCAGCCGCGCGGCGTCTTCTCGCCTGCAAGCACCACACCGAGGGTCAGGCGCTCGTCGCTCATGCCCGCCTTGCCGCGCAGATAGCGGCGGCCAATCTCGAACAGGCGCAGACTGGCGGCGCCGCGGTCCAGATTGCGGCGAGCGGCGGAAAGCAGGCCCGGCAGCAGCGAAGGGCGCATGACTTTCATGTCCTCGCTGATCGGATTGGACAAGGTCCAAAGGGGGCCCTCGCCATCGGCAAAGGCTGCCGCTTCCGCTTCGGGAAGGAACGACCAGGTCACCGCCTCATGCATCCCGCGCGCTGCGGCAGCGCGGCGAACGCGGCGTTCGAGCTGCTGCATGGCCGTGGCGGTCGGCAGGGCGACACCGTCGGCACGCGGCAGGGCCACGCTCTCCACCTTGTCGAGCCCGTGAATGCGCACCACTTCCTCGACGATGTCGGGCGCGCCGTCGATATCCGGACGCCAGCCCGGGACAGTCACGGCCCAGGCCTTGTCGAAATTCGCTTCCTCGACGACCACCGAGAAGCCCAGCGCCTCGAGGATTCGCTGTTGCTCCTCCGGCTTCACCACAACGCCGCCGAGCTGCTCTGTCAGACCGGGCTCGAAATGGACGATCCTGGGCGTAGCCGGCGCCGCACCGGCGCGAACCACGTGCGAAGCCTCACCGCCGCAGATCATCTGGATCAACGTCGTCAGGTAATCGAGACCGGTATCGAGGAACTGCGGATCTATGCCGCGCTCGAAGCGGCTGCGCGCATCCGAGGTGAGATTGAGCTTGCGCCCCGTCTTGGCGATGCGGACCGGATCGAAATAGGCGATCTCGAGCAGGACGTCGGTCGTCTCGTCCGAACAGCCCGAATGCTCGCCGCCCATGATGCCGGCAATGTCATGCACGCCGCTGTCGTCGGCGATCACGGTCATCTCGCCATCGAGCGTGTAGCTCTTCTCGTTCAGCGCAACGACGGTCTCTCCATCGCGGGCGCGGCGGGCGACCACGGGACCGGAAAGCCTGGCCAGATCGTAGGCATGGGCCGGGCGGCCGTGGCCAAGCATGAGATAATTGGTGATGTCGACCAGCGCCGAAATCGGACGCTGACCTGCCGAGAGCAGCTGGTCCTGCAGCCACTGCGGCGACGGGCCGTTCTTCACGCCCTTGATGACGCGGCCGTAGAAGGCCGGACAGCCTTCCGGATCGTCGGTGCGGATCTCGACCGGGCACGGGAACGTGCCTTCGACAGGCTCCACCTTCATCGGCTTGAGCGTGCCGAGACCGGCCGCGGCCAGATCGCGGGCAATGCCGAAGAGCCCCATGCAGTCGGGCCGGTTGGGCGTGATCGCCACTTCGATGATCGGACTGGCGCCGTGATAGGCGGCGAAATCGGTGCCGACCGGCGCATCTTCGGGCAATTCGATGATGCCGTCGTGGTCATCGCCCAGCTCCAGCTCGCGCGTGGAGCACATCATGCCGTTCGATTCGACGCCGCGCACCGCGGCAACCTTGAGCACCATGCCGTTGGCCGGAACCGTCGCGCCGGGCAGTCCCAGCACGCCGACGAGGCCGGCGCGCGCATTGGGCGCACCGCAGACCACCTGAAGCGGATCGCCGTCTCCGGTATCGACCGTCAGCACCTGCAGCTTGTCGGCATCTGGATGACGCGCGGCAGTCAGGACCCTGGCGACGCGGAAGCCGGCGAGCCTGGCGGCCGGGTCTTCGATGCCTTCGACTTCAAGGCCGATGGCATTGAGCGTTGCCGCCACTTCCTCGACGGTCGCTTCGGTTTCGATGTAGCGCTTGAGCCAGACGAGCGAGAATTTCATGTGTTCTTTCCTTCCGCTCAGGCCGGCGTACCGACGCCGCCCGAGAGGGTCGGCACGTCGAGGGCGGAGAATCCGTAGTGAGAGAGCCAGCGAACGTCGCCGTCGAAGAAGGCGCGCAAGTCGTCCATGCCGTATTTCAGCATGGCAAGTCGATCGACGCCGGTACCGAAGGCAAAGCCTTGCCATTCGTCGGGATCGAGCCCGCCAGCCTCGATGACGCGGCGATTGACCATGCCCGAACCGAGCACTTCCATCCAGGCGTGCCCCGGCGCATCGCCCGATCCGCCCACGACGCGGCGGCCGCCTTCGTAGGCATAGCCCACGTCGACTTCGACCGAAGGCTCGGTGAAGGGGAAGTAGCTGGGACGCAGGCGCAGGACGATGTCGTCACGCTCGAAGAAGGCCTTGAGGAAAGTTTCGAGCGTCCACTTGAGGTGTCCCAGGTGAATGCCCTTGTCGATCACGAGGCCTTCGATCTGGTGGAACATGGGCGTATGGGTGGCATCGCTGTCCGAGCGATAGACACGGCCCGGCGCGATCACCCGCAGCGGCGCACCTTGCGCGATCATCGAACGGATCTGCACCGGCGAAGTATGCGTGCGCAGCAGCATCTCGCGCCCGTCATCGTTGTGATCGGGGAAATAGAAAGTGTCGTGCATCGCACGCGCCGGATGGCTCTCGGGCATGTTGAGCGCGGTGAAGTTGTGCCAGTCGTCCTCGATTTCGGGGCCAGTGGCAACGGCAAAGCCCATGTCGGCGAAGACTTCGGCCAGTTCGTCCATGACCTGCGAAACCGGGTGCACGGATCCGCGCGGCTGGTCGGGCGCGGGCAGCGAAAGATCGATGGTCTCCGAAGCGAGGCGGGCGTCGAGAGCGGCGGTTTCGAGCGCTTCCTTGCGCGAGGTCAACGCCTCGGTCACGCTTTCGCGCAAGCCGTGGATCTTGGGGCCTTCGGCCTTGCGCTCGTCCGGGCTCATCTTGCCCAGGGTTTTGAGCAGGCCGGAGATCGAGCCCTGCTTGCCCAGAAACTCGACGCGCAGCGCCTCCAGCGTATCGAGATCGGATGCCCCCGCTATCCGCGAGAGCGCCTCCTGGCCGGTTGCTGCGTAGTCCACGTGTCGTCTGCCTGCTGCGTTGCTGGTATCGAGCCGCGGTCCTTAGGCAGGTCAGCCGCGAATCGCAACGAAAGAGCAGGATAGCGCGGTGCGAAGGCGCAATTCTTCACAAGTCGGGCTTGATCCCGTGCCAGCTCGCACCTTCCTTCAACTCGAGCGCGACTTGGCGGGCATAGCGCGTGCGTTCACGGATGACCGGCTCGACGACCGGCTTGGACAATTGCCCGTATTCCGAGGGGGTCATGCCCATGAATTCCCGGAAGTCGCGCACGAACTGGGCTTGGTCGTGATAGGCCGCATCCATTGCCCCCATCCACCTGAGGGTCGGGTCGACGGTGAAGTGGGTAAGGCTGCGCAGGAACCTCTCGCGGCGCAGCAGGGTCTTGGGTGAGAAGCCGAAGGCCCGCTGGCACAGGCGCTCCAGCGTGCGGCGGCTGACGCCCGAACGCTCGACCAGCTCCGGCACCGTCTCGATCTCCGGATCATACAGCGCCTCATAGACTTCGGCGATGCTGCGGGCGGAAGGGTCGCGCAGCTGCTCGAGCCCGTCGAAAAAGTCGGTGAGGCGGTCAAGTTCCCCTTGCCTGTCCGGCTCGGGACCAAACAGGATTTCGGCCAGGGGCCTGAACTTTGCGAATGCGGGATCGGTCATGCCATCGGCCAGCCGATTGGCATATTTATGCGCGGGCGCCCCGACCAGCAGGGCCCAGCCAAGCGGATGAAGCAGGACGCCCCACTGGCGAATGGTCCCCGTTCGCAGGTAAGCCTCCTGCGTGCGCGGCCCGGAGACGGAGAAAGTCGCCGTACCCAGAGCCTGGCCGTCGCGCGTGGCGCCGCCAACCAGCGGTACGTGATTGAAGCGCAGGGTGGCCCAGTCAGGGAACATGAAATCTTCGATGAAGCCGTCGCCTTCGACTTCGATCTCGATGAGGAACACACCTGCAAAATAGCGCAGCAACCTCGGAGAGGTACTCATGTATTCCGCAGTTACCTTGCAGGACGGGGGCATCCTTTCAAGCTCCTAGCTGGACCGGCAAACCTAACGCAAAGTTGTAAACACGCAAGAAAATGGGCGCGGATTTATGCATCCGCGCCCATTCTCCGATCTCGGTCCGGGCCAATCGGCCCGGCTTAAAAACGATTCCGATCAGGCCGGAAGCGCTTCCTTTGCCTGCTTGATCACCGCCGAGAAAACCGAACCTTCGTTCATGGCGAGGTCGGCCATCGTCTTGCGGTCGAGTTCGATACCGGCGAGCTTGGCGCCGTGAATGAACTGCGAGTAGGTCAGGCCTTCGGCGCGGACGGCAGCGTTGATACGCTGGATCCAGAGCGCGCGGAAAGTCCGCTTCTTAACCTTGCGGTCGCGATAGGCGTACTGGCCGGCCTTTTCGACGGCCTGGCGAGCGACGCGGATCGTATTCTTGCGGCGGCCGCGGTAGCCCTTGGCCTGGTCCAGAATACGCTTGTGCTTGGCGCGGGTGGTAACACCCCTCTTGATACGGCTCATCGGTCAGTACTCCTCAGTTGAGCCCGTAGGGCGCCCACTTCTTGATCGTCTTGGCATCGGCGTCGGAAATGACCTCGGTGCCGCGATTCTGGCGGATGTACTTGCCGTTATGGCTAATCAGGCGGTGACGCTTGCCGGCAACGCCGTGCTTCACCTTGCCGGTGGCGGTGAGCTTGAAGCGCTTCTTGACGCCGCTCTTCGTCTTCAACTTGGGCATTTTCGACTCCTTTTCAGGGACACGTCGCACCAGCCGTGGCAGCCCTTCATGGCCAGACCAGCACGCCGAATCCCCGTCGCGGAGATTCGACCGTGTCGATTGAAGGTCGCGCCCTTAGTGGGAAGATCGCCGCAAGGCAAGCGCGAAGACGCCGCCGAGCGGCGTTCAGGCCCCGTTGCGCAGCGTGGTGAAGGCACTCAACCGGCTTTCCTCCAACCACGCGAGGTAATCGCCGCCGGCTATCGGGCGGGCATGAGCGGGCAGCGGTATCCGCCAGAGTATAGACCTGCGCCGCGACCCGCCCGCCTTTGCCGATAAGCACCGGCATCGCCGCGCGGCGGTATTCGGCGCCTTCATAGCGATCGAGCAGCGAAAGTTCACCGGGTGCGAGTTCGAGCTCACACAAGGTACCGCGCACACGATGCGCCGACGCAGCCGGGACCAGCGCGGGGAACCAGCCGTTGCCGCTGCGGATCGCATGGATTTGTCCAGGGAGGCTCGCATCTGCGCTGGTCTGGCAGCGCGCGGCGATCCACGCGCCCATCCGGGTTCCCGCGCGGGGTTGAAGCGTGCCGTAAACGAAGAGCCGCAGCCGCGTCACCTTCTCGCGTCGCAACCGGTCAGTGATGGCAGGCCAGCGCCTCGACGACGTCTTCCAGCCGGGCCGGATCGCCGATCGCCAGGACCTCACCGCCCGAAGCGGCATGGAGCGGATCGCCGTTCCAGTCGCACATGGTCCCGCCCGCACCTTCAACGATCGGCACGAGAGCGGCCCAGTCGTGCAGCTTCAGCCCGGCCTCGCAGACGAGGTCGATCTGGCCGGATGCAAGCAGACCGTAGTTGTAGCAGTCCCCGCCCATCATCATCCGGCGATGGTCGGTGCGGGCCGCAAGCGCCATGAAGTGGTCGCCCTGGTGGTCGTCGAAGTATTGCGGACCGGTTGTGGCCAGCATGGCATCGGAGAGCTGGCGGCAGGGCCGTGTCCGCACTTCACGGCCATTGAACGTGGTCGCCATGCCGCTGGCACCGACCCACCGCTCGCCGAGAATCGGCTGATCGATCACGCCCATCACGGGCCAGCCATCCACCAGCAGGGCGATCAGGGTGCCGAAGATCGGCCGGCCGGCCAGAAACGACACGGTGCCGTCGATGGGATCGAGGACCCAGCTCCGCCCCGAAGTCCCGGCCTCGGTGCCGAATTCCTCGCCGACGATCTCGTCGCGCGGCACTTCCGCCTTGAGGATCCGGCGCATCGCCTCTTCGGCGGCGCGGTCGGCCACGGTTACCGGCGAGGCGTCTTCCTTGCGCTCTGCATCGAGCCCCGAGCGGAAATGCGGACGAATGGCATCACCGGCAGCATCCGCCAGACGCAGGGCAAGGGCGAGGTCCTGATCGATCTTCATGAGCACCCTCTGCCTGCAGCATTCCGGGCTGGTCAAGCGGCAATATATTACCTGCAGTACCTGTAAGAAAATTGCAGGTCGGATGGAACGAATGTATAGATTTCCTCCATTGCGACACTTGGAGCGGCATCGTATTTCATGGTTAAGGGCTTTTAACTTAACGAAAGAGGGGCATGCATCGCAAGAAACGTCCGGCTGTGGATACGTCCATCGAACCGGAACAAGGGGTGACCAGCGGAGGCCAGCCCCTCTCCTATAACCGGGCACCCGCACCGGACCTGGCTCCGTGGGTGGGCCGCCTCTACGTGACCAAAGTTACCGCGCCCGAAGATTATCAGTTGTCCTGCGGGCTGTTCAACGACACCGCCTGCCTTCGCATCCAGCTTGCGGGCGATTGGCGGGCGGTGACCGCTACCGGCCCCGAGCATTTCGGCAAGGCTGCCCTGTTCTTCGGGCCGCAGTCGCGGCGGATGCCCGTCTCGGTAACCGGCAGCTTCACGAGCCTCGGCCTGATCCTGCGTCCGGGCGCCTGCCTTACACTGCAGGGTCTCCACGTGCGCGAGTTCGTGGACCGGCTGGTCGTGACCGACGCGGTCAAATCGCCCTCTGCCAAAATCCTGTCGAACATCGATCCGGACGGATCTCCCGAAGATTGGCTGCAAGCGCTTGAAAACATGGTGCGACGCCGGATCGATCAGATTGACGCCAGGCATCCCGATCCGGTGACCTCCCGATTCGAAGAGCTGGCTTTCAGCAACCCGAACATCACCGTCGCCCAGGCCGCGCGCGATTGCGGCGTCGAGCGCCGCAAGCTCGAACGCATGATCAACCGCGACTTCGGCATGTCACCCAAGCAAGTGCTGCGGCGTGCGCGCGCGCTCGACATGGCCAGTCATTTGCGCGGGGTGGCGGACAGGAACGAAGGCGACGAGATCGCGCTGCGCTATTACGACGAGAGCCACCTCATCCATGAGTTCACCGAATTGTTCGGAATGTCGCCGCGCCAGTTCCAGAGCACACCGCAGCCGATCCTGACCCTGGCGCTGGAATCGCGGCAGGCCCGCAGGCTGGAAGCGCTCAAGCGGCTCCAGCCCGGCCAAGACAGGCCCTGGGCCTGACAGGACCGACGCCGCTCTTGCAGCGCCAGTCCTTCATCAATTGATCCGAAGTGGATCGACCTCAGTCGAAAAGGCTGGAAACCGAGCTTTCGTCGGCGATACGGCGAATCGCCTCGCCGATCAGCGGTGCGATGGTCAGGATCCGGATGCGATCCGATTCGCGCGCGGCATCGGTGGCCTGGATCGAATCGGTGATCACCAGTTCCTTGAGCGCCGAATTGTTCACGCGCGAAACCGCTGCGCCCGAAAGCACGCCGTGGGTGATGTAGGCAGTGACGCTGACTGCGCCCTCGTCCATCAGCGCCTGCGCGGCATTGCACAGGGTCCCGCCCGAATCGATGATGTCGTCGATCAGGATGCAGGCGCGGCCCTTGACGTCGCCGATGATATTCATGACCTCGGACTGCCCCGGGCGGTCGCGGCGCTTGTCGACGATGGCCAGCGGCGCATTGTCGAGACGCTTGGCCAGCGCGCGGGCGCGGACCACGCCGCCGACGTCCGGCGAGACCACCATAAGCGACTGGTCGCCGTAGCGGGCCTGGATATCGGCCGCCATGACCGGCGCTGCAAAGAGGTTGTCGGTCGGGATATCGAAGAAGCCCTGGATCTGCCCGGCGTGCAGATCGACCGAGAGAACGCGGTCGGCCCCGGCCTCGGTGATCAGATTGGCAACGAGCTTCGCCGAGATCGGCGTGCGCGGTCCCGGCTTGCGGTCCTGGCGGGCATAGCCGAAGTAGGGAACGACCGCCGTGATCCGCTTTGCCGAAGCGCGGCGCAGCGCGTCGATGCCGATCAGCAGTTCCATCAGGTTGTCATTGGCCGGAAAGCTCGTCGGCTGGACGACGAAGACGTCCTCGCCGCGCACGTTCTCGTGAATCTCGACGAAGATTTCCTCGTCGGCAAAGCGCCGGACGCTGGCGTCGGTTAGCGGCAACTCGAGATATCCCGCGATAGCGCGCGCGAGCGGAAGGTTGCTGTTGCCGGACATGATCTTCATCGCGAATCCCCGAGACGGCCGATAGTTTTTGGGCTGATGGCGCAGGCCTCTAGCCATGCGTCATCCGATTGCAATAGAGCGCGGCAGGTTTTTCTCCCCCGCCACAAGCGGCAAGGCCGGACCCGCACCAACGGACCCGGCCCTAACTGCCTGAATCGTCAGGACGACGCGATCAGTGGCGGTGTTCGCCCTTGATCCAGCGCACAGTCCCCGAACTTGCGCGCATGACGACACTTTCGGTCGTCATCTTGCCGCCCTTGAGGCGCTTGACGCCATCGAGCAGCGAGCCGCTGGTCACACCGGTCGCCGCGAATATGCAGTCGCCCTTGGCCAGTTCGCCGAGCGTGTAGATCTTGTTCAGATCCTCGATGCCCCACTTGCGCGCACGGGCCCGCTCATCGTCGTTGCGGAACAGCAGGCGGCCCTGCATCTGCCCGCCCACGCAGCGAAGCGCAGCGGCGGCCAGAACGCCCTCGGGCGCGCCTCCCGAACCCATGTAAACGTCGATGGTGGTCGTCTCGTCGGTCACCGCGATCACGCCGGCAACGTCGCCATCGGGAATGAGCTGGATGCCGCAGCCGATCTCGCGCAGTTCCTCGATCAGGTCCGCATGGCGCGGACGGTCGAGTACGCACACGATGATCTCGTGCGGATCCACGCCCTTGGCCGCAGCAATCGACTTGATGTTCTCGGTCGGCGTCTTGTCGAGGTCGATCACGCCCTCGGGATAGCCCGGCCCCACGGCCAGCTTGTCCATGTAGACGTCGGGTGCGTTCAGCAGGCCACCTTCTTCGGCGGCAGCGAGGACGGCCAGCGCGTTCGGTCCGGCCTTGGCCGTGATCGTCGTGCCTTCCAGCGGATCGAGGGCGATGTCGATCTTCGGCCCCCGATCGGGAGCACCGCCAACCTTCTCGCCGATGAAAAGCATGGGAGCCTCGTCACGCTCCCCCTCGCCGATCACGACAGTCCCGTCGATATAAAGTTCGTCAAAAGCCTTGCGCATGGCCTCGACGGCGGCATGATCGGCGGCTTTCTCATCACCGCGACCAATGAGTTCGGAAGCGGCAATGGCTGCCGCCTCAGTAACGCGCACCATTTCGAGAACGAGGACGCGGTCGAGAACTTTACTTGCAGGAGTTTTCTTGTCGGACATGTTCACTCCGGATTAATCCGAGGAGGAAAGGTTCGGACCGCTTAGACAGAGGAATTGAAATTGTCGAGAAGGTGGCCGTTCGTTTTCGCGCTTATTGCATTCGCTCCAGTCCCGACAATTGCACAGGTGAGCGAAGCCGACCGAGAATTAGCGGAAAAGATGATGGCGCGCGGTCGCGTAACGCCCGACAAGTTGACCAATCGCTGTTCGACGCCCGAGCGTCGCGGCGACATCGTCGTCTGCGCACCCAAGCAGGACGAATTCCGCATGCCGTCGACGGCCGACAGCGATCCCAATTCGAAGGAAGCGCTGGACGACGGCCAGCTTCGCGCGCCCGACGTTGCCGGAAACGGCATCTTCAAGGGCAAGGCGACGATGGGTTTCGGCAGCGTCACCCGCCCTTACATCATCGATCTCTCGTCGATCCCCCAAGCGCCGGAAGGCTCGGACGCCGACAAGATCGCCAAGGGCGAGATGCGCGCCGACTGACGGCGGCAGACGGGAGCCTGGTGCGAGGAAACCTCCCCCGCGCTTGACCTCACCGCGCCATCAGTTGGCGATGATCTGCATGACCAGCGGCTGCGCGGCCAGGTTGTCCGAGCCATCCAGAATGCGCATGGCCTCGGTAACGGCCGATTCCGGCCCCTCGTGCGTGACCACGGCGATGATGACTTCGCCGGCATCGTCCGAAGGCGCCTTCTGGATCAGGCTCTCGATCGAGACGCCGGCATCGCGCATGGCTGCGGTGATCTCGGCAAGCACGCCCGGACGGTCGTGGACGATGAAGCGCAGGTAGGAACGGCCGAACCGATGGCCGGTCGGTGCCGGCGCAATGTCCTCGAGCTCGCTTGCGGGCATCGAGAAGGCCGCTCCCTTTTCGCCGCGGGCGATGTCGATGATGTCCGCAACCACGGCGCTGGCGGTCGGTCCGTCACCGGCACCGGCACCCTGGAACAGGAGGCGGCCCATGAAATTGCCTTCGGCGACGACCGCATTGGTCGCACCGTCGACATGCGCGAGCGGATGATCGATCGGGACAAGATGCGGCCGCACGCGCTGGAACAGGCCCACACCGCCATCGAGGCGATCGATCTCGGCCATCCCGATCAGGCGAATGACGTAGCCCAGCGAACGGGCCTGCTCGATGTCCGCAGCCTTGACCGGCGAAACGCCCATGGTCTCGACGGCGTCGAAGCGCAGGCGGGAACCGAAGGCAATCGCAGCAAGGATCGACAGCTTGTGCGCGGCGTCGATGCCCTCGATGTCGAAGGTCGGGTCCGCTTCCGCATAGCCCAGACGCTGTGCTTCCTCGAGAACATCGGTGAAATCGCGGCCGGTATCCTCCATCGTGGAGAGGATGTAATTGCAGGTGCCGTTGAGAATCCCGTAGACGCGCTCGATCTTGTTCGCGGCGGCGCCTTCGCTCAGACCCTTGATGACCGGGATGCCGCCGGCAACCGCGGCTTCGAACTTCAGGGCCACGCCGGCGGATTCGGCAGCCGAGGCCAGTTCCAGTCCGTGATGGGCGATCATCGCCTTGTTGGCGGTAACCAGCCCCTTGCCATTGCCAATCGCCTTGCGCGCGAGCGACAGGGCAGGTCCATCCGAGCCGCCGACCAGTTCGACGACGACATCGACATCCTCGCGGGCGGCAAGCGCTGCCGGATCGTCTTCCCAGGTGTACTGCGTCAGGTCGACGCCGCGATCCTTGGTGCGGTCGCGCGCGCTTACCGCGGCGATCCGAATCGGACGCCCCGCACGGCGGGCAATCAGCTCCGCGTTGGTCTCGATGAGACGGACGACACCGGTACCGACGGTACCCAGACCTGCGAGTGCGATATTGAGCGGTTC
Organism: Novosphingobium pentaromativorans US6-1; assembly: GCF_000767465.1. Taxonomy (NCBI): domain Bacteria; kingdom Pseudomonadati; phylum Pseudomonadota; class Alphaproteobacteria; order Sphingomonadales; family Sphingomonadaceae; genus Novosphingobium; species Novosphingobium pentaromativorans. The sequence goes on from NZ_CP009291.1 coordinate 2,183,758, forward strand.
TACCATGGACTTCCCTTTCGGGAGCGCGCCCTAGGCGACGCCGGACGGAATTGCCAGTACCTTCCCGCGCCGACACCCAATCTTGCCGCAGAACTACTGCGCCAACGCCGCTGTCCTCACGGTGCCGCCCCTCAGACGCCCTGCCCAAGCGTCCGGCGGCAAACGCCCAGTTCACCCAGCACCATGCGATAATCGGACTCTGCCTGTCGCCGCGCCGCGAAGCCTTCCGAAACGTTGGCCTTGGGCGGCAGGGCATTGGGCAGGAAGCAGGCCAGGCGATACCATTCGAGCGTGTCGCGCCTTGGCGGATTGCCGACATCGGCGATGAGTTCCGAGAAGGACGCGCCCCAGATCGGCGGCCGCCCCGGCTCATGGCGCACGGTGATCGACGCCGCCGAGCCATCCTTAGTCGACAGGAAGATCTGCGTCTCGCCTTGCCCCGCCAGCGTTCCGGGCACGTAGAGGATCTCACGAACCCCGGTCACTTTCGCCGGCGCGTCGGGCGAGACGAGGGCCTGCAGCACGCGGCGTACTTCGGCATCGGCTTCGGGCGTCCACAGCTGCTGCGCTTCGGGCGAGACGAGCTGTATTTCTCCCGGGCGCCCCTTTACCGCACGTGCGAAGAGAAGAACCTCCTGCTTCTTGAGATTGGGTGCCTTGCCGCGCGCGTCGAGCGGCAGGTCGACAAGGTAGGCAACCGATTCGCCCAGCGGCGTGGATCCCGTGAGCAGGGCCTTGGTGTCGGCCTGCACATAGAAGCGTGCCATGCCCTGCTTAAGCCCGGGAGACCTCTCGTCAGCCACCCGCACCAACTTTCGAATCTGTGCATGGATCACCAGTCCTGACGAATCGGCCAGGTCTGCGATGTCGGCGTAAGTTACCCCGGCCGAAGCCGCCGTGCCTTCCTGAGCCCGTGCTGGAACGGCCTGCGCAAAGAGCACTATTCCGGCAAACCCCGCCGCAAGTGAGCGCAATTTCGATGACATGTGACGGTATCTCCGTGGCAAGAGCATTGAGTATAAGCGTGTCGATTGACAGGCCCAAAGTCGCTTGACGACAATTTCGTCTCAGCCGGGCTGAATTGACGGTTAACCTGTGTCAGGTTCATAAGACATTGCGCAGGGTGGGCTTCGCCGCTAAGGAAGCTCGCAAAACGGGGCAAAAACACAAAATCGCCCCTCGGCCCGGACCTCCGTCGCATAGTCTACGGGTTAAGGGCTGTCAGCCGTCAGGGTGGGTAATTTAGGTTTCGTCATGGTTTTCGCAACTGCGAAGGCCATGGTCGCCCTTGGATTCGTCCGGGGCTTGGTAATGGAGTGATGCGTCTGAATGGCTTACGCTGACCAGCAAATGAGCGGTAATAAGATTACCGCGCTTGTCATTGTCGCGCTGATCCACGTCTTCGTCGGCTATGCGCTAGTCACGGGCCTCGCCTACGAGGCGGCGAAGAAGGTCATCAACAAGGTGACCACCGTGGACATCAAGGAAGATAAACCCAAGGAGGAAGAGCCGCCGCCGCCACCTCCTAAACAGGAAAATGTGCCGCCGCCGCCCATTGTGGCGCCGCCGCCGCCGATCAACATTGCCCCGGCCCCGCCGCCGGTGCAAACCGTGATCACCCCGCCGCCGCCGCCGCCTGTGGTCATCCAGACCGCAGCGCCGCCGCCGCCGCCGCCGCCGCCGTCCAAAGCCAAGGGCGCCTCGCCCAAGGGCATGAACAGCTGGGCCGCCCGCATCCAGGCCAACTATCCGACCCGCGCAGCTCGTGAAGAGCGTGAAGGTCGCGTTGGCGTGCGAGTGACCATCGGCGCGGACGGCAGGGTGTCCTCCTGCTCGGTTACGAGCTCGAGTGGCAGCCCTGACCTGGACGAAGCAGCATGTGACGGCATGAGCCGCTACGCGCGCTTCAACCCGGCCATCGACACCGCGGGTAATCCGACGACGGATACGTATTCGACCGCGATCGTCTACAAGCTCAACTAACTCCTGTACGGCAGGGTCCCGTGCGGACCCAGGCCAACTCCTGCATTCTTCTTGAGAGGTAAAATCGCATGCTTATCGTTGACATCCTCGCCGCTGCCGGCGAAGCCGCCGCGCCTCAGAACAAATTCGGTTTCGCAGAAGCCCTCGAGCAGGGCGGCTTCATCGCCTATGCGACCGTGATCATTCTCGGCATCATGTCCTTCGGTTCGTTCTACATCCTGTTCACCAAGTGGTTCGAACAGTCGAAGATCCTGCGCCAGTTCAACACTGTCCGCAGCAGCTTCTGGAAGGCCCCCACCCTGCGTGAAGGCGCCGCCAAGCTCGAAAAGAACAGCGCATGGCGCCAGCTCGTCGACGACGGCATCGCCGCTGAAGACCAGCACGCCAAGATGACCGATTCGCTCGAAGCCCACGACTGGCTGCACGGCTCGCTCGCTCGCTCGGAATCGACCATCAACGCCCGTCTCGCTTCGGGTCTGCCGTTCCTCGCCACCGTCGGCGCGACCGCACCGTTCATCGGTCTGTTCGGTACCGTCGTCGGCATCTACCGCGCTCTGATCGCCATCGGCATCGCCGGTTCGGCCTCGATCGACAAGGTCGCCGGTCCGGTCGGTGAAGCTCTGATCATGACCGCGCTGGGTCTGCTCGTCGCCGTTCCCGCCGTTCTCGCCTACAACTACCTCCAGAGCCGCAACAAGCGCATCTCGGAAATGCTGACCGGCTTCTCGAACGACGTTCTCGCGAACATCAACTCGAAGGGCGCCGTCAAGCCCGCCATGGCTGCTGCTCCGGCGAAGGCCGCTCCGGCCAAGCCCGCTGCCGCTCCGGCCAAGTCGTAAGACGCTAGGAGCGCGGCAGGTACTCAAGCTGCCGCGTTTTCGGGGCCCAAGGCGACGGAGCGATGCATGCGTGTCCGTCGCCTCCCCAGGGCAACGCTAGAATTAGGATAAGACTATGGCGATATCCACGGGCGGAGGCGGTGCAGACTCACCGATGTCCGACATCAACACGACGCCGCTCGTCGACGTCATGCTGGTGCTTCTGATCATCTTCCTGATCGCGGTTCCGGTCGCGATCCAGACGATCGAAAAACTGCACATTCCGATCATCAAGTCGGTCGAATCGAAGGACAAGGTCGAGAACCTGCTCCTCACCGTTTCGACCACCGACGATGGCGGACGCAGCGCTGGTGAACCCGGGTACACGGGTGCGTCGCGCAATGGCGAGTGCCGCGTCTACTTCAACAACATCACACCGGTCACTGCGGAAGAACTGCGCGACCGTGCCTTCAAGCGCCTCGACTCGATCGTGAAGCGCGAAGGCGGCGCCGAGGCCCTGATGAAGAATCCGGACCTCATCCCGCAGGTGCACATCCGCGGCGACGTGAACGCCCCGTGGCGTTGCATTGCCGGTGCGATCTACAACGTCCAGATCTCGGGCTACCCGACGGTCGGGTTCATCTCGAACCCCGTCGACCCGAACGCCTGACGTTCGTACAGGAACAGGAGTAACACCCCATGGCAATGTCAGGCGGCAAGGATGATGGCGCCCCGATGATGGAAATGAACACGACGCCGTTGATCGACGTCATGCTCGTGCTCCTCATCATGTTCATCATCACCATCCCGGTTGCGACCCACTCGATCGACATCGATCTGCCGGTCGCGACTCCCCCGGACTCGACGCCTCCGCCGGTCGACCCGGTCCGCAACAAGGTCGTCCTCACCTCGGACGACAAGATCATGTGGAACGGCAACCAGATCGACGGCGCAACCCTGCAGCGCCTGCTCGTGGATACGACCAACATCGATCCCGAGCCGGAACTGCAGTTCCAGCCGGAGCCGCAGGCCAGCTACGATCTCTCGGCCAAGGTGCTGCAAGTGATCAAGGCTTCGAAGGTTTCGAAGTTCGGCTTCGTCGGCAACGAACAGTACGCTGAATTCGGCAAGTAAGTCGAAACCGGCGGATCCCTCAAGGATCACGGAAAAGGGGCGGAGAAATCCGCCCCTTTTTTCATGCGCGCAAGAAACGTCCCGGAATCGGCGACACGCCCATCTATTCATCCCCCATCTATTCATCGAGCGCCGGATCGACCCGCATGGCAAGCGAGGCCAGGCTCTCCGCTTCATGCAGGAGTTCGTCGTCCGCCGCGCCCGAGGGCAGGCTCTCGCGCCCGATCATCGAGAGCACGGGAACCGACAGCGGGCTGATCCGGTCGAGCCGGATATGATCGATCTCTCGCGCCGCCCGGTCGAGAACGTCCGCCACGCGCGCCACGTCGGTCATACGTGAGCGGGCATCGGCCCAGGCAGCCTCGATCAGCAGGTGGTCGGGCTCGTACTTGCGCAGGACGTCGTAGATAAGATCGGTCGAGAAGGTCACCTGCCGCCCCGACTTGCGCTTGCCAGGATGCTGCCGCTCGACGAGGCCGGAGATGACCGCGACTTCGCGGAAGGCGCGGCGCAACAGGTAGGACTGCTGAACCCAATCGACGAATTCGTCCGTAAGGATGTCCGGTGAAAGCAGCACCGCCGGATCTTCCACCGGCTTGAGGCCCCAGATCGACAGCGCGTAGTCCGTCGCGACAAACCCGAGAGGGCCGAGGCCGCGATCCTCCATGCGCCGCGTCACCAGCATCCCGAGCGACTGGTTCGCCGGCCAGCCTTCGAAAGTATAGTACGTCGTGTAGGCCAATCCGCGATGGGGGAAGCTCTCGACCAGAAGACGTCCTGGAGCCGGCAGGTGCGAACGCCAGTCCTGCACTTCGAGCCATTCGCGCACGTCATCGGGAAAGCGCGCCCAGCCCGCGCGGTCTGCCAGCATCTCACGGACCCGATCCGCCAGATGGGTCGAAATCGGCATGCGCTGGCCCATGTAACTGGGGATCGTCGCCGAACGCTTCGCCGCCCGGACGACAAGGTCGAGATCCTTGAGCGATTCCACTTCGAGATCCATCCCGGCAAAGCGGAAGGTATCGCCCGGCTCCAGGCTAGCGCCGAAGCCCTCCTCCACCTTGCCCAGCGAGCGCCCGTTGCGGAAGCGCACATCCAGCATCTCGGCATCGACGATGATCCCGGCGTTGAGCCGGTGGCGCGCCGCGTGCTCGGGATGGGTCAACCGCCAGGTGCCGTCCCGGTCCTTCACGATCCGGCGAAAGCGGTCGTAGGAGCGCAGCGCGTAGCCCCCGGTCGCCACGAAATCGAGCACCCGGGCGAAGATCGCTTCGTCGACCCATGCATAGGCCTGGGTGGAGCGTACTTCGGACAGGACGTCTTCCTCCCGAAACGGACCGGAACAGGCAATGGCCATGACGTGCTGGGCCAGGACGTCCAACCCGCCCGGACGGAACCCCTCGCCATCGCGCCGGCCTTCACGCACCGCCTCCTGCGCGGCGAATGCCTCGAAGAACTCGAAGCGGTTGCCCGGGACCAGTATGGCCTCGCTCGGGCTGTCGAGACGGTGGTTCGCCCTGCCGATGCGCTGCAGCAGGCGAGAGGAGCCCTTGGGCGCCCCCATCTGGACGACAAGGTCGATATCGCCCCAATCGATGCCGAGGTCGAGACTGGCCGTGCAGACGAGCGCCCGCAACTCGCCCCGCGCCATCGCGCCTTCGACCTTGCGACGTGCCTCCTTCGACAGGGAACCGTGGTGGATGCCGATGGGCAGCTTGTCCTCGTTGGCATCCCAGAGGCACTGGAAGATGTACTCGGCAAGGAAGCGCGTGTTGGTGAACACCAGCGTCGTGCGGTGGGCGCGGATCTTCTCGTAGAGCTGGTCGATCGCCCATGTCGCCGCATGCCCGCTCCAGGGAATGCGCTCGTCGCGCGGGAGCAGGATCGAAACATCGGGTTCGGCCCCGGCTTCGCCCGCGACAAGCGCGACCGTATCGATGTCGCCCCAGGGTGCCAGCCAGCCGCGATAGGAATCCGGATCCGCCAGGGTCGCCGAAAGTGCCGCGCGCTGCATCGCGGGCGCCAGTGCCTGCAGCCGCGCGAGCGAGAGCGCCAGCAGATCGCCGCGCTTGCCCGTGGCGAAGGCGTGCACCTCGTCGATCACCACCCGCTGCAGGGTCGAGAACAGCTCCGGCGCCTCGGGGTAGCTCAAAAGCAGCGAAAGCGATTCCGGTGTCGTCAGCAGGACATGCGGCGGGCGGGCGCGCTGGCGGGCCTTGCGGTCCGAAGGCGTATCGCCGCTGCGGGTCTCGATCCGGATCGGCAGACCGATTTCCTCGACCGGGGTAACGAGGTTGCGCTGCACGTCGTGTGCCAGCGCCTTGAGCGGAGAGACGTAGAGCGTGTGGAGACCCTCTGCAGACTTCATCCCTCCCAACCGCGACGGGCAGAAGGCCGCCAGCGTCGGCAGAAACCCTGCAAGGGTCTTGCCGGCCCCGGTATCGGCCACGAGCAGCGCATGGCGCCCCTCGTCCGCAGCCGCAAGCATGTCGGCCTGATGGCGCCGGACGCGCCAGCCGCGGCCATCGAACCATTGCGCAATCTCGGGCGGGACTCCCGCTTGCTCACTCATTCCTGGTCTGTCCCGGCACGGCTCATCGTGTCTGCAGCATAGCGTTCCCCACTGGAAATGCAGCGGGAACTCTCCCGGTTCCGGCATGTCCCTCTTGCGACACCTTCCGCGATCTTCGAAGAAGGCCGAAGCGACGCCCCGGGGAGGTGTAATGATAGCGATTGCCGACACCGATCACCTGACCGCCGCCGGTGTCGGTCTCGCACTGGGGTTGCTTGTGGGCCTGCAGCGCGGCTGGGCCCTGCGCGACCGTCCGGAAGGCTCGCGCTTCGCCGGGATCCGCACTTTCGCTCTCATCGGCCTGGGTGGCAGCCTCGCGGGCCTGCTCTATGCCAATGCCAAGGGGCCGGCCACGACGCTGCTGGTGGCGATCTGCGCGCTGGTGATCCTCGGTTACGAGCGAGCGACGCGCAACTCGCAGCGGATCGACGGCACCTCCGGCGTGGTCGCCCTGCTCACGCTCGCCTGCGGTTTTCTCGTAGGTACCGGAGAGGAACTGCTGGGCATCGTCATCGCGGTCGTGATGGTCCTCATCCTGGCCATGCGTACCCAGTTGCACGGCTGGATCGAGCGCCTGAGCGAAAAGGAGATGCTCTCCATCGCGCGCTTCGCGCTGATTGCGCTCGTCATTCTTCCGCTGCTGCCGGACAAGTCGTTCGGCCCCTACGAAGCATGGAACCCGCGCAAGCTCTGGCTCGTCGTCGTGCTCGTCTCGGGCTTCTCCTTCGCGGGCTATTTCGCCGCACGCATCCTCGGGCCAACCCGCGGCATTCTCGCGACCGCGGCAGCCGGTTCGTTCGTTTCGTCGACGGCCGTTACCGCCTCGCTCGCCAACAAGCTGAAGGAAGGCACGCAGGGAACCATGATCGTGGCCGCCGGGATCTCGCTGGCGTCCGTGGTCATGTTCATACGCGTGCTCGCGCTCGTGAGTGTGCTGGCACCGCCGGCGCTGACCGAACTGGCCCAAATCGTGGCCCCCGGCATGGCTGTCAGCCTCGTCCTGACCTTGTGGTACCTACGGCGATCGGCGCAGGAAAAGCGCGAAAAGGGCGGCCACGAAGTGGAGATGCGCAACCCTTTCGACATCGGGCCTGCCCTGCTCCTGACCGCGCTGGTCATGGCCCTGACGGTGGCGGCGCAATGGGTGCTCCAGCACTACGGCGACCGGGAACTGGCCATCGTCCTCGCATTGTCGGGAGCGCTGGACGTGGATTCCGCAATCATCACCCTGGGCAACCTGCCCACAGGCACATTGGCGCCGAGGACTGCAGGGCTTGTCCTTGCCGTACCGGTCGTCCTCAATACCCTGTTCAAGGCCTTCGTCGCCAGCAGCGTCGGGGGCTGGCACAAGGGCAAGCACGGCACTTTGCCTCTAATCGCCTGCGCCGTTCCGGTAACGGTAACCGCCCTGCTCATGATCTGACCTTGCAAGGTCCTGCAGGCTTGCAGTGCCTCGGCACCCTTCGAGAGGCGCAGGGGTGGATGCGCTTCAATTCCCCCGCGAAAGACCCGACATGGCAAGCTGTGCGTCGACCTCGGCGATGAGCCGCTCCAGCCCTTGCGCCGTCCCGCTTTCGGCGCGGGCGACCAGCACGTCCTGCGTGTTGGACGCCCGCAGCAGCCACCAGCCGTCCGGTGTCCTGACCCGTACACCATCGATCGCGACGAAATCCGCCCCCGCTTCGGCGAGGCGGCGGCGCACTTCCTCGACCGCCGCGAACTTGCGGGTCTCGTCGACATGGAAGCGCAGTTCGGGCGTGTTGAGCAGTTCCGGCATGGCCCCGCGCAATTCGGTGATCGAGCGCCCCAGCCGCACTGAAGCGGCCATCAACCGGACCGCGGCATAGAGTGCATCGTCGTAGCCATAGAAGTCATGCGCGAAAAAGACATGGCCGCTCATCTCTCCTGCCAGCGGTGCTCCCGTCTCGGCCATTTTCGCCTTCATCAGCGAATGGCCTGTCTTCCACATCAGCGGCTCACCGCCATGCCCGGCAATCGCGTCAAACAGGGCCTGCGACGCCTTGACGTCAGCGATGACGGTCGCACCGGGCACCATGCGCAGCAGGTCTTCGGCAAAGATCATGAGCAGTTGGTCACCCCAAATCGTCCGTCCCATGCCATCGACGACGCCGATGCGGTCGGCATCGCCGTCGAAGGCGATCCCGAAATCGAGGCCCTCGGCAGCGACCAGCGCCTTGAGGTCGGCCAGATTGGCTTCCTCGGTCGGGTCGGGATGGTGGTTGGGAAAGGTGCCGTCGACAGCAGTGAAGAGCAGGAAATGCTGCCCCGGCAAGCGCGCCGCCAGCTTTTCCAGCGCCAGCCCGGCAGCGCCGTTTCCGGCATCCCAGCCGATCCGCAGCGCGGACAGCGCCTCCCTCGGCACTTCGCCCAGTCCCTCGACGATGCGGGCGACGTAGGCATCGAGGACTTCGCGCAGCTCGACACTGCCAGCGCCTTCGTCCCAGTCCCCCGCCTGCGCCATGGCACCGAGGCGGGCGATATCCGCGCCGAAGAACGGCTTGCCTGCCAGCACCATCTTGAAGCCGTTGTGCCCGGGCGGGTTGTGGCTGCCGGTGATCTGGATGCCTGCGTCGATGTCCGCCCCTGTGGCTTCGGCAAAGTAGAGCATCGGCGTCGGCCCCAGGCCGATCTGCACGACATCCGCGCCGCTGCCCACGAGCCCCTCGACCAGCGCGGCCTCCAGCATCGGCGAACTGGTCCGACCGTCACGCCCCACCGCGACCTTGCGCCCCCCGCAGCGACGCACGAGCGTGCCGAAGCTGCGACCGATGGCGCGGGCATCGTCGGGGCCCAGCGTCTCACCGACCACCCCGCGAATGTCGTACTCGCGCAGGATCGTCGGATCGATGCGATGGCTCATGGCTGGGGGGTGCTGTCCTGCGGCAGGTTGGCCAGCAGGATATCGCGCGCTTCGTTGGCTTCGTGGACCTTTTCGCTCGACCCGCCCCGATCAGGGTGCACTTGCGCGATCAGCCGCCGGTGCGCTTCGAGGATATCCTTGCGGCTGGCGCCTTCCGACACGCCCAGCAGGGCCCGGGCCCGCGCGCGCGGGAAGGCCTTGCCGCTGCGCTTGCGCGATTCCCATGGCCAGCGCCCGAAAGCCATTTTCCAGGCAATGCAGGCCAGCGCCGCCAGCCACAGGAACTTCATGCCTGCGACGCGAGCTCGAGTTGGCCCTTGTCGCGGGCCGGCACCGGCAGATTCAGGCCGGCGACGAGGCTGCGCAGCTCCTGCCGGGCGACGAGATGGCTGGTGCCCAGTTCGCCCAGGTGGCCCTTGTCGAGCAGGGTCAGGCCCGAGGGAAACAGCTCACGGTAGATGACGCGTTCCGAAAGGCCGCTGGCGATGCGGAAGCCCACTCGCTTGGACAATTCCTTCAGGGCCTCGTCGAGACGGCGCATGTTGCGCGCCTCGACGTGCTGGACGCGGTTGCGCACCACCACCCAGTCCAACTCGCGCCGACCATCCTGGATCGTCTTCAATCCGCGCTTCTTGCGCGTTTCCCACATGAGCTCTGCATAGAAGGACAACTTCTTCACGCGGAAGCTCTCGCTCTCGACCTGGCCGATGAGGTCGAAATCGACGAAGCTGTCGTTCAGCGGGGTGACGAGCGTGTCCGCGGTCGTCGCCACGTGGCGGGCGAAGACATCGTCACGGCCGGGCGTATCGAAGATCAGGAAATCGTAGCCCTCGGCGATTTCCTCGGAAAGCGCGTCGAGTTCGTTCACGTCGTCGCCATCGTAAACCGCAAAACGCGCGCCGGGCAGCGCGATCTCGCGTCGCTGTTCGGTTTCCACGCGGTTTTCCAGATAGCGGAACAGGGTGCGCTGGCGCGGATCGAGATCGATCGCGGCCACTTTCGCACCCTGATAGGCAAGGCCGATGGCTACGTGGACGGCGGTAGTGGACTTGCCGGTACCGCCCTTTTCGTTGGCGAAGACGATGCGATGCGCTGTCACGAGACCTGTGTTCGCTTTCCCTGTTGATGCGGGCTATTCACCCGGCCACCAAGTCAAATACATTGCCGCCCCCGGCGCGCTGCGGCTAATGGCCGGCGCGCCAGCCGGTCAAGGGCATCATATCGGAGCAGCCGTCAGCAATGCAAACCGTCCACAGACTTGATCCACTACGCCGTGCAGTCGACGCTCTGCGCACGCGTGGATCGCTCGCCCTCGTTCCGACCATGGGAGCGCTTCATGAAGGCCATCTGACACTCGTTCGCGAGGCCAAGTCCCGGGCGGACCATGTCGCGGTCTCGATCTTCGTCAACCCGCTGCAATTCGGCGCAGGTGAGGATCTCGATGCCTATCCCCGCCAGTTGGAGCGCGATTCGGCACTGCTGCAGGCCGAAGGCGTTGACTTGCTGTGGGCGCCCACCGTCGATGCCATGTACCCGGACGGCTTTGCCAGCAACATCTCGATCTCGGGCGTGAGCGAAGGTTTCTGCGGCGCCTCGCGCCCCGGCCACTTCGATGGCGTCGCAACCGTCGTGTGCAAGCTGTTCAACCAGGTCCGGCCCGATTTCGCCCTGTTCGGCGCCAAGGACTGGCAGCAGCTGGCCGTCATCCGCCGCATGGCCCGGGACCTCGACCTCACCCTGCCCCTGGCCGACAACATCATCGGCGTGGAGACCGTGCGCGAGGCGGATGGTCTCGCGATGTCCTCGCGCAATGCGTACCTCACCCCCGAGCAGCGCGGGCAGGCCGCCACCCTGCCCTCGGCGATGAAGACCGCCATCGCGGCCATCGAATCAGGCGAGACCATCGCCGCCGCCCTCGCGCAACTGGAGGCCACGCTACTGGCCGGCGGGTTCTCCGCCATCGACTATGCCCGGATCGCCGATGCCGACACCCTCGTTCCGCTCGACGCGCGCAGCCAGAGGCCGATGCGCCTGCTGGTCGCGGCAAGGATCGGCAGGGCGCGTCTGATAGACAACATGGCGGTTCAGCCACAGTAATGTGACAAAAAACACTGAAAACAACTGTTGTTGACTTTGAAATCCTGACTAAACTTGTTCGAGCCCGGGAAGTGGGCTGATGGCGAATCCAGTTTATCGCCCGTCAGGAGGGATGGATTTCATGAAAAAGCTTGCCTGCGCACTTGGCGCAATCGCAGTCGCTGCCTTGCCGCATGTTGCAACGGCGGCCGACAAGTCTTCGGCCCGCAAGCAGCAGGAACAGGGAACCCGCGACATTCCGCGCTGCACCAAGAACCTGGGCACCGTCGGAATTGTGGAGCCCGAAAACCAGTGGTGGCGCGAACTGAGCCTGGGCAGCCCCGAGGCCATCCTGCGCGTCTTCGTCCAGCGCTCGGGCTGCTTTACACTCGTCAATCGCGGCCGTTCACTGCAGAGCAGCGCCATGGAACGCGCCCTGGCCGAACAGGGCGAGCTGCAAAGGGGCTCGAACATCGGCAAGGGCCAGATCAAGGCAGCCGACTATTTCCTGCAGCCTGACATCGTCAGCACCAATTCCAACTCGGGCGGTGGCGGCGTCGGCGGCATCCTTGGCAGTGTCGGCGGCGGCCTGTTCGGTCGCGGCTTCGGCGCGGTGGCAGGCGGCCTCAACGTCAAGAAGGGCGAGGCGAACGTGACGCTTTCCATCGTCAATTCGCGCACGACGGTCGAGGAGGCGCTGACCGAGGGCTATGCCCGCAAGTCCGACATCAGCTTCGGTGGCGGCGGCCTGTTCGGCGGCAACACTTTCGGCGGCGTTGCCGGTGGCGGCTACCAGAACACCAAGATTGGCCAGATCATCGTGCTTGCCTACCTCGATGCCTATACCAAGCTGGTGACCCAGCTTGGCGGTCTGCCCGAGGACGCGGCAGCAGCAGCGCCCGCCGCGCGGTGACGCGAGGCTGGCCGGGCCTGCCGTGGCACCTACCCACCAGGTCTTACCCTGCATTGGCGCTTGCCCGACTCACTCGCGAGGCGTAATCAGGAAATCGACCGCGAAAGGCATCCCTCGCCAGGATCGCGATCCAGACCACGACATGCACCGCAAGGGCAAAGTCCATGGACAGGATCGCGGACAAGAAGGGCCGGTCAGGGGGCCGCTTCGAAAGAAGCGGCCCTTTCCCTTTGCAGCGGCGAATTTCCGGCAAGCGAGCCGATTGCGACGAGCGCACAGGCGCCTGTTGCAGCGCGCCTTGCCCACGGGGCAGTCAAGTCGGGAAAGGTCAAGTGCTGCCTGCCTGCATGCCGGGATTGGAGTCCAAGGGGGGACGGCCCGAGGCGCTACGTCCGAAACGTGAGCAGCGATCCGGCACTATCCTGCGACCGGAGAAGTGACAACTTCGGCTCGTCAGACGAACCTTTCAGCTTGTCGCATTCCTGCGCATTTCCCCCTGTTTTCAGGGCGCAAACGCCGCGCTGTCAGGCCGCAACCTGCAGTTGATTGCGGCCCGAACGCTTCGCCGCGTAGAGCGCCGCGTCCGCATTGTGGATCATGTCCTCCACACCCAGGCCGGCGATGTGATAGACCAGCCCGCAGCTGATCTGCGCACTGATGTCCTGTCCGAAAGGCAGATATACTGCTTCGCTCGCCACGCGATCCACGATGCGCCTGCAGATCCCCTGAGCCACTTCGGTACTGCCTGTACGCAGGAGAATGACGAATTCGTCGCCTCCCAGCCGGCCGACCAGATCTGTGTCGCGCACTTCGCTCACCAGACGCGCAGCGATCTCCCTGAGCACGGCATCGCCAGCCGGATGGCCGAAATCATCGTTGATCGACTTGAAGCGGTCGACATCGATCAGGGCGAGGCTGATGCCCGTTGTGCGCTCGTCGGCGATGGCGGCCTCGAAGCGCTCCATGAAACCGGCGCGATTGAGCACGCCTGTCAGCTCATCGGTATGGGCTGCATCGGCAAGTTGCCGTTCGCGCAGCTTGCGCCGCGTGGCATCGAGGATCGTTGCAATCGAACCTGCGAACTGGCCCTCGCTGTCATAGCAAGCGCAGAACGTCGCCTCGATCCAGCGTCCGTCTTCCAGCTCTATCTCTGCGATGGCCCGGCCTTGCGGATTGTCGATGGCCTCGACGTGCGCGCTCATCAGCGCATCGGCGCAGACCTCCTGCAAATCCAGGATATCCTCACCGATGAGGTCCTGCGCAGAGCGGCCGAAAATCGAAACGGCATCGCCCGCGACCTGCGTCACCCGCCCAGCAGGCGAGAAATTGACGAGAAGCACCGAAGAGCTTTCCGCCAGCACGTGGATCGCCCGCTCACGCTGGGCCAGCTTGTCCAGCAAGGCGCGGCGCTCGTCGAGCGATGCCGCGATCGGCATGTTGGTAAGCAAGAGGAAGGCGAGATAGACCTGAAAGAACGCGGCTTCGACCCAGAAGCCCTGCCATGAAACAAGAGACACCGGCCCGGCGCCATGCATCGTGGCAACGGCGCCGATTGCCGCGATCAGCATGACGGCCAGGTTCGTACCCAACCACCCAAGCCGAAACGTGACGAGAATCAGCGGCAAGATCGGCACGAAGAGCAACGGGAAATCGCTTTGCCGAAAAACGGCTGCGGCAACCACGACCACTACAGCCTGCAGTGCAAGTGTCTGGAGACGTTCGGCCCCGGACTTCGAGCGGAAACATTGCAGGTACTGGCCTGCAAAGAGGCAATGGAAGAATGGCGTGAAGACCAGCAGGCCGAGCGCATCGGCGGCGAACCAGATGGCGACAGACTCGCCGATCGGCTGTCCGAACATGAGGTAGGCAGTCAGGGCCCCGAAGCCCGTGCTGGCTGCCGGCGCCAAGAGCCCGCTCCAGAATATGAACCGGATCACCGAACCCTTGTCGTGAAGGAGCTTGTTGTCCGCGCTGACGCCCCGCCGCAGTCCCCAGGCAGCGATCAGGATTTCAGGAAGATTCGACAGGCCGAGCATGAGCGAACCGACCCCGGCGCCGCGCACGGCCATGTTGGCCGCGCCATTGCCCAGCAAGGCGGCAAGCAGGTAGAGCGGCCATTCTCCCCGGGGCCGCTGCAGCATCATGGCCACGACAACGGCATTGGCCGGCCAGACCGTGGCAATGCTGCCTTCGTAACTGGTAAGATGGATCGTCGAAGCCGCCAGCGCGAAATAGAGCCCCGCCGCCGCGATCGCCTTGCTCGCCGAACGGAGCGTCACGGCTGCCCTGATTGTATCTGCGACCCTTCCCATGACCCTGTGAAATAAACGAAACAAGATTATCAACGCGTTAAACCGGCGCCGTAAGCACCTGAAATCATGATGTGTTTACTTTGTCACACAAGAATGAGCCCTTGAAATTGCGTTCACCAGGCAACCGGTTGCCTGGACTCGAAAGGCGAACGGAAGTCATCGCCGGCCCCGCGATCGGCCAGACGACCCGATGCCGCGATATGCTTAATGGCCGGAAAAATTCGCCCTCGTGGACACTCCTGACTGAATTTCTTCCCTGCGCAGCCGTAGTTAATGGCTGGAAACAGAAACGCCGGAGAATCAGGGATGGCATATTTCGACCCCGAATGCGGATCTTCGCCGGTTCCGCGCCGGGAAACGCGCGAACAGGTGGAAATGCTCGCGAAATTTCGTCGCAACTTCGTGAGCAGCACGGTCCTGCTCAAGGACCTGACGCGCTTCGGCGCGAAAGTCGAAGGGGTAGGCCGCCTCTGCACCGATGAAGCCGTCAGCCTGGCGCTGCCGGGATGCCGGCCGTCGATGGCCTTCGTCGCATGGGCCAACGATCACAGCGCCGGCCTGGAATTTGCCGACCCGCTCGACGGCCAGACCTTCTCAGATCTCGTGGCCCGCTTCGGCCTCGGTCGCAGCGCTGCCAAGGCCGCCTGATCACGAAAAACCCGGGGCGGCCGGGTCGCCTGCGAAGTTTCAGCTTACTGCCGGTTCAAGAACCGAAATCGTCCCCGCATCGGCATCGATTTCGGCCATGACGCCGACCGGCATGCTCACCTGCCCGGCGATATGGCCAATCTGGGCGCCCTGGAATGCCGGCACGCCCAGCCCTGCAAACCGGCGGTCGAGCACTTCGTAGATCGTGAAGTTCGAATAGCCGCCCTCGGCATTGCTGCAGCCGGTGCACTGGCCGAAGACGACGCCCGCCAGTTTTCCGAGAATGCCTGCAAGGGCCAGCTGCGTCAGCATCCGGTCGATGCGATACTCTGCCTCGTTGGTGTCCTCCAGGAACAGGATCGCGCCGCTGAAATCGGGCAGGTAGGGAGTCCCCACCAGAGCCGCGAGGACGGTAAGGTTGCCACCGATCAATCGGCCACGTGCCTTGCCGCCCCGGAAAGTCCGCACCCGCTCGCTGCGCCGGCCGAGGTAGGTGCCGGCATGCTCGGGCACCGCATATGTCGGCGTCGCCCCGTCGAAAGCCAGTGCGCGGAACGATTCCCAAGCAGCCGGGGGCCAGGACGCCGAGGCGTTCGGTCCGTGAATGCTGGGCACGCCGGTCCGGGCGGCAAAGGCGAGGTGGAGCGCGGTATTGTCGCTGAACCCGGCGAACAGCTTGGGCGTGCGGGCCATCGCGTCGAAATCGAGCCATGGCAGTATGCGCGCGCAGCCCCAGCCGCCGCGTACGGCCATGATCGCGCGCACCTCGTCGTCGGCGAACATCGCCATGAGATCGCCTGCTCGGTCCTTGTCCGATCCGGCAAGATAGCCTTCGCGATCGAGCATATGCGGCGCAGCCCTGGGCTCCAGCCCCATGGCCCGCACGGCCTCCTCGATCTCCTCCAGCCCGAAGCGGTCGCCGATGAAACCGGCCGGGGCGACGAGGCCGAGCACGTCGCCCCGGCGCAGACGCGGCGGCTTCTGCCTGCTTGGCGCACCGGTCGGTCTTGCCGGCATCGCAGGGACCGCAATCGTGGCGGCGGCGGCGCCGAGGCCCATGAGCGCACCGCGCCGCGAAAGATCGGGGATCGTCATGGCGCAAGCCTAGCCGCAGGAGCCCGGGCAGGCGAGTCCCCGCATCTTCGCAAGAGTTTAATATGATGCGGCTATTCTCTCGACGGAAGCCGATCGAACCTCCATCTAGGATCTATGACCGAAGAAGAAAAGAAGATAGCCGACCGCCGCTTCTACAAGGCGGAGCAGGAAGCCTCGTTCGCCGATCAGCAGGAAGGCACCCTGCAAACCCAGAACCCGGCCTATCGGCTGGCGTTCCAGGACACCGAATTCCTCCTGCGCGACGAACTGCGCCCGGTGCGATTCCAGTTGGAACTGCTCAAGCCGGAAATGCTGCTCGAAGAAGCGAACATCGGCTCGACCCTCGTCATGTACGGATCGGCCCGTATTCCCGCGCCCGACGAGTGCGACGCCCTGCTGGCGAAGGCGAGGAGCGAACAGGAAAGGAAGATCGCCGAGCGGCTGGTCGCCAAGTCGAAATACTATGACGAGGCGCGCAAGCTGGCCCAGCTCGCCAGCAAGTGCGCGGTGGTCGAGAAAGGCATGCGCCAGTTCGTCGTCTGCTCGGGCGGCGGCCCGTCAATCATGGAAGCGGCCAACCGGGGCGCGGCAGACGTCGGCGCCGAATCGCTGGGCCTGAATATCGTCCTGCCGCACGAGCAGGCACCCAACCCTTACGTGACGCCGCGCCTCTCGTTCCAGTTCCACTATTTCGCGCTGCGCAAGATGCACTTCCTGCTGCGCGCCCGCGCCGTCGCAGTGTTCCCGGGCGGGTTCGGCACGCTCGACGAGTTCCTCGAACTGCTGACGCTGATCCAGACCGGCAAGATGAAGCCGATCCCGATCCTGCTCTACGGCCGCGAATTCTGGGAGCGGATCATCAATTTCGAGGCGCTGGCCGAAGAAGGCACCATCAATGCCAGCGACCTGGACCTGTTCCACTGGTGTGAAACCGGCGAGGACGGCTGGGCCCGGATCCGCGAATTCTACGACCTCGACTGCGGCTAGCAGCCGGCGTCGATCAGCGGACCGCGTGGTGCCCCATCGGTCCGTTGCCCGCGCCGAATTCCGGCGCATTGAGCAGGGCCGCGCGCACGAAATCGCGGGCGTCCTCGATGGCTTCCTCAAGTGTGGAACCCTGCGCGAGGAACGTCGCGATGGCGCTGGACATCGTGCAGCCTGTGCCGTGGTTGTGCCGCGTGTCGATGCGCGATCCTTGCCAGATGACAGGCTCGTGGCCCGGCACGATCAACCGGTCCTCGACCGTTTCGCCTTCAGCGTCACCGCCTTTGGCAAGGTAGGCCGCCCCGCGCGATGCCATTGTCTCGGCCCCGCCCAGTGCTGCCAGTTCGCCGATGTTCGGCGTCGTCAGCATGGCGAGTTGGATCAGCCGTTCGAACGCAGCCACCGTTTCCTTGTCAGCCAGCGTCGACCCACTCGTCGAAACCATGACCGGATCGAAGATCACCGGTACCTCCAGCCCTTCCAGCCGCTGCGCGACGCACTCTGCGATCGGGGCCGAGCCGAGCATGCCGATCTTCACTGCATCGACGCCGATGTCGGTAATGCAGGCATCGATCTGCGCGCCGACCAGCTCGGGAGACAGCGCCTCGATCGCCTGAACGCCAAGCGTGTTCTGCGCCGTTATCGCGGTGATCGCGGTCATCGCATAGCCGCCAAGCACAGTGATCGTCTTGACGTCGGCCTGGATGCCTGCGCCCCCCGAACTGTCGGAACCGGCAATGGCAAGGATACGAGCTGGCTTCATGAAATAGTCTCGACCGCACACCCACGGGCAGGCTCAAGGCGAACGGGTCAGGAGTCTGCACAAGGCCCCAAAACGTGCCGAGCCTGTCGCTGCACCTGGGGGGGGGAAGTGCTCCCTTAGGCCTTGTACCGCCTCTGCGTCGAGGGGGGATGCGCCGCGTGGTGCTTTTTCGCGCGCGTCGGGCGATCGGTCAGTTCGCCCCCGCAGTTGGGGCACAAGTCGTCGAGGTCGTCCGCGCACGCGGCGCAGTAGGTGCATTCGAAGCTGCAGATGAAGGCGCCGGGCGCCTCTGCCGGCAGATCGACGCCGCAGCGTTCGCAATCGGGGCGCATTTCGAGAGCCATCAGGCAGCCGCCTCTTCCACGGCCAAGCAGATCGAGGCGACCGCTGCCTCGACATCGCCGGCATTGTCGCCTTCGGCCATGACCCGGATCACCGGTTCGGTCCCCGAAGGGCGAATCACCAGTCGGCCCTTGCCCGCGAGCGACGCCTCGGCATCGGCGATGGCGGCCTTGACCCGGTCCACTTCCAGCGGCTTGCCGCCCGCGAAGCGCACGTTGCGCAAAAGCTGGGGCACGGGATCGAACAGGTGCAGCAATTCGCTGGCCCGCTTGCCCGACTTCACCAGCGCCGCGAGCACCTGCAGCGCGGCGACGGTGCCATCCCCGGTCGTCGCGTGGTCGAGCAGGATCATGTGCCCGGACTGTTCGCCGCCGACATTGTAGCCTGCGCTGCGCATCTTCTCGAGCACGTGGCGGTCGCCGACCTTGGTCCGCACGAGGTCGAGCCCGCGCCCCTGCAGGAAGCGTTCGAGCCCGAGGTTGGACATGACCGTGGCCACCACGCCGCCTCCGGTCAGGCGGCCCTGCTCCGCCCACTGGCTGCCGATCAGCGCCATGATCTGGTCGCCGTCGACCGTCTGGCCCTTCTCGTCGACGACGATCAGGCGGTCGGCATCGCCATCGAGGGCAATGCCGATGTCCGCGCCGGAAGAGACCACGGTTTCCTGCAACAGCTCGGGATGGGTAGATCCGCAGCGTGCGTTGATGTTCTTGCCATTGGGATTGACCCCGACCGCGACGATTTCCGCGCCCAGTTCCCAGAACGCCGATGGGGCGACCTGGTAGGCCGCGCCATTGGCGCAATCGATCGCGATTTTCAGCCCGTCGAGGCGGATGTCCTCGGGCAGCGAGCGCTTGACCGCGTGGATGTAGCGACCGCGCGCATCGTCGATGCGGCGGGCCCGGCCGATGTCCTCGGCATCGGCGAGCGCGAGATCCTTGCCCAGCAAGGCCTCGATCGCCAGTTCGTCCTCGTCGGAGAGCTTGTACCCGTCCGGGCCGAACAGCTTGATGCCATTGTCCTGGTAGGGATTGTGGCTGGCCGAGATCATCACCCCAACGTCGGCGCGCAGTTCACGCGTGAGCAGGGCCACCGCGGGTGTCGGCATCGGCCCGAGCAGGACCACGTCCATGCCCACACTGGTAAATCCGGCGACCATCGCGTTCTCGAGCATGTAGCCGGACAGGCGCGTGTCCTTGCCGATCACCACGCGGTGCCGGTGATCGCCGCGCAGGAAGCGGCTGCCTGCCGCCTGTCCCACTTTCATGGCGGTGGCGGCGGTCATCGCCCCCTGGTTGGTGCGCCCGCGAATGCCGTCGGTGCCGAAGAACTGCTTGCCCATGCTCAAGATCGCTATCGAATGTGTTGTCGGACTTGCCCATGCGGGCAAATTGCCATGTCGCGCAACTTCGTTAATGTCTGTTGCACCACAAGGCCAGCCATTGGTGCAATCCTGAGCAACGAGACTTCCCGAACAGGCAGCGCATCACGGATGCCCGAAATCCGCGTCCCCGGCTTGTTGACGCTTGCCGGTCTCGTCGCGGGTCTGGTCTGCGGCGCGCTGCTGGCACACTCGCCGGAGATGGACAGCGCACTTGCGATTGCCGGACCGGTGGGCTCGCTGTGGCTGCAGGGCCTGAAGATGACGATCCTGCCGCTCGTCGCCGGACTGCTGTTCACCGGCATCGTGGAGACAGCCGCCGCGGCCCGCGCCGAGGCCATGGCGAAGCGCACGATGGCCTTCATCTTCGGCTCGCTGGCTTTCAGCGCCTTCGTCGGCGCGACAGTCATGCCGCTACTGCTTTCGTTCAGCCCGCCGCCCGAAGGCGTCGCCGTGCCCGGAACCCAGGCTCCGCCCCAAGTGCCCGGCATCGGCGACTTCCTGCTGTCGATCATGCCGACCAATGTCGTCACCTCGGCCGCGAACGATGCGCTGCTTCCCGTCATCATCTTCGTCGCCCTGTTCGCCGTCGCTTCCTTGCGGCTCGATGAGGCGCCGCGCCGGCAGCTGGCCCTGCTGTTCGAAGGAATGGCCGGGGCGATGATGGTCCTGATCGGCTGGGTCCTGAAGGTCGCGCCGGTCGGCGTCTTCGCGCTCGGCTTCAGCCTTGCCGCGCGCAGCGGTGTCGCCGCGATCGGTGCGCTGGCGCACTACATCGTACTGGTCAGCGCTTGCGGCGCGGTGTTCCTGCTCCTTGCCTATCCGCTTGCCGCCGTGATCGCGCGCAAGCCGCTGGGCCGGTTCGCCGCGGCGGTCCTGCCCGCGCAAGTCGTCGCCATTTCCACCCAGTCCTCGCTCGCCAGCCTGCCCACAATGCTCGCGTCGTGCCGACGCCTGGGCGTGGCGACGACGACAGCCGAGTTCGTCCTGCCGCTGGCCGTGACCATCTTTCGCGCGACGAGCCCGGCGATGAACGTGGGCGTCGTCATCTATGCCGCGCACCTGGCCGGGGTAGAGCTGCATCCCGGCGCCATTGCCGCGGGCGTCTTCGTCGCCTTCCTCACCACTTTCGGGTCGGTCTCGCTGCCCGGCACGGTCAGCTTCATTGCTTCCACCGCGCCGATCGCCGCGGCCATGGGCGTGCCGCTCTGGCCGCTGGCAGTGCTGGTCGCGGTGGAAATGCTGCCCGACATCATGCGCACGGTCGGGAACGTGACGATGGACGTTGCGGTTACGGCCAGCGTAGATATCTCTCGGCAGAGCGCACCTGCCACGACAGAGGACTAAATCTGGGGCTACTGGCTTAGGGACGATACCCGATCTTGCCCCCGCGAGAGTCTCGACCTAGAGGGCCCGAAAACTCCCATCACTGCAGGAAACCACCGTCATGACCGATTCCGTCCAGATCCGCCGCGCACTCTTATCGGTGTCCGACAAGACCGGCCTTGCGGAACTCGGCAAGGCGCTGGCCGACCGCGGCGTCGAACTCGTCTCGACCGGCGGCACCGCCAAGGCGCTGCGCGATGCCGGCCTGACCGTCAAGGACATCTCGGAAGTCACCGATTTCCCCGAAATGATGGACGGCCGCGTCAAGACGCTGCACCCCAAGGTCCACGGCGGCCTGCTGGCGGTGCGTGACAATCCCGAGCACGCCAAGGCCATGGCCGACCACGAAATCGGCGCCATCGACCTCGTCGTCGTCAACCTCTACCCCTTCGAGGCGACCGTCGCCAAGGGTGCGGACCGCGACACGATCATCGAGAACATCGACATCGGCGGCCCCTCGATGGTGCGTTCGGCGGCGAAGAACCACGCCTACGTCACCATCGTCACCGACCCCAGCGACTACGAAGGCCTGCTCGTCGAGCTGGAAGCGACCGACGGCTGCACCACGCTGCCCTTCCGCAAGCTGATGGCCGCACGCGCCTTCGCCCAGACCGCCGCCTACGATTCGATGATCTCGCAGTGGTTCGCCTTTGCCGACCAGGGCCAGACCTTCCCCGAGATGCTCGCCGTCAACGGCCGCCTCGTCACGGAGCTGCGCTATGGCGAGAACCCGCACCAGAAGGCCGCGCTCTACACGCCGGTCGGCCCCTACACCAAGGGCCTCGCCCAGGGTGAGCAGGTGCAGGGCAAGGAACTGTCCTACAACAACTACAACGATGCCGACGCCGCCTTCGAACTCGCTGCCGAGTTCAAGGGCCAGGACCCGGCCGTCGTCATCGTCAAGCACGCCAACCCTTGCGGCGTCGCTCAGGGCAAGTCGCTGCTCGAGGCATGGGAAGGCGCCCTGGCCTGTGACGACGTCTCGGCCTTCGGCGGCATCGTCGCGGTCAACCAGACGCTGGACGGCGCCACGGCCGAGGCGATCTGCAAGATCTTCACCGAAGTCGTCGTCGCTCCCGATGCCGACGAGGAAGCCCGCGCATTCTTCGCCAAGAAGAAGAACCTGCGCCTGCTGCTGACCGGCGACCTGCCCGATCCGCGCCGCGGCGGCCTGACCGTCAAGCCGATCACCGGCGGACTGCTGGTGCAGGGCCGCGACAATGGCGCGATCGGCTTCGACGACCTCAAGGTGGTGACCGACCGCGAACCGACCGACCAGGAACTGAAGGACTGCCTTTTCGCCTGGACCGTCGCGCGCCACGTGAAGTCGAACGCAATCGTCTATGCCAGGGACGGCGTCACCGCCGGCATCGGCGCAGGCCAGATGAACCGCCGCGATTCCTCGCGCATCGCCGCGATGAAGGCCGCCGAGGCCGCCGAGAAGTTCGGATGGGACAAGCCGCGCACGGTCGGCTCGGCTGTGGCTTCGGACGCATTCTTCCCGTTCGCCGACGGCCTGCTCGCTGCAGCCGAGGCAGGTGCTACCGCCGTGATCCAGCCGGGCGGCTCGATCCGCGACGATGAAGTCATCAAGGCCGCCAATGAGGCAGGTCTGGCGATGGTCTTCACCGGCATGCGCCACTTCAAGCACTGATAACGGGGCCGGGACGGCCATGTGGCTGCACTGGCTCGGACCTCTTCTCGGACTGGCATTTCTGGCCGGTCTGGCTTCCGCTGCCGTGCTCCTTCGCCTTGGCAAGGTCCACGGCAGGCGGCGTATCCTCGCCACTGCGGCGTTGCCTTTCGGATGCCTCGCGGTCCCGCTGCTCGGCCTGTCGATACTGGCCGTCGCAGGCTGGGCATTCCGCCCCGGCTGACCGCGCCAACATCCAAAGGGACAGAAACCGGCGCGCAGCGGTGCTGCGGCTTTCCCTGCCTCGATTGTTCCCTCCATTCATCGCACGCGGCGCGCAACTGATCGCAGCATCATGCGAAATGTGGGTTTATTCACTGGACCGAAAGCACTTTAGCGGCATGTGGGCCGCATCGAAATCGAACTACGGATTGCTACGCAGGACATGGGACTCTTCAAGGCCGACTTCTACCGCTTCTTCGCTCTCGGGTTCGCCGGGGGCGCACTGCTGGTGTTCGGTTCCATGGGTCTGCACCACAGCGCTTCGCTGGCCGACAACATCGTCCCGCCGGCCGAGGCCGCGACGACGCGCTGAGGCCCGGCGCCGGGCAGGCCGGGGCCTCCTGCCCGCCCGGCGCGATTGCTTCCGGCCGCTTCCGGCCCCATATTGCGGCCATGGCGACACGACACGTACATCACGAACATTCGGGCGCAGGCCTCGTGAAGGCTGCGCAGTCCGCGCTTCTCAAGGCCGGCGAGCAGTGGACCGAAATGCGCGCCGACGTCTTTGCCGCACTGGCAGAGCATGACCGGCCCGCCTCCGCCTACGACCTCGCCGAAAACGTCTCGGCGCTGCGGGGCAAGCGCGTCGCGCCCAACAGCGTCTATCGCATCCTCGACCTCTTCGTGCGCACCAACCTGGCGCGCCGGGTGGAAAGCGCCAATGCCTATGTCGCCAACAGCCACCCGGGCTGCCGCCACGACTGCATCTTCCTGATCTGCGATTCCTGCGGCCAGATCGTCCATATCGACGACGACCGCCTGACCGGTTCGCTGATCGCGGCGGCACGCGATGCGGGCTTCGCCGATGTGCGCCCGGTGGTGGAACTGCGCGGGACTTGCGCGGCCTGCGGCTGACCCGGCGCACTCCCCCCGCCATGCGCCAAGCCCCTCGCGGCCTTGCGAAGTTGTCCGCCATACGGCAGGGCAGGGTATTCGACTCCCGCCCGCAATCCGTGTAGACACGATCCATGACCGCCAACCCGGCAACGCCCCTCCTCGACACTGTCGATACGCCCGTTGACCTGCGCAAGCTCAAGCCCGCGCAGCTGCGCCAGCTCGCCGATGAGCTGCGCGAGGAAATGATCTCCGCCGTCGGCCAGACCGGGGGACACTTGGGCTCCGGCCTCGGCGTCGTCGAGCTGACAGTGGCGCTGCACTACGTCTTCAACACGCCTGAGGACCGGCTGGTCTGGGACGTGGGCCACCAGGCCTATCCGCACAAGATCCTCACCGGGCGGCGCGACCGTATCCGCACCCTGCGCCAGGGCGGGGGCCTGTCCGGCTTCACCAAGCGCAGCGAGAGCGAATACGATCCGTTCGGCACCGCGCACAGCTCCACCTCGATCTCGGCGGCGCTGGGCTTTGCCATCGCCAACAAGCTTTCGAACCAGCCGGGCCGCGGGATTGCCGTGATAGGCGATGGCGCGATGAGCGCGGGCATGGCCTACGAGGCGATGAACAACGCGCGCGAGGCGGGCAACCGCCTGGTCGTGATCCTCAACGACAACGACATGTCGATCGCGCCGCCGGTCGGCGGGCTTTCCGCCTATCTCGCGCAGCTCGTTTCCTCGCGTCCGTTCCTCAACATCCGCGATTTCGCGCGCAAGGTTTCGCGCCGCCTGCCCGAAGCGCTGCACCGCGCCGCGAAGAAGACCGACGAATTCGCCCGCGGCATGGCGATGGGCGGCACCCTGTTCGAGGAACTGGGCTTCTACTATGTCGGCCCGGTCGACGGCCACAACCTCGAACAGCTGATCCCGATTCTCGAAAATGTGCGCGATGCCGCCGAGGGCCCGATCCTGATTCACGTCGTGACCAAGAAGGGCAAGGGCTACGCCCCGGCCGAGGAAGCGGCAGACAAGTATCACGGCGTTCAGAAATTCAATGTCGTCACCGGCGAGCAGGCCAAGGCGCCGGCCGGTCCGCCCAGCTATACCGGCGTATTTGCCAAGGCCCTGATTGCCGAGGCGAAAGGCGATCCGCGCGTCTGCGCGATCACGGCGGCGATGCCTTCGGGCACCGGGCTCGACAAGTTCGCCAGCCAGTTCCCCGAGCGCAGCTTCGATGTCGGCATTGCCGAACAGCACGCAGTGACTTTCGCCGCCGGGCTTGCGGCCCAGGGCATGCGTCCGTTCTGCGCGATCTACTCGACGTTCCTGCAGCGCGCCTTCGACCAGGTCGTGCACGACGTCGCGATCCAGAACCTGCCGGTGCGCTTCGCCATCGACCGTGCCGGCCTCGTCGGTGCGGACGGCGCAACCCATGCCGGATCGTTCGACGTGACCTATCTGGCCACCCTGCCCAACTTCGTGGTCATGGCCGCCGCCGACGAGGCGGAGCTGGTGCACATGGTCCACACCGCCGCGCAGCATGACAGCGGCCCGATCGCCTTCCGCTATCCGCGCGGCAACGGCACCGGCGTCGCCCTGCCGGAAAAGCCGGAAGTGCTGGAGATCGGCAAGGGCCGTATCGTCAGGGAAGGCACCAAGGTCGCCCTGCTTTCGCTCGGCACCCGTCTGGGCGAGGCATTGAAGGCAGCCGACACGCTGGAAGCCAAGGGCCTGTCGACCACCGTCGCCGACCTGCGTTTCGCCAAGCCGCTCGACAGCGACCTGATCCGCAAGCTGATGCTGAGCCACGAAGTCGTCGTTACGGTCGAGGAAGGCTCGATCGGCGGCCTGGGCGCCCACGTCCTCACCATGGCGAGCGACGAGGGCCTGACCGACAACGGCCTCAGGATCCGTACCATGCGCCTGCCGGATGTGTTCCAGGATCACGACAAGCCCGAGGCGCAGTACGACGAGGCCGGGCTGAACGCCCCCCAGATCGTCGACACCGTGCTCAAGGCGCTGCGCCACAACAGCGCGGGCGTGAACGAAGCGCGCGCCTGAGCCGCGCCGCCCCTTACCCCTGTACCGCTGCCCCCCTCACCCTGAGGGTGACGAACTGAGGGTGTCGAAGGGAGGGCACCGTGCGCCCGTGCTTCGACACGCTCGGCATGAGCGGATGAGGCGACCCCCAGAACCATTTATCATTGCGAGCGGCCACAGGTCGCCCGCCATGCCGAACCGCTTTACCAGTCGTAGGCCTTGGGCAGAGACGTCCTGTCGAGGTCCTTGTAGCGTTCCTTCAGGCGGCTCTGGTGGTTGTCCAGCGGCTGCTTGACGCCGTCGATCCACACTTCCAGCGGGGCCGAGGACAGTTCCAGCGGATCGCCGTCCCAGACCACCACGTCGCCAACCGCGCCGGGCGCAAGCACGCCGGCGCGCATGTGGCCGTTGCGGCCGTCCATGCCGCTGATCTCAGCCGGGATCGAAGTGATCGCGGCCAGTGCCTCTCCCCAGCTCAGGCCTGACGCGCCGGGGATCTTGTTCAGAGCGACAAGATTGCCCGCCTCCTGGGGCGCGTACCGAGGCTGGTTGTCGTTCGCAAGCATGCCGATGGCGACCTTTACGCCCGCCAGCTTCATCCGGCCGACGTTGGACTGAGTGGCGGCGATGCGGTCGAACTGGGCCGGCAGGTCGTTCAGCGCCGTGGCAATCACCGGCACGCCTGCCGCCGCGATCTCGTTGGCGACGAGCCAGCCCTCGCTCGCGCCGACCAGCACGAGATCGAGCTTGGGAAACTCGCGCTTCAAGGACAGCACCGAACGGATGTCGGCAGCGCGTTCCACTTCGACGTAGAGCGGCTGGGTCCCGGCGATGACCGGCCCCAAGGCGGCGGCATCGGCGCGCGTCAACATCGCGTCGGACTGGCGGTCCGCGCCCTGTGCCATGGCCGCCACATCCCTCGCCTCGCGCAGGGCATTGCGCAAGGCGACATGCGCTGCGACGCGGCTGCCACCGGCGAGCTTCGCCCCGCCCTCGCCCAGAGCGACGACCTGGAAGGCCCGCGCCTTCGTCACTGCCTCGGGATCGGCACCAAGATCGATCAGTGCACCTTGTCCGGCGAAGATCGAATTGCCGTTGAACGGCGTCACGCTGGCCCGCGTCACCCCGCCTTCGCGGCTGACCGCGATGTGCTCGTTCGCCGGATTGATCGCCGGGGCCACGTCGAGCGCGGCGTTGAAGGGCGCCTGATCGGATCCGCGGTCATCGCTCTCGCTCACTTCCTGAACATCGAACAGGCCAAGGTCGGTGTAAGTCGCGAAGATACCCGGCGTAACCCATTTGCCACTGCCGTCGATCGCCTCGACGCCCGCCGGCACGGTGACGCCCGCCCCTGCGGCAATGACCTTGCCGCCGCGAACGACGACAGTGCCGCCCTCGATGGGCGCACTGCCGTCGCCGATGGCAAGAGTGGCATTGGTGATGGCAAAATCCTGCGCAGACGCGAGCGAAGGCAGGCCCAGCGCGGCGACACCGGCAAGAGCAGCGGCGACCGTGGAGAGGCGCTTCATTTCACATCTCCTTCGCCGGGCTGGCCCAATTCGAAGTCGCTCACCGGGCGCCGCTTGGGATCGAGTGCATCGTACATCAGCGCGCCGTCGATCCAGACTTTCTCAGGCCGGGTGTAGACCGAGAGCGGATTGCCGTTCCACAGCACAACGTCGGCCATCTTGCCGGTTTCGAGGCTGCCGGTGCGGTCGGCAACGCCCATCGCCTTGGCCGGGTTGTAGGTGAACCAGCTCACCACCTCGGCATCGGGAATGTCGATGCCGATGCGCCGGCCGTCCGCCTGCGCCTTGGCCGCTTCCTGGTTGAGGCGCTGGATGCCGTTTGCACTGTCGGAGTGGATGATCACGCATACGCCTTGCTTCTGCAGCAGGGCTGCATTCTCCGGGATGGCGTCGTAGGCTTCCATCTTGAAGCCGTACCAGTCGGCCCAGACGGCGGCGCAGATGTCGTTCTGCTTGAGCAGGTCGCCGATCTTGTAGGCCTCCACAGCGTGGTGGAACGCGGCGACCTTGTATCCCATCTCCTTGGCCATATCGATCACCAGCGCCATCTCGTCGGCACGGTAGCAGTGGTTCTGCACGAGGATATCGCCGTCGAGCACGCCGACCAGAGTCTCGTTGGCAAGGTCGCGGTCGCGCTCCTCGTCCTTCGCGTATTTCTTGGCATCGAGCCAGGTCTGCCGGTCGACCGCGAAATTGCCCATGCGGGTCGAGGGTTTCTGGCCCTTCGATCCATAGACGCGCTTCGGATTCTCGCCGCAGGCCATTTTCAGCGAATAGGGCGCGCCGGGGAACTTCATTCCCTGCACCGTCAGGCTCGGCACGTTCTTGAGCGTGACCGAACGCCCGCCCATGAGATTGGCCGAGCCGGGCAGGACCATCAGCGAGGTAACCCCGCCATTGGTGAGGGCGCGGGTGAAACCGGGGTCCTGCGGCCATACCGAGTGCTCGGCCCAGACTTCGGGCGTGGTCGGGCTGGTCGCCTCGTTGCCGTCGGCCAGGGCATCGACGGAGGGCGAAGGATAGTCGCCCAGATGCGAATGCGCGTCGATCACGCCGGGAGTGACGAACTTGCCCGCGGCATCGATGCGCGTGTAGCCATCCGGCACAGCGAGATCGGACCCGCCCACGGCGACGAGCTTGCCGTTCTCGAACAGCAGCGTGCCGTTGTCGATGCGCCCGCCGCGCCCGTCATAGACCGTCGCGCCGACCAGTGCCGTGGGCCTGCCGGGGTAGGGTTTGTAGGTCGAAGGATAGGGCGTCTCGGCTACCGCTTCCTTATCCTTGTCCTTCTTCCTGGCCAGCGCGTCGCCGCTGGGCAGCGCGAGGGCGAGGCCCAGCGCAAGGGCGCCGGTCCATTGCCGCAATGCGGGCGGTACTTTCATGACAAAACCCCTGTTCACCCAAAAAAGCGGCCCGGGCGTTTCCACCCGGGCCGTCGCATTCCTGTCGTTCAGGTCGGCCGGTTTTCCGGGTGCATCCCGGCTTCCTGCGCCTCGAGCCCGACTTCGCCTTGCCCGACCAGACCATCGCCATGATCGCGGTCTTCCAGCGTATCGAGATGCATCCAGCGCTTCACGATCGGAGAAAGGAGCAGGACGACGATGGCAATGCCGATCGTAACCCAGCCAATCTTGCTGTAGATCGCCAGCGTGAGGTCCTTCGACATCTCGCCGCTTTCGCCGCCGGTCGCCTCGCCGATCCGTCCGGCCACGAAGTTGCCGACCGCGGTCATGTAGAACCATGCGCCCATGATGAAGCTGCCCAGATGCGCCGGTGCCAGCCGCGTCATGGCCGAGAGGCCGACGGGCGAGAGGCACAGTTCGCCGGTGGTGTGCAGCAGGTAGATGAGGAAGACGAAGACGACCGAGGTCATCACCGCCGGATCGCCGGTGCCCGCGCCCCAGACGAAGACGAGGAAGCCAAGGCCGACCTGGATCAGCGCAAGGCCGAACTTGGCCGGGGCCGAAGGCTCGAGCCCGCGCTTGGCGAGGATCTGCCAGAGACCGGCGAAGAGCGGCGCGAAGAGCACGATGTAGATCGGATTGATCGACTGGAACAGGCTGGTCGGGACGCCGCCCCGATCGACGTACTTGTCGGTGTAGAGGCTGAGCGATCCGCCCGCCTGCTCGAACAGGCCCCAGAACACGGGGTTCAGCGCGATCAGGAAAAGGATCGCGAAGATCCGCTCACGCGGTTCCTTGGGCAGCTTGAAGGCTTCGTAGAGCGTATATGCGAGCATCGCGACGCCGGTGATGATCAGCAGGTTCTGGATCACGTCGACGTACTGGATCAGGAACCAGATCACCGCGACTGCGGCAATGCCGGTACCGTAGAGCTTGAACTCGTTGTTCTTCTGCAGCGGCCTGGGCGGCTCGCCCTGCCCCAGCAGCGCCGGTTTGCCGACAACGAAGATGATCAGGCCCAGCACCATGCCGATGCCGGCCAGGCCGAAGCCCCAGGACCAGCCGATCGTCTCGCCCAGGTAGCCGACGAGGATCGTGCCGAGCGCGGCGCCGACGTTCACGCCCATGTAGAAGATCGTGTAGGCCGAATCCCGCCTCGCATCGGTCATCTTGTAGAGCTGGCCGACGATCACCGAGATATTCGCCTTGAGGAAGCCTGAGCCGACGATGATCAGCGACAGCGCCAGCCAGAACACGTTGATCGCCGGATCCGCCTGTTTGACGGCCGGATCGGCAACGCCCTGCATGCCTTCCCAGGCCATGAACAGGTGGCCGAGCGCCAGGACGACGCCGCCGAACAGCACCGCCTTGCGCTGGCCGAGCCAGCGGTCGGCGAGGTAACCGCCCAGAACCGGGGTAATATAGACAAGGCTGGTATAGCCCCCGTAGATCAGCGAGGCGTCGCCGTCGTTGAACAGCCAGAACTTCGTCAGATAGAGGATCAGCAGCGCGCGCATGCCGTAGTAGGAAAAGCGCTCCCACATCTCGGCATAGAACAGCACGAACAGGCCCCGGGGGTGGCCGACGAATTCCTCGCTCTTGCGCGTGGCGATGAGGCCGCCGATGGCGAGCGTAGCGAACAGGGCCAGTGCAGCGATTGCCGCAATCCAGTCACCCTCGTTCCAGTTTGTTATGTCCTTCATGCGACCTCTTGTGGCCTTTCCTTGACGGCAGAGAAGGTATGAAGGGGGGCAAGGTAGCGGACAAAACGAGGGTGTAAATGGGGGGCGCCCGCGACAGGGCCTGCGCCACCCTGTGCTTTAGGGTGCATTCCAAGGGATTACTGCTAAGCCATTGCGCATAAAGCCGTGGAATGGCATTTTCTCTTTTCGCAATCGGCAAAGTTCACGAAATTTTGTGATTCGCCCAAGCCATGAAGATTTTTTTGGGGGGACGTTGAAATGATCAGGTCGGAACTGCTGCAGGCCTTGGCCAAGGACAATCCCGAATTGCGAAGCGAAGACGTCGAGCGCGCGCTCGATACCTTCTTCGACGAGATCGCGCAGCGCCTTGCCGATGGCGGCCGCGTCGAACTGCGCGGCTTCGGCGCCTTTTCCACTCGCCACCGTGACAGCCGCAAGGGCCGCAACCCGCGCACCGGCGAAACCGTGGAAGTTCCCGAGAAGAAGGTGCCGTATTTCAAGCCCGGCAAGGAAATGCGCGCGAAGCTGAACGTCAGCTAAGGCGCGCACGGGCGCACTTCGACGGGCCTGTCATCCCCCGCAGGCCGAGCCCGTCGAAGCTAACCCCTTGCTCCCTTGCCGAATACCGCGCTCACGCCCCGATCCAGCGCTCACGCATAATCGCGCGCGACGCGGATTTTCTGCTGGCTGCGTTCGGGAACCCACTTGATGGTTGGCGCAGGACGCCCCTTGTCCACCTGGATCAATGCCGCGCCCGGCGCATCGATATCAGCATTGTAGATGGTCACAGTCGCCGGCACGCTCGACTGGAAGTAGAGGACAGGCGCCTTGTTGGTCGCTCCTGCACGAACCACCGGACTGTCAAGCACGTAGTTCGGGCCGCTTCCTCCCACGAACGAGAAATGCCCGATCCAGCCGGTGCCGCCGCGCTTCACCGGATTCTCGCTGCGGCAGTTCTTGAGCGTGCCGCTGTTCCAGAGCCGGTAGTTGAGCTTGTTCCCGCTGGCGAAGCAGCCTTCCATGTAGACGTCCTGCGACTTGGTATCGAAGCCGCCATCGCTCGACCCGGTCGCCACGCAGGAATAATAGCGGATCTTGCTGTTTCCGCGCTCGTCCGAGAATCCGTCGCCATTCCAGTACTTGTCCGAAGGGCGCTGGGTTTCGCAGAAATCGTGCGCCTCGACGCGGCGATAGACGATGTCGTGCGCTTCATCGTCGAGCGCGAAGCCGACGCAGTAATTCGCGCATTCGCCATTGCCGCGCGCGACGACGTCCTCGATCAGCCCGCGCGTCGAACCGTAGCGGATTCGCATGAAATTGCGGGCCAGCCGGGCGGCATTCACCCGCCGGACGGTAAAGTCGCTGACCGGGGCAGGCACATCGGGATGGTTCCACGACCAGTTCTCGATGAAGCGGTACATGTTGGCGACCTGGCAATCCTCAACCGTGACATTCTGCGTCGTCGTGTGGAACAAGCGAATCGCGCCATTGCCGAGGTCGAGAAAGTAGCAGTTGCGAATCAGCGTGTTGCTTTCCGCTTTTATCGCCGTGCCGCCATCGGTGCCCGAACCGCCGGGCGAACGCGTGCCCCGGAACGTGCGGCCGTCAATGATGGTGAGGCCCGAGGTCTGTGCCTGTAGCAGCGAAGGCCTCAGAACGATACCGGCGGCGGCGGTTCCGATCAGTCCACGGCGCGTGATCAGTCCAGTCATGCAGTTCCATCCTTTCGTTACGACGAGAGGGCGGGGGGGGCATGCCGAGACCTGCACACAGCACGTTGATATATCTTTAAGTTTGGACCTTATGTTGCAATTAACCCTACATCACCGAAAGCTCGCGAGACCGCGCTTTGCGGCTGCGCCGGCAAAACCTGGGCGACTGCTGCAGGCGGATTGCGCAGCGCCGCGCAGCCAGCTAGGAGCCATGATCCTGCGACGTGCGGACGTGGCGGAATGGTAGACGCTGCGGACTTAAAATCCGCTTGGGTATCCCAGTGCGGGTTCGAGTCCCGCCGTCCGCACCACAAAGTCAGCTACGTAAGCGCACTCATACCGGCATTTACCGGATTGAAACCATGCGAAGGCGATAAACCCGGACTGCAATTGACTTCGGCAATGCAGATCGTAGCAACTGGTGTCGCCAGAGCGCGAGTACCATGGGGGGTACGCTCGCAATGAAATACCCGGGAATTCTGTCCGAGCCCGAGGCAGGTCAAATCGACGACTACAACGAAAAGCGCGTTCAGCCGCGCTTTGCGCTCATGTTGCGCAGCGCCAAGCTCGTCGGCCCCAGCGGGGAATTTCTCTGCATCGTCAGGGACGTTTCCGAAAGCGGCGCCAAGCTGAAGACCTTTCATCCGGTCATCAACGACGAGCCACTGGCGCTCGAGATCGCCACCGGCGAACGCTTCGGTATCGAGAAAGTCTGGGAAAGGGACGGCGAAGCCGGCGTCCGCTTCCTCGATTCGGTCGACATCATGCGTTTCATCGCTGAAGCAGGCCCCTTCCCCAAGCGTCCGGTCCGGATCAGGGTCAACCACGATGTGACCCTCGCCTTCGCCGGGACGACTGCCCCGGCAACGGTCTGCGACCTGTCGCGCCAGGGCGCGCGCATCGAAACCCCGCAGCATCTGGCGATCGGCCAGACGATCCGGATCAGCGGAGACCACCTTCCCGAGTTCGAAGCCACCGTGTGCTGGCGCAAACATCCCGCCTATGGCCTGGTCTTCCGCCAGCTCATGAGCATGGATGAACTGGCCCAGCGCGTCTATCGCATGCAGCTTCAGGGACCTGCGGCGGCCTGAGCGGATCGGCCTGACAGGGAATCAGGCTGGGCGGAACTTCATCGCCGCGCCGTTCATGCAATAGCGCTTGCCGGTGGGCTTGGGTCCGTCGTCGAAGACATGACCGAGGTGCCCACCGCACTTGGCGCAATGGACTTCGGTGCGCGGATAGCCGAGCTTGTAGTCGGTCGAGGTGCCGACGGCGCCGGCCAATGGCTTCCAGAAGCTGGGCCAGCCGGTACCGCTGTCGAATTTCGTGGCCGAAGAGAACAAGGGGTTGCCGTCCGCCGCGCAGACGAACGTGCCCTTGCGATGTTCATCGTTGAGCGGTGAGGAATAGGGCCGCTCGGTGCCCGCCTCGCGCAGGATGTGGAACTGTTCGCGCGTCAGGCGCTTGCGCCATTCCGCCTCGCTGTAACTGACCGGATAGGCCTTCGCTTCGGCATCGTCGCTGCCACAGGCAGTCAGCACCGGCAGGGCCGCGCCCACTCCCAACCAGGCAAGCAGTCGGCGGCGAGACGTGGCGAGCGGCATCCGGTTTCTCCTGTTGCAGGCACGGCAGGGCAGCTGCGGGTCGGCGCAGACGGCCTCGAGATCGGGACATACCTCGCGAATTCAATACGCAGCCTTAATGAAGGGTCCTCAGGCCCCTTCCGACGCGTTCGCCGAAGCGCGGCGCAGGAGCCCCCTGAAGCCGCCTCGCCGGTCCGAGCGCCCCGGCCCGGATTTCATCACCCGGCGCCTGAACAGTGCCGAGCCGAAACGCACCAGCAGGCCTACCCAGATCATCTGCCAGATCACCGCGAACAGGTGCGGGGACAGCGCCGGGTCCTGCGCGGCGCGCGCCAGCATCGCGAAAGGCGAGCTGAACGGAAAGAACACCGCTGCCACTTCCATGAAGGAGCCCGGCTGGGTCATCGCGAAGCTGGCGAAGAAGAAGACGAGAAGCTGCAGCATCGTGACCGGCATCGACAGGGTCTGGACCTCGCGCACGGTCGTTGCCATCGAGCCGATCGCGAGGAAGACCGAGCCGAGAAGCAGGTAGGCCATGGCGAAATAGACGATGCCCAAAGCCATGAGCATCGGCCAGCCTACCGCCGGATCCGGCAACTGCGGGACGGCTGTTCCGGCCGCCACATAAAGCGCCGCCCCGACTGCACCCCAGACGGAGATGCCGACGAAGGACA
The DNA here is from genome assembly GCF_000767465.1 of Novosphingobium pentaromativorans US6-1. Classification (NCBI taxonomy): domain Bacteria; kingdom Pseudomonadati; phylum Pseudomonadota; class Alphaproteobacteria; order Sphingomonadales; family Sphingomonadaceae; genus Novosphingobium; species Novosphingobium pentaromativorans. The sequence goes on from NZ_CP009291.1 coordinate 2,218,435, forward strand.
CCCCGAGCATGGCGAAAAGCTTGCCGAAGAAGACCGATTCCATCGGAATAGCCGCGGCCAACACCTCGATGATCTTGTTGCCCTTTTCCTCGACGAGGTTGGACAGGACCATGCCCGCCAGCATCATCGTGAGCAGGAACAGCAGCATTTGGGCGGCCTGCGCGGTCCTGAGCTGGCCCTTTCGTTCATTGGCGTTGCTGGTCACGGTCCGGTCCAGCCGCACTTCGGGCAAGGCCCGTTCGCGCGGCGCAAGCGCTTCGGAGGCGATGAGCGCCACCTGTCCGCGCCAGCGTTCGATCTGGTCTTCCGGGCCGGTGAGGACCGGCGCCTGCGGCGTGCCCGAGAGCACCGCCGCGACATTGCCCCTGCCACCGTCGACGATGGTGCGCGGATCGAACCGTTCTCCCGGGTCCAGTCGTCGCAGAATCACGAAATCGGGCAGGAGATTGCCGATATTGGCCGCCAGCCGGTCCCTTGCCGCCCGCATCGCCTCTGCATCGTCGCCCTGCATGACAATGGCGACATGAGGATTGTCCGCCGTCTGCTGCACACGCTGGCCGACGCTGCCGGCCAGTCCACCGACGATGAGCGGGAACAGCGGGCCGAGCAGAAAGAAGAAGAAGGTTCGGCTCATCAGGATCGCCACGAAGTCTCGCCGGGCAACGACCCATGCAGCGCGGGTGATCGACAGTCTGCCGCGGGGACGGGTCATCGGCGCAGTTCCTCCGGCTTTTCCTGTTCCAGCGCCCGGGCCGCAGCCTCGCCGGCAATCGCGACGAAGGCGTCGTGAAGCCCCGCCCGCTCGATCGAGAGCGAGAGAATGCCGGCTTCGCCTTCGATCAGAGCGCGCAGCAGCGGCTCTATCCCGGTATCGGGCAGCGAGAAGAACCAGAAGCTGCCTTCATGGCGCGCATCGGCAGGCAGCGCGGCGCGCCACGGACCGTCCTGCGCACGGGTCTCCAGCCGGACCTGCGCGGGAATCCGGTCGCGCGCGACGTCAACCGGTCCGGCAAAAGGCACCTTGCCCCCGGCGATGATTGCCACTTCGTCGCACAGCCGCTCGGCATGGGCGATGACATGGGTGGAGAAGATGACCGTCGTCCCGTCCTGCGCGAGGCCGTGCATCATGCGTTCGAGCTTGCCCTGATTGAGCGCATCGAGCCCGGAGAACGGTTCATCGAAGATCACCAGGCGCGGCTTGTGGACGAGCGTACCGAGGATCTGCACCTGCTGCGCCATGCCCTTGGAAAGCTGCCGGATCTGCCGGTCGGCGGCATAGCCCAGACCATGCTGTTCGAGCAGTTCGCGCCCGCGCCGGCGGCCTTCCTTCAGCGGCAAGCCGCGCAGGGCGCCGACGAAGGCGATCGCATCCACCGCCTTCATCGCGGGGTAGAGACCGCGTTCTTCGGGCAGGTAGCCGATGGCATGGGCAACGTCATGCGGTCGATCCGCACCCAGGATGCGGCGATAGCCCCGGTCGGGGTCGATGATGCCCAGCAGCATGCGCAGGGTCGTCGTCTTGCCTGCGCCGTTGGGGCCGAGAATGCCGTAGACCGCGCCGCGCGGCACGGTGAGATCAACGCCGTCGACCGCCGTTACCCCGTCGAAACGCTTGACCAGTCCCCGCGCCTCGATGGCGAGCGGCCCGAAGTCGGGCCCATCGGCACAGGCAGCCTGGTCATTGCCCGCCACTCGCCAATCTCCTAGTGCGACATTCATGGACGCTCTCCTGCGGTAACCACCGATGAGGGAGAGCCATAAACGGGAACATCCGCAAGCTTGGTTAACTCCGCATTGGTCGACGTCGCGCCGGACACATTCATCGAGGACCTGCAGGCGCAGGCCCGTTCGCTCGGGTTCTGCGCTCTCGGCATCGCTTCGGCAAGCGAAGACCCGGTGCGCGCGCAGCGGCTGGAGACGTGGCTGGACGATGGCATGCACGGTTCGATGGCGTGGATGAAGGAACGCGCCCACCATCGGCGTTCGCCACAAGGGCTTTGGCCGGAAGCGCGCAGCGTGATTGCATTGGGTATGAGCTATGCTCCCGCCGCCGACCCGCTGGCTCATGCGGATCGTCCTGAAATTGCGCGCATATCGGTTTATGCGCAAGGGGCCGATTACCACGATACGGTGAAGAAGGCGCTCAAGCACCTCGCGCGCTGGATCGTCCTCGAGGGTGAGAAGCGCGGGCTTGGCGGCGCGGACGGCTCGGTCGGCGTGAAAGTCTTCACCGATACCGCACCGGTCATGGAAAAGCCGCTGGGCGCCGCCGCCGGACTGGGCTGGCAGGGCAAGCACACCAACATGGTCAGCCGCGAGCACGGCTCCTGGCTGTTCCTTGGCGAGATCTACACGACGCTGGACCTTGCACCGTCAACGCCCGGCCGGGATCGCTGCGGGTCATGCAGCGCCTGCCAGGACGCCTGCCCGACACAGGCCTTTCCCGCGCCGTACCGCCTCGATGCGCGGCGCTGCATCAGCTACCTCACGATCGAGCACAAGGGCGAAATCCCGCTCGAGTTCCGCGAGGCCCTGGGCAATCGGATCTACGGCTGCGACGATTGCCTGGCCGTGTGCCCATGGAACAAGTTCGCGCAAGTCGCGCATGTCCACCGCACTTTCCTGCCGCGCGGAGAGCTGGCCGCGCCGCCGCTGGCCGACCTGCTCACGCTCGACGATGCGGGCTTTCGCAAGCTCTTTTCAGGCTCCCCGATCAAGCGCATCGGCCGCAACCGCTTCGTCCGCAATTGCCTCTATGCGGCCGGAAACAGCAAAAGGCCCGACCTGCTGGAACAGGTCGGGCCCTTGCTGAACGATCCGGACCCTGCCGTCGCCGGCGCGGCGCAATGGGCCGCGAGCAAACTTCAGAGCGTCCCTTGAATACCCGCCCCCTGCCCCGCCATCGCGGGGACAGGCAGGCGGTTGTCCTTAGAGCAGTTCCTTCAGCGGCTTGGCCGCATCGGCCAGCGCTTCGAGGTCGGGGGTGGCCCCGGCTTCGACCAGCTTGCGGCCCTGCACGTAGTCCTTGACCATGTTCACGCAGTCGAGGGCGAGGACGCGGCCATCCTTGAGATAGATGACCGAGAAGCTGCGCTCCTCCGGATTGCCGCGGATCACGGTCTTGTCGAAGCCGACATTGATGCCGGCCGTCTGCAGCTTGAGGTCGTACTGGTTCGACCAGAACCACGGGAACGCCTTGTAGGGCTTTTCGTCGCCGCAGATCGCCTTGGCCACGCAAGTGCCCATGTCGTTGGCGTTCTGCACCGATTCCACGCGCATCACGTTGCCGCCCGCATAGTCGCAGGCGAAAGCCGCGCAGTCGCCGATCGCATAGACGTCGGGCAGCGAGGTGCGGCAATACTCGTCCACGTCGACGCCATTGGCGCCGGCAGCGCCGGCCGCGATCAGCGGGCCGACGGCGGGCACGATGCCGATGCCGACGATGACGCCTTCGGCCGGGATCACTTCGCCGCCGGCAAGCTGCACGCCGGTCACCTTGCCGTTCTCGCCGACGAGGCTGTCGACCATGACTTCGGTGCGCAGGTCGACGCCGTGTTCGGCGTGTTCCTTCTGGTAGAAGGTGGACAGGTCTTCACCCGCAACGCGTGCCAGCACGCGCGGAAGCGCTTCGAGCAGCGTGACCTTGAGGCCCATCTTGGACAGCACCGCCGCGGCTTCCAGGCCGATGTAGCCGCCGCCGATGACGACGATGTTCTTCGTGCCGGCATCGACTTCGGCCATCAGCGTGTCGCAGTCCTCGCGGGTGCGCACGGCGTGGATGCCGGCAAGGTCCGCACCCTGGCACGAGAGACGACGCGGATCCCCGCCAGTGGCCCAGACGAGCTTGCCGTAGCCATAGCTCTCGCCGCTGGAGAGCGTCAGTTCATGCGCCTTGGGATCGACCTTGGTGACTTCGGTGCCCAGCTTGAACGCGATGTTCTTCTCGGCCCAGAACGTCGGCGGACGGATGTAGAGACGATCGAAGGTCTTCTCACGCGCGAAGTATTCCTTCGAGAGCGGCGGACGCTCATAAGGATATTCCGGCTCACGGCCGATGACGGTTATGGTGCCTTCGAAGCCGTTCTGGCGAAGGGCGATCGCGCATTGTGCACCGCCATGCCCGGCTCCCACGATTACGACGTCTGCCTTGCTCATGGTGTTCCTGTTCCCTGACTCGCCGTCCGCTTGGGGAATTTCGCAGCCGGGGTCAATGCCTAGATCCTTGCCGATTTTCCCCCTTCGGCGAAAGATCCTTTCTCGCGTGGGGATGGCGGCCTGTCCGCCCCCGGATCAGCCCGGCACCCGTTCCAGCGCTTCCATGGTCAAGGCCAGCGAGCGGTATTGCGCCTGCGGATCGAAGGTGGCGCCCGACACGATCAGTTCGTCCGCCCCGGTGCGCGCGATGAAGGCTTCGATGCCTTCGCGCACTTTCTGCGGCGCGCCAATCGCACTGACTGAGCGGACCTGTTCGAGCATGGCCAGCGCCGATCCCGGCAGGTTGGCGCGGTAATCTCGCACAGGCGGCTTGAGGCGCCCGGGATTGCCGGTGCGCAAGGCGACGAAGCTCTGCTCCGTCGACGAGGCGAGATAGGCGGCCTCCTCGTCGCTGTCGGCCGCGATCACGTTGATCGCCGCCATGAAGTGCGGCTTGTCGAGCACTTCGGATGGCTGGAACCGCTCGCGATAGACCCGCGCGGCATCGTCTAGCTGCGCAGGCGCAAAGTGCGATGCAAAGGCATAAGGCAGGCCGAGCATAGCGGCGAGCTGGGCACCGAACAGGCTCGATCCCAGGATCCACATTTCCACGTCGGCCCCGTCCGCCTGCGGCGCAGGGACGCCGCCCACGGCCTGTCCGGCAAAGCGCGCTCGCAGTTCGACCACGTCCTGCGGGAACTGCTCGGCTGCGGCCATGATGTTCTTGCGCAAGGCGTTGCCGAGGCGTCCGTCCGCCCCCGGCGCGCGGCCCAGGCCGAGGTCCACGCGTCCCGGGAACATCGCCGCCAGCGTGCCGAACTGCTCCGCGATCACGAAAGGGTTGTGGTTGGGCAGCATGATCCCGCCAGCGCCGATCCGGATCGTCGAAGTCGCATGTCCGATATGCGCCAAGACCACCGAAGTCGCGCCCCCGGCGATGCCGTCCATCCCGTGATGCTCGGCCACCCAGAACCGTTTGTAGCCCGCCGCTTCTGCGGCCCGGGCATAGCCGGCGCTGATCGCCAGTGAGTCGGCAACGGTGCTGCCTTCGCGGACGGTGACGAGATCGAGGACGGAAAGCGGAATCATGGGGTTCTGGCTCCTTCGGGGCCGAGTTGTTCGAGATAGCCTTGCGCCTTGGCGGCCATGTCGCTGCCGGGGGTCAGTGCAAGGACGGAACTGAAGCTGCGCCGCGCCGCGTCGTCGTTGCCCGACAGCGCGGCGATCACGCCGGCCTCCAGCCCGATTTCGGCATCGCGCGGGGCGAGACCGGCAGCCTGCTCGATCTGGGCCTGCGCCTCGATCAGCTTGTTCTGCCGCCGCGAAAGCGTGGCTGAAAGCAGCCAGGCCTGCGCATTGTCTGGCTCGGCCTCGCGCGCCTGCGCGAGAGCCCCGGCCGCCTCGTCGGGCCGGTTGACGGCAACGAGGGCGCGGGCGCGGTCGAGCGCAATGGAAGCGGTTAGCGAATTGTCCTCGGCCAGCTTCGCTTCGCCCGCCGCGGGGCCGAGCAGCATGAGCGCCTGCGCCGCGTCGCCCTGCGCCAGCGCGGCATTGCCGGCCATGGCGCCAAGCCGGGCGCGGGTCTGGTGATCGTCCGCCTCGGTGGCGTCGCGGGCATTGACGAAGGCCTGCTGCGCCTCGCCCCACCGGTCGAGATCGCTGAGCGCGACGCCGAGGCACAGGCCTGCGCGCACCTTCTCGCGCCCGACGGCCTGGTTGAGGGCATCGCGCGCGACCTGCACCGTGCGCTCGGGGCTCGCCTCGGCTGCGGCCATGCAGCCTGCCCCGCGCGGGGCACTCGGCTGGGGCATTGCCTGCACGGCACGCTTGCGCGCTTCGTCCTGCTTCTTCTCGATGATCTCGAGCGGAAGCTGCGAGGCAGGCGCGGCGCCGTAGCCGGTGGTGGGACCGACTTGCGCCAGCATGACAGGGGCGAGGATCAGTGAAACGGGCAGGAACATCGGGACAGGTCTCCGGTCAAGCCGCCCCGCTGACGATTTCGTCGAGCGTGCGCAGGAGCAACGCGATGTCGCTCTCGCGCGAGAGGCGGTGATCGCCGTCCTTGATCAGCTGGACCTGCACGTCGGCTGAACGCAGTGCCTTGGCCAGTTTCAGCGCAGTCTCCCAAGGCACGTCGGGGTCCTGCTGGCCCTGCAGCAGACGCACCGGGGCATCTATCGCGATCTCATGGCCGAGCAGGAGATTGGCCTGTCCGTTCTCCCAGAAGCCGGGATGGGTCGGCGTCGGCTCGGGCCCATATGGATTGTCCTCCAGGACGACTTCGCCCGCGGCGAGCCGCGCCTTCTCCGCGTCGGTCTTGCCCCAGTCGGTGAAGTCGGGCGCGGCGGCGATGCCGACCAGCCCGGCGCAGCGTCCCTCGGGCAGGGCCAGCGCCACAAGCAGCATGAGCCAGCCGCCCATCGAGGAACCGATCAGCACCACACGCCCCGGGCACAGCGCCTCGATCAGCGCAACCACCTCGTCCTTCCAGCGCAGCAGGGTGCCGTCCGCAAAGTCGCCCGGGCTTTCGCCGCAACCGGAATAGTCCAGCAGCAGGCAGGCGCGGCCGTGACGATGCGCCCAGTCGAACACTGCAGCCGCCTTGCTGCCGGCCATGTCGGACATGTAACCGGGCAGGAAGACCATCATCGGCCCTTCACCCAGGGTAAGGCGATAGGCGATCCTCCGCCCGTCGGGCATTTCGTGGAAGCAGGTTTCGGTCATGCCCCGGAAAGTGGGGTCCATGGCGCTCGAGGGCAAGGCGTAACCTTGGAGCTTCAGGTGGGTGACTCCCCGGGGCTGACCTGCTAGATGCCGCGGCGATGACGCGGCTCACTCCCACAACGACCACCACGACTACCCGGCTGGCCCGGGCACGGTTGGTCGCGGACTGAAGACGCGAGCCACCGTCGCCCGGGGGCCCGGGCGGCAGGCGTCACTTCCCGGATCCGAAACGAATTTACCTGACGCCGGACCTTCCGCCGCGCGCAGCCATGTGCCATGGCGCTGCGGCTCAGGAGCGAAAGACGAGATCGATGTCCGAGATGTTCAAGATCAGCCTTCCCGATGGTTCCGTGCGCGAGATGCCGCTCGGGTCGACCCCCGGCGACGTTGCCGCCGCCATCGGCCCCGGCCTCGCCAAGGCCGCGATTGCCGCAAGGATCGACGGTGAGCTGGTCGACCTGACCCGTCCCTTCACCGGCGATGCGACGCTGGCGCTGGTCACCGGCCGCGACGAGGAAGAGGCGCTCGAACTCGCCCGCCACGACTATGCGCACGTGCTGGCCGAGGCGGTGCAGGCGCTCTGGCCCGGCACCCAGATCACTTTCGGCCCCGCGACCGACGACGGCTTCTACTATGACGTGATGGCTCCGGCCTCGCGCGAGCCCTTCGGCATGGACGACCTTCCCGCCATCGAGGAAAAGATGCGCGAGATCATCAAGGCCGACAAGCCGCTGCGCCGCGAAGTCTGGAGCCGCCAGCAGCTGATCGACAAGTGGACCGCCGAGGGCGAGACCTTCAAGGCGCAATGGGCCGGCGAACTGCCCGAGGGCGAGGAACTGACCGTCTACTGGTCCGGCGACGACTGGCTCGACATGTGCCGCGGCCCGCACCTTCCCTCGACCGGCAAGCTCGACCCTCAGGCCTTCAAGCTGATGCGCGTAGCCGGGGCCTACTGGCGCGGCGACCAGAAGAACGCGCAGCTGACCCGCATCTACGGCACCGGCTGGCTCAACAAGAAGCAGCTTAATGCCCACCTTACCCGGCTCGAGGAAGCGGCCAAGCGCGACCACCGCAAGCTCGGCGGCGAGATGGACCTGTTCCACCTCCAGGCCGAAGCGCACGGCTCGGTGTTCTGGCACCCCAAGGGCTATGTGATCTGGCGCGAGCTTGAAGCCTACATGCGCCGCGCCATCGATGGTGCCGGCTACAAGGAGGTCAAGACCCCGCAGGTGATGGACGCCCGCCAGTGGGAGCAGTCCGGCCACTGGGGCAAGTACCGCGAGAACATGTTCGTCATCCCCGACGAAGTTCCCAACGTCGAGGACGAGGGCCCGCTCGTGTCCGACGATGCGGACTGGATGGCGTTGAAGCCGATGAACTGCCCGGCGCACGTCCTGATCTTCCGCCAGGGTATCAAGTCGTATCGCGACCTGCCGCTGCGCATCTACGAGAACGGCTGCTGCCACCGCAACGAGCCGCACGGAGCATTGCACGGACTGATGCGCGTGCGCCAGTTCACCCAGGACGACGCGCATATCTTCTGCCGCGAAGACCAGATCGTCGCCGAAGTGCAGTCTTTCTGCGAACTGGCGGACCGGATCTACAAGGACTTCGGCTTCACGTACTCGATCAAGCTCGCCCTGCGCCCCGAAAAGCGCTTCGGCAGCGACGAGATGTGGGACAAGGCCGAGGCCGAGCTGCGCGACGCGGTCGTGCGCGCAGGGCTTGCGAGCGAGGAATACGGCTGGGAGGAGCTGCCCGGCGAAGGCGCCTTCTACGCGCCCAAGCTGGAATGGCACCTCACCGACGCGATCGGCCGTACCTGGCAGGTCGGCACGATCCAGTCGGACCGCGTCCTGCCCGAACGCCTTGATGCAAGCTACATCGCCGAGGACGGCGAAAAGCACCGCCCGGTCATGCTGCACCGCGCGATCTTCGGCTCCTATGAGCGCTTCATCGGCATCCTCATCGAGCACTTTGCCGGCAAGTTGCCGGTCTGGCTCGCGCCGGTGCAGGCCGTCGTCGCGACGATCGTTTCGGATGCCGACGACTATGCGAAGGAAGTCACCGCGAAGCTCAAGGCTGCGGGCGTGCGCGTCGAAACCGACCTGCGCAACGAGAAGATCAACTACAAGGTGCGCGAACACTCGCTCAAGAAGGTCCCGCACCTGCTGGTCGTGGGCAAGCGCGAGGCGGACGAGCAGACCGTCGCCGTGCGTACGCTGGGTGCCGAGCACCAGAAAGTAATGAGCCTCGAGGACGCCATCGCCATGCTCAAGGGCGAAGCGACCGCACCGGACTTGCGCCCTTGATCCAGCGCGAACTCATCGGCACGGCGCAAGTCCCGGGCGGCGAACTGCTCGAACTGTACCGGCACGACCGCGATTTCATGATCGTGCTCGGCCACAACGAACTGATGAGCACGCGCAAGTGGGGCTCTGAGGAAGCTCTGGCGGTCCAGGCGATCGAGCGCATCGGTCACGTCCGCCAGCCGCACCTGCTGATCGGCGGATACGGCATGGGCTTCACCTTGCGCGCCGCGCTAAGGCTGCTGCCCGCCGATGGCCGGGTGACCGTGGTCGAACTCGTGCCCGAGATCATCGAGTGGGCGCGCGGACCGATGGCCGAACTCGCCGCCGGCTGCCTCGACGACCCGCGCGTGAACCTTGTGCAGGCCGACGTCGCGCCGATCATCGCCGGTTCGGAAGGCGAATACGACGCGATCCTGCTCGACGTCGACAACGGCCCTGACGGCCTCGTGCGCGCCGACAACGACGTGATCTACACCTCGTCGGGCCTGCGTGCGGCCAAGGCCGCGCTCGCGCCCGGCGGCGTCCTGGCGATCTGGTCGGCCGGCGCCGACCCCGCCTTTACCCGCCGCCTGCAGAAGGCCCGCTTCGACGTCGACGAAGTCAAGGTTGCCGCGCGCAGCAACGGCAAGGGCGCCAAGCACGTGATCTGGTTCGCCAAGGCCGCCTGAGCGGCCGGGCTGCCTACTTCTTCCCGACCGGGATCGACTTCGGCTTCTTCTCGGCCGTGGCCAGCCGCGGCACCATGACCGTGAGCAGGCCCTTGTCGAGATGCGCGCTCGCCTTGTCGGCATCGGCCTCGAACGGCAGGGCCAGCCGGCGCAGGAAGGTGCCCTGCGTGCGCTCGACGAGATGATAGTGCTTCTTCTCGTCCTTTTCCTCGCGCTCGTCCTTGTGCTCGGCCCGGATGGTCATGACGCCGTCCTCGATATCGAGCGAGACGTCCTTCTCATCGAAGCCCGGCAACTCCGCTGTCAGTTCCAGCCCGGCCTCGGTCTCCGCAACATCGACCTTGGGGACGAGAAAACCCGATTTGCCATTGCCGAACGTCGAGGGAATGCCCTGCCCGAAGTCCTCGAGCAATCGGTCGATCTCCTGACGGAAGCCCGAAAACGGATCGTAACCACTCCGGCCCAGCGCACCGCGCCCGAATGGGATGAGGGAACGAAATTCAGCCATTGCCTCTCTCCTTTCTGGTGAGAAACAAGTCCCTCAACGGCTGCCCGATTGCATTGATTGCGGTCAAACGACGCGCAAAAGAAGCCCACCTGCCGTCAATGCCGGCAGGTAATCAGGTCGTCAGAAGGGAAGCGGCGCCTTGGCCAGGATCAGCGCGAGGGCGCAACCGGCGACGATGGCCGTGCGCAGCACTCCCGGGGCGCGGTTCGGGCGCTGGATGGTCCGGGCAAGAGCAATGACTTGAGCCATGCCGCGTAGATTGCGCCGCGGACTCTTACCAATTCGTTAAAATCCACATCAATCGCTTCGTCGCAGCGCTGCGCCGCGCAGCCTGCGACGAAGGGACAATGTCAGGACTGCACAAGTCAGGGACGGGAGGGCATCTGCTGGCTGGAACAGTGGAACGAGCCGCCGCCTGCCAGCACGGCATCGGCAAGGATGCCCACGGTATCGCGATCGGGGAAGAGCTGCGCGATCGCATCGATGCCGTCGTCGTCGTGCTCGGTTCCGTAGATCGGCACCACCACCAGCTTGGAGGTGATGGCAAAGTTCATGTAGCTGGCAGGTTCGATCCGCCCGTCGGTTTCGACCCGGCCCGGCGAGGGCACTTCGCGCACCTCGATGCCCATGGCCTCGGCGCGCGCCCTGGCATCGGCATAGATATGCGCGTTGGGATCGTCCGCGCCGGTCGCGCGCGGCAGGGCCAGCACCCCGGGCGCGACGAAGCGCGCGAGGTTGTCGACATGGCCGTCGGTGTGATCGTTGATCAGCCCTTCGCCCAGCCACAGCACGCGGTCGTAGCCGAGGTCGCGCTGGAGCCGGGTTTCAAGATCGTTGCGGGTCAGCGATGGATTGCGGTTGGGATTGAGCAGGCACTGCTCGGTCGTGGCGACGAGGCCGGTGCCGTCCCCGTCGAGCGCGCCGCCCTCGAGAATCCAGTCCGCCGTCTCGACGGGCAGGCCGGCATCGCGCGCCAGTTCCGCGCCGATTTCCTGATCGCCGTCCATCAGGTACTTGCCGCCCCAGCCGTTGAAGCCGAAGCGCATGGCCTTGCGCTCGCCCGCCTCGTCCATGACCACCAGCGGACCGGTGTCACGCAGCCAGACGTCGCCGTAGCGCCGCATCTCCAGCTTGACGCTTGCAGAGCACAGCGCCGCCGCGCGGGCGGCATTGGCCTCGTCCCGCACGATTAGGCGTACTTCCTGCCCGGAATCGGCCACGGCACTCGCGAAGCGGGCCATCTGCTCCTGCGCGGCGCCCAGGAAGCCCGGCCACTCGACCGGATCATGGGGAAAGCCGATCCAGATCCAGTCCTGGGGATGCCACTCCGGCGGCAATTGGAACGTCAAGTCAGCAGCCTCCTTCGGGAGCACAGGATTTGTCACGGATGGCGCGGAACTCGTCGCCCTCGCGCCAAGTGGCGCCACCAGTCGCCATCGGCGAGGTCGCGGCCAAGCGCGTAGTAGAGGTCGACGTCCTGGACAATCCCGTTACAGTTTCAGCTGTCCAAATATTCGCCGCTGGATGCGCGGCCTTCGAATTCGTCGGAGGCAAGGTTCTTTGCCATAGCCTTCATCGTATCTACCGAAATCTGCGGACTGGCTGCCGGGGCCGTCTCTTCGGGGGGCGGCAGCGCGGTGCCCTTGGGCATGTCCGGACCGGAATAGGGCGTGCTGCAGGCGCTGAGCGCCAGCGCGGCGAGAATAAAGACTCTCTGCTTCAAGATTGCGACCTCTGGGTGCTTGGGGGGATGGCGAACAAGTGCCAGACCGGCATGGCTTTCACAAGCAGGCGCCTGCGCCATGAACCGATCGGCCATGTCGCGCCGGGCACACTTGCCCTCGGCGCGGGCAGCAGGCAGGGATGGGACATGACAGTCGACTGGACCGGAGCGATCGATCGCGCCCGCGCGCATGCCCCCTACTTGTCCGGGGCCCTCGACCGCTTGCCGGAACTGACCGAAATCCTTGCCTCCGGAGACGGCGCGGGGGCTCTGGCCTGGGCCAAGGCGGCCGGCGATGGCATCGCCGATGTCGGTGTAGCGCTGCGCCGCGAGAAGCAGGCCCTCGCCCTCGCCCTCGCCATCGGCGATCTTGCCGGAGCATTTCCACTGCTGCAGGTGACGGGCGAATTGTCCGCCTTTGCCGACCGGGCGCTGGATGCGGCGATCGCCGAGGGCATCCGCCGCCGCGCGCCCGACGCGCAGCCGGCCGGGTTCCTCGCGCTGGCGCTGGGCAAGCACGGTGCGGGCGAGCTCAATTACAGCTCGGACATCGACCCGATCCTCCTGTTCGATCCCGAACTGCTGCCCCGGCGCGAGCGCGACGAACCGGGCGAGGCGGCCCAGCGCGTCGCCCGCGCAGTGGTCGAGACGCTCGCGAAGGTGACTCAGGACGGTTATGTCTTCCGCGTCGACCTGCGCCTGCGTCCGGCCTCGGAAGTAAGCCCGCTGGCCATCTCCATCGATGCAGCGCTGACCCATTACGAATCCTCGGCGCTGGCATGGGAGCGCGCCGCCTTCATCCGCGCCCGCGCCTGTGCCGGCGACATCGCTGCCGGGGAGGCCTTCCTTGCCGCGATCCGGCCGTTCGTGTGGCGCAAGAGCCTCGACTTCGGGGCCATCGCCGAGATCGGGCGCCTTACGACGCAGATTCGCGCCAATGCCCGCGGCGGCCCAGTGGTCGGGCCCGGTTTCGACCTCAAGAAGGGCCGGGGCGGCATTCGCGAGGTGGAGTTCTACGCCCAGACCCACCAGATGATCCACGGGGGCCGCAATCCGCAACTGCGCCTGCGAGGCACCCGCGAAACGCTGGTCGCGCTGGCCAATGCCGGACTGGTTCCGGCCGAAGAAGCGCGAATCCTCGGCGAATGCTACGACCGGCTGCGCACCGTCGAACACCGCCTGCAGATGGTGCTCGACCAGCAAACCCACAGCCTGCCGGTCAAGCCGGAAGCCCTAGACGAAGTGGCCCGGCTCGACGGACTGCCGGACGGGCAGGCGCTCATCGCGGAACTGACGCAGATCACCGAGACGGTGGGCGAACGCTATGACGCGCTGATAATGGACAATACGCCCGAAGGCCCTTCGACCAGCGTCGCAGTACCCGAGCAGCGCAGCCTGGTCGAAAGGCTGGAAGAGATGGGCTTTGCCGATCCGGCAGCGCTCGTCGAGCGGATTGCCGGATGGCAGTCGGGCCGGATGCGCGCCTTGCGCAGCGATGCCGCGCGCAATGCCTTCGAGGCGATCCAGGAAGACCTGCTCGCCGCGCTGGCCGCCGCTCCCGAACCCGAACGCGCCCTGCTGCGCTGGGAACAGCTGCTCAACAACCTGCCGACCGCGATCAACCTGTTCCGCCTGCTGGAAGCCCGGCCCGCGCTGCTGCAGCGCCTTGCCCGCATCCTCTCGCTGGCCCCGCCGCTGGCCAATGCCCTGACGCGCCGGGCCGACCTGCTCGATCCACTGATCGATTCCAGCGCCTTCGAACTGCCGGGCGATGTCGAGACGCTGATCGCGCAGTTTTCCCGGTTCGAGCCGGACGACGACTATGAACGGATCCTCGACACCGTGCGACGCAAGGTGGGTGAGAAGCGATTTGCGCTGGGGGTCCAGCTGATCGAAGGGGTAAACGACCCGATCGCGATCGGCCACGGCCTTGCCCGGATCGCGGAAGCGGCCATCCATGTCCTCACCCGCGCCGCGATAGAGGAATTCGAGCAGACTCACGGCAAGGTTGCCGGCAGCGAACTGCTCGTCCTCGGCCTGGGCCGCATGGGCGGCGGCGTCCTGACCTATGCCTCCGACCTCGACCTCGTATTCCTGTTCAGCGGCGATTTTTCGCTGGAATCGGACGGGGAGCGGCCGCTCGGCGCGACACGGTACTACAATCGCCTGTGCCAGCGGGTGATCGCCGCGCTTTCCGTGCCGACCGCCGAAGGCGCGCTTTACGAGGTCGACACGCGGCTGCGCCCCTCCGGCGCGCAAGGCCCGCCGGCAGCCAGCCTCGACAGCTTTGCACGCTATCAGGAAGAGCAGGCCTGGACCTGGGAGCACATGGCCCTGTGCCGCGCACGGGCATTGTTCGGTTCCGCCACAGGGCGCAGCGAAATCGACGCGCTTGTCCATGACGTGCTGACACGCCCGCGCGACCCCGAAAAGCTGCGCAGCGACGTGCTGGAAATGCGCGAAACGATGGCCCAGCACAAACCCGGCAAGGGCCCGCTTGACGTCAAGCTGTCACGCGGGGGGCTCGTCGACCTCGAATTCCTCGTCCATTTCACCCAGCTGCGCGAAGGCAAGGGGCTGGTTTACGACTTGCGCGAGGCCATCGTGCAACTGGCGGACGCAGGCCTGCTGCCGGCGGACCTGATCGCGGCGCACGATGTGCTCACCCGCTTCCTGGTCGCCGCCCGCCTGCTGGCACCGGATTCGCAGGTACCGGTAGAGGCCGCATGCATGGCGCTCGTGCGCGCTTGCGGCTATGGGGCGTGGGACGAACTCGAAACGGCGCTGGGCCAGGCGCGGACGCAAGTCGCACAGGCCTGGCAGGCCGCTTTTGGCGAAACACTGGAGACTGACAGATGAGCACCCGCCCCGGCGTCGGCGACGCCTTTCCCGACATCGCCATGGAAACCCCGGATGGCGGCAGCGTGAAAGCCTCGGATTTCGCCGGCCAAAAGCTCGTCGTGTTCTTCTATCCCAAGGACAACACCCCCGGCTGCACGACCGAGAACATCGAGTTCTCGGCGGCCAAGCCCGAATTCGACAAGGCAGGCGTCGCGCTGCTGGGCGTAAGCAAGGACTCGGCCAAGAAGCACCAGAACTTCATTGCCAAGCACGACCTCACCGCCCCCCTGGCAACCGATGCCGAGGAAAACGGCCTGTCCGACGCGCTCGGCATCTGGACCGAAAAGCAGAACTACGGCCGCACCTACATGGGCATGGTCCGCACGACCTACCTCGTCGGCCCGGACGGCAAGATCGCCAGGGTCTGGGACAAGGTGAAGGTCAAGGGCCACGTCGAGGCCGTACTGGAGGCCGCGAAGGCACTTTAGGCATGTCTGAATCGATTGCGCGCGCGATCCGTTCGGCGCTGCTCGAGCGCGATCCGCGCACCAAGGTCATGGCCGCGCGCAAGGTCGCGCGCGACTGGCGCCTTGGCCGCCTCGCCTTTGCCTTCGACGTGTCCATGCCCGATGTGCCGGGACGCCCGGATGCGCCCGAACTGCTGCCGCCCAACCGCATGCCCAAGCGCGGCAAGGGCGGATCGCAGCGCGGGCGAATCGCCCTGTGGCACTCGCTCGCCCATATCGAATTCGTCGCCATCGACCTTGCGCTCGACATCGTCGGGCGCTTCGGCGGCGAGATGGGCGAACCGTTCGTCAGCGATTTCCTGTCCGTCGCCGCCGACGAGGCGATGCACTTTGCGCTCATCGAACGGCACCTGCACACGCTGGGCAGCCACTATGGCGACCTGCCCGCTCACAACGGCCTGTGGGACGCCGCCTACGAGACGCGTCATGACGTCGCCGCAAGGCTGGCGGTCGTGCCAATGGTGCTCGAAGCGCGCGGTCTGGACGTCACACCGGCAACGCTGGAGCGCGTCCGCAATGCCGGTGACGAGACCGGCGCAAAGATCCTGAGTCGCATACTTGACGACGAGATTCGCCATGTCAGTTTCGGCGCAAAACACTTCGTCGAACGCGCCGAAACGTTAAACGAACCGGTTAACGGATTGTGGAAATCCTTGGTTTCCCGCCACTTTCGAGGGCTGCCAAAGCCTCCGTTCAACGACTCGGCGCGTCTCGCAGCCGGTTTATCGCGCGATCTTTATGCAGGGGTTGCCTGAGCGCGAACGGTAAGCATAACTGCAATCCGCGAGACGGCGGGGGGTTCCGACCATCTCCATTTTAACTTTGACCGGGCCGATTTCGTGGCCTGCGTCAGACAAGAAAAGCGTCGCGTCCAAATATGGATGCCGGCGGACAAAAAGGTATTGCGAGTGGTCGTAACGAAGTCTTTCGCCAAGTTCCGCGCAGTGACCGGTGTCCTGGTTGCAGGCGGTTTTCTCGTCGCGGCGCATCCCGCGATGGCAAACAGCAGTGCAGCTGCAGCCGACATCTCCGCCCCGCTCCGCGCGTCGCAGTCGGCAAGCCAGTCGGTCAGCGGCGGCGAGGACGAACAGTTCCGCCAGCTTTTCAGCTCCTGGCAAAATTACGAGGAAACCGGCCTCGCCGTTTCCAAGGCCAAGCCGTCGGTTGCCAGCGGTGCCAGCATCGCCGCCGTGTCGATCCCTTCGCGCGATCCGCTTGAGCATGAGACCCTGACCAGCAGCTTCGGCATGCGTGAGCACCCGATCCTCGGTGGCCGCCGCGCTCACAAGGGCGTCGACCTTGCTGCTCCGACCGGCACGCCGATCCACGCCACGGCCGACGGCGTCGTCAGCCGCGCCTCGACTTTCGGCGGTTACGGCCTGTTCGTCTCGATCGAACACGGCGGTGAACTGCAGACCCGCTATGGCCACATGTCGCGCCTGAACGTTGCCGACGGCCAGGTCGTCCACAAGGGCGACGTGATCGGTTACGTCGGCACCACCGGCAATTCGACCGGCCCCCACCTGCACTACGAAGTCCGCGTCGACGGCGTTGCCGTCAACCCGATCCCGTACATGCAGGGCGACCGCATGGCTGCTGCCGCAGCCGAGAGCGACGCCAAGGGCGGTTGATCGGCAAAGGCTTCGCGCTGACCCGCCGCAGCGAAGCAGGCGGGAAGCGCTTACGGGTTTGGAGAGGAGGAGAAGGCGGCCGTCAGGTCGCCTTTTCTGATTCTGGAGTGCCGTTCAGGGCCAGGGGCAAGTCAGGCGAGGCGTGCGAAGACCGCCGCGCCGCCGCTTCGCCGGATCGCTCCCTCCCCCCGGGCACGTGCAGCAACCGGCAAGGCCTCGTCGCTGCCGACCAGCGCCGACAGACTGTTGCACGCCTGCGCCAGCGCGCCCTGCTCCAGTCCATAGAACACCAGCTTGGCCTCGCGCCTCGAGGTCACCAGCCCGGCTTGCCTCAGGACTGAAAGCTGCTGCGACAAGGTGGGCTGCCCGATCCCGGTCGTCGCCTCGATCTCGCCGACATTACGCTCCCCTTCCGCCACTGCAGCAAGGATGGCGTAGCGCAAGGGATGGGCAATTGCCTTGAGCAGATCGATGGGCGGCTCGCCGGCCATCACTTCCGCTCCTGCAGGAACCAGCCCATCGGATCGTCGGCCGCAAGGACCGAATCGAGCGTGGGCTCAGGCTGGGCAAGGAGCGGCTGCCCCGGCATCCAGCCCTCGGGCGGAAGCGCCTGTTCGCGATCCGCGGCCTGGAGGGCGGCGACGATGCGCAGGATCTCCTCCACCGATCGGCCGATTTCCACCGGATAGCAGATCATGGCGCGCACCACTTGCGCCGGATCGATGACGAAGACCGTGCGAACGGCGCCGGCATCGTGCGCGTCTTGCGCCACCATGCCATAGGCCCGGCCGATCACCAGAGTTGGATCCTCGACGATCGGGAAGCGCACTTCCTCGCCGTAACGATCGCGAATCGCGCGCACCCACGCGAAGTGGGCGTAAAGACTGTCGACCGAGAGCGCCATGAGCGCGCAGTCCATCGCCGCGAAACGATCCGCCGCCCGCGCAAAAGCCACGAATTCCGATGTGCATACCGGGGTAAAATCCGCCGGATGGGAGAAGAACACCAGCCATCGCCCTGCGAAGTCCTTCATCGCAACGGGCCCCGCGGTGGTCCGCGCGGTGAAGTTGGGTACCGTGTCGCCGATACGCAGCGGACAACAGTGCGGACGCGTCTCTTCTTCCATGCCTTGCTCACTATCCCGATTGCCTGCTTGACGCAACTTAATTACATAATTACATAAACTGAAAATCGGAGAATCGCAATGTCTGAAGCCATCCTGACCAAAGCCACTGCGCAGATCGAAGCCGCGAAGGCCGACCCGGCCCTGCGCCCGGTCATTACCGCCTTCTTCGACGAAGCCACGTTTACCGTCAGCTACGTGGTAGCCGACCCGGCAACCCGCGAGGCCGCGATCATTGACTCCGTGCTGGATTACGATGCCGCTGCAGGCCGCACCTCGACCGCCTCGGCAGACCGCATCGTTGCGCATGTCACTTCTGAAAATCTTAAAGTGACTTGGCTGCTCGAGACCCACGCCCACGCCGACCACCTTTCCGCCGCCCCCTACCTGCAGGAGAAGCTGGGCGGGAAGCTGGCGATCGGCCGCGAAATCCTGCGGGTGCAGGACGTCTTCGGGAAGCTGTTCAACGCGGGAACCGAGTTCGCCCGCGACGGCTCGCAGTTCGATCATCTCTTCGCCGACGGCGAGACCTTCATGATCGGCTCGATCCCCGCGATCGTCCTCCACGTTCCGGGCCATACCCCTGCGGACATGGCTTATGTCGCAGGCGATGCCGCCTTCGTGGGCGACACCCTGTTCATGCCCGACTACGGCACCGCCCGCGCCGACTTTCCCGGCGGCGATGCGCGCCAGCTCTACCGCTCGATCCGCCGCCTGCTCAGTCTCCCGCGCGAAACGCGGCTGTTCATGTGCCACGACTACAAGGCGCCGGGCCGCGACACCTTCGCCTGGGAAACCACCGTCGAAGAACAGCGCGGCGGCAACGTCCACGTGCACGACGGCGTTAGCGAGAACGAATTCGTCGAGATGCGCACCAGCCGCGACAGCACCCTGGCGGTGCCGAACCTGATCCTGCCTTCGGTGCAGGTGAACATCCGCGGCGGCCACTTCCCGCAACCGGAAAGCAATGGGGTCAGCTACATCAAGATCCCCATCAACGCGATCTGAGGCCCCGGGACATGCTTTCCGAACTCTTCCCACACGCCCAGCCGCTCCACGGCTTCATCGGCGGCATCCTGATCGGACTGGCCGGAGCGGTCATGCTGCTCGGTGCCGGGCGCATCGCCGGTGTCAGCGGCCTTGCCGCGCGCACGCTCGGCCTCGCTTCGGGGGCGCCGCGCATGCTGGCAGCCCTGTTCATCGCCGGCCTGCCGATCGGCGCGCTGATCATGGCCACCGCTCTGGGCGGCATCGAGGCGCGCTTCCCGCCATCCTACGCGGTTCTGGCCGTGGCGGGCCTGATCACCGGATTCGGCACGCGGCTCGGCAGCGGCTGCACCAGCGGTCACGGCGTGTGCGGCCTGTCGCGCCTGTCGCCGCGCTCGATCGTGGCGACCGGAAGCTTCATTGCATCGGGCATGGTGACTGTCGCCTTGGTCAATGCCCTCGGTGGAGGCTGGTAACATGCGTCACCTGATCGGACTTCTCTCCGGAATGCTCTTCGGCGCCGGCCTCGCCATCTCCGGCATGATGGACCCATCGCGGGTGCGCGGCTTCCTCGACGTGGCCGGAAACTGGGACCCCACTCTCGCCTTCGTCATGGGCGGCGCGGTACTGGTCATGGCTCTGGCGTGGCTGGTCCAGCGGCGCATGCCCGCACCGGTTGCCTGCGAGGAATTCTCGCTGCCCGGCACGCGCCTGATCGACGCCAGGCTGATCGGCGGCGCTGCCCTGTTCGGCGTGGGCTGGGGCCTGGGCGGCCTGTGCCCGGGGCCTGCTGTCGCGTCGCTTGTCACCAACCCCGTCCCCGCCGCCGTCTTCGTGCTGGCGATGGTGGCAGGAATGGTCGGCTTCCGCCTCACCGAGAGCGGTTCGAAATAACCCGCCCCCCGGACCTTACGGAGTAATAGCCATGGAAACTCGGCAAATCGCCCCCGGCCTTTCGGTCTGCGGCCAGATCGCACCCGGCGATCTCGAGGCGCTCACCGCGCTGGGCTTTCGCGCCATCGTGTGCAATCGCCCCGACGGCGAGGAAGCCGACCAGCCGAGTTTCGCCACGCTGGCCGATGCGGCGAGCGCATACGGCATCGCCATGCGCTACCTGCCCGTCGGCGGCGGCGTGACGGCCGAAGACCAGGCCGCCGATTTTGCTGCCGCCCTTCGCGAGCTTCCTGCCCCCGTGCTTGCATACTGCCGCACAGGCAACCGCTCCGAACAGGTCGCCAGGGCCGCCTTTGCACGGGCCCCGGCAGCGAAGGCGCCGCACTACAAGGTGCTGATCGTCGGCGGGGGCTCTGCAGGGATCGCCACCGCGGCCTCGATTCTCAAACGCCGCCGCGGGCTCTCCCTTGCGATCGTCGAACCGCGCGAGGATCACTTCTACCAGCCGGGCTGGACCATGGTGGGCGGCGGGGTCTTCCAGCAGCGCGATACCGTGCGCAAGACCGCCGCCGTACTGCCGCGCGGGGCTGACTGGATCCGCGATGCCGTATCCGGCTTCGATCCCGATGCCAACGCGGTCCAGCTCGCTGGCGGCATGCGCGTCACGTACGACATCCTCATCGTCGCCATGGGCAATCGCCTCGCCTGGGAAAGGATCGCCGGGCTCGAAGAGACGCTCGGCCGGAACGGTGTGACCTCGAACTACCGCTTCGACCTTGCTCCCTATACCTGGCAGCTCGTCCAGCGGATGCAGCGCGGGCGCGCGCTGTTCACCCAGCCGCCGATGCCGATCAAGTGCGCAGGCGCCCCCCAGAAGGCCATGTACCTGTCGTGCAGCGAATGGGAGAAGCAGGGCCTGCTCGGGAACATCGAGGTCGAATTCCACAATGCCGGCGGCGTTCTGTTCGGCGTGCCGGAATACGTGCCCGCGCTGATGGAGACGGTCCAGCGCTACGGCATCGGCCTGAACTTCGAATCGAACCTCGTCGCCGTCGACGGGCCGAACCGCACCGCGACCTTCCGCACCCCTGACGGCGAGGTCACCCGCGGTTTCGACATGCTCCACGTCGTTCCGCCGCAAGAGGGCAACCGCGTGGTCGCGGCCAGTCCGCTGGCGGACGCGAGCGGCTATGCCGAAGTCGACGCCGCGACCATGCGCCATGTCCGCTTCGCCAATGTCTTCGCGCTGGGTGACGGCTGCAATACCGGCAATGCCAAGACCGCAGCGGCGGCGCGCAAGCAGGCCCCGGTAGTTGCGGTAAACGCCCTTGCCGCGCTCGACGGCCGCGATCCGGTCGCAGCCTACGACGGCTACGGCTCCTGCCCACTCACGGTCGATCGCGGCCACATCGTCCTGGCCGAGTTTACTTACGGCGGGAAAGTCTCACCGACCCTGCCGACCTGGCTGATAGACGGCACGCGGCCCTCGCGCCTCGCCTGGCATCTCAAGGCCGACGCACTGCCGCCGATCTACTGGCACGGCATGCTCAAGGGCCGCGAGTGGCTCGTCCCGCCGGTTCCGCTGCAGTAGCCGAAAGGATCGCAGGCCATGCTCGACCCCGTCCAGATCGACACGCTCCACCTCGCGCTCGGCGCTCTGTCGGGCGTTCTCGTCGGCTTCACGCTCGGCCTCGTCGGCGGTGGCGGATCGATCCTCGCAGTGCCGCTGATGGTCTATCTCGTCGGTGTGCAAAGCCCGCATGTGGCAATCGGCACCAGCGCCTTCGCCGTTGCCGTCAACGCCGCCACCGGCCTTGTCCAGCACGCCCGCGCGCACAACGTGAAGTGGCGCTGCGGTGCGGTCTATGCCGCCTCGGGTATCCTCGGCGCCTTCCTCGGCTCGACGCTGGGCAAGGCGATCGACGGGCAGAAACTGCTGTTCCTCTTCGCGCTCGTCATGATCGCGGTCGGCGTGCTGATGATCCGCGGCCGCCGCAACCAGGGGGAACCCGGGGCGCAGTGCAATCGCGAGAATGCCCCCAAGGTCGTCACGTTCGGTCTGGGCACCGGCGTCTTTTCCGGATTCTTCGGGATCGGCGGAGGCTTCCTCATCGTCCCCGGCCTCGTTGCGTCGACTTCGATGCCGATGATCAATGCGGTAGGCACCAGCCTCGTCGCCGTGACGGCCTTCGGCCTCACCACCGCGCTCAACTACGCCGCATCGGGCCTCGTCGACTGGCTGCTGGCAGCCGTGTTCATCGCCGGCGGCATAATCGGCGGCGTCGGGGGGACCATGGCGGCCAGGCGCCTGTCCGGCGCGGGCGCGCTGACCACGGTGTTTGCCGGGCTGATCTTCGTCGTTGCCGCCTACATGCTCTGGAAAAGCGGGACTTCGCTATGAGCCGCATTGCCGACAAGGAACACAAATGTCTTCAAATCGAAGCTCTTGTAGGTCAAGGTCGCGGCGTCGTCGAAAGTTGTCGCGAGTTCGGCATGTCGGAGAAGACTTTCCAGCGCTGGCGCAAGGCACGCCCGCAGCGCCCGATCCAGACCGGCCGAACGGCCCGCACTACCTGATCGCATCATTCTGCCGGGTGTAATTCCACGCGCGCCCCGCGACCGTCACGACACTGCGGCCGGACAGAACGGACCGGCACCGAATGGACAGGAGGGAAAGATCCATGTGGGATCACGCCGACGCCTTGCTGCTGGCACGGATCCAGTTCGCCTTCACGGTGAGCTTCCATTTCATCTTCCCCGCGTTCTCCATCGGCCTTGCCAGCTACCTTGCGGTGCTGGAGGGGCTGTGGCTGAAAACGGGCAAGGCGCTGTACCTCGACCTCTTCCGCTACTGGCTCAAGATCTTCGCGGTCGCCTTTGCGATGGGCGTCGTCTCCGGCATCGTCATGTCCTACCAGTTCGGCACCAACTGGGCGGTGTTCTCGGACAAAGCCGGGCCGGTGATCGGGCCGCTGATGGCCTATGAAGTGCTGACCGCCTTCTTCCTCGAAGCCGGGTTCCTAGGCGTCATGCTGTTCGGAATGGAGCGGGTGGGGCGCAAGCTGCACTTCTTCGCCACCTGCATGGTGGCCGGCGGCACTTTCGTATCGGCCTTCTGGATCCTGTCGGTGAACTCGTGGATGCAGACCCCGACCGGTTTCGAGATCGGTGCGAACGGCCAGTTCCTGCCGGGGCCGAGCTGGATCGACGTGATATTCAACCCCAGCTTCCCCTATCGCCTGCTGCACACCGTGACCGCCGCCTACCTCACCACCGCCTTCGCGGTTGGCGGCGTGGGCGCCTGGCATCTGCTGCGCGAGCGGACCAATGCCCACGCGCGCAAGATGTTCTCGATGGCGATGTGGATGGCCGCGCTCGTCGCGCCGGTGCAGATCTTTCTCGGCGACGCCCATGGCCTCAACACGCTGGAACACCAGCCGGCCAAGGTCATGGCGATGGAAGGCCACTACCAGAGCCATCCCGAGGGTGCGCCGCTGATCCTCTTCGGCATTCCCGACAGCAAGGAAAAGCGCGTCGATTACGCGATCGAAGTGCCCAAGCTCTCCTCGCTGATCCTCAAGCACGATCCGAATGCGCCGCTGGCCGGCCTGGACACCGTTCCCGCAGCCGACCAGCCGCCCGTCGGCCCGGTATTCTGGGCCTTCCGGGTCATGGTCGGGCTGGGCTTCGCGATGCTCGGCATCGGCCTGTGGAGCCTGCTGGGGCGTGCGCGCGGCAAGCTCTACGACTGGCGCTGGCTGCACCGCGCGGCAATCGCGATGGGCCCCTCGGGCTTCATTGCGGTGATCGCCGGATGGATGACCACCGAAGTGGGCCGCCAGCCCTGGACGATCTACGGCCTGCTGCGCACCGCCGATTCCGCCTCGCCACTCGACGCGCCCGCGGTAGGCGCCTCGCTGCTGGCTTTCGTCGTGGTCTATTTCTCCGTCTTCTCGATCGGCACCTGGTACATTCTCAAGCTGATGGACAAGGCGCCGCAACCGCAGGAAAGCGGCCTCGAGGAGGGCCCCGTCCGCACCGCCGGGATCACGCCCGGGCCGCACCAGCATCCCGCCGGAAAGGGGGCGTAAGCACGATGGACGTCAATTTCGACCTCACCGTCATCTGGGCCTTCATCATCGCCTTCGGCGTCTTCGCCTATGTCGTGATGGACGGCTTCGACCTTGGCATCGGCATCCTCTTCCCCAGCTTCAAGGTGGGCGAGGGACGCAATCGCGCGATGAATTCCATCGCGCCGGTGTGGGACGGCAACGAGACCTGGCTGGTGCTGGGCGGCGGCGGCCTGTTCGCCGCCTTCCCGCTGGCCTATGCCATCATCCTGCCCGCGACCTACCCCCTGATCGTCGCCATGCTTCTGGGACTTGTGTTTCGCGGCGTCGCCTTCGAATTCCGCTGGCGCGATCCGGCGCACCGGCCGTTCTGGGACCTCGCCTTCTCGGGCGGATCGTTCGTCGCGGCGATGTCGCAGGGCATGACGCTTGGCGCGATCCTGCAGGGTATCGAGGTATCGAACCGCGCCTATGCCGGGTCGTGGTGGGACTGGCTGACGCCCTACACGCTTCTGACCGGCCTCGGTGTGGTGGCGGGCTATGCCCTGCTCGGCGCGACCTGGCTGGTCTGGAAGCTCGACGGCGCGTCGCAGGCCCATGCCTACCAGGTGGCAAAGCGCGCCGCGGCGGCAACGCTCGTGCTGCTGGTCGGCGTCAGCCTCTACACGCCGCTGCTGGACGCGGACTACTGGACCCGCTGGTTCGAGATGCCCAATGTCCTGTTCGCAGCGCAAGTCCCGCTGCTCACCGCCATCCTCGCCTTCCTGCTGTTCCGTGCCCTGGCCAGGCGGCGCGAGGCAGCGCCTTTCTGGTTCGCGCTCGGCATCTTCCTGCTCGGCATGGCGGGCCTTGGCGTCAGCATGTGGCCCTATGTCGTTCCCGGTCAAGTGACGATCTGGGACGCTGCCGCCCCCGAACGCAGCCAGATCTTCATGCTGGTCGGCGTCGCGCTCACCTTGCCCCTGATCCTCATTTACACCGGCTGGGCCTACTGGGTATTTCGCGGCAAGGTCGGCCACGAAGGCTATCACTGATGAAGCGCACCCGGCTGGACGCCGACGAAGCTCCACTGTGGAAGCGGCTGGGCTGGATGGCGCTGATCTGGGCCGGAAGCGTGACCGGGCTGGGGCTCGTTTCGCTGGCAATCCGGTTCTGGCTGAAATAACGGACGGCCCGCGCTTACCGGATCGCTTACGGATAGGCAGTATCGACCCCTTTGGCCGCCGCCTGGACGCGCAATGCGCCCACTGTGACCTCGGACCGGGAGAACTGTTCGAACAGCGCCTCGTGCCGCAACCAGCGGATCGCATTGCCGTGGGTGACCTTGTCGATCACCGCCTCGGGCATGTCGCCTAGCTGCTCGAGGCACTGCGCCGCGGTGTCCGCCCATGGTCCCATCGTGCGCGGATAGCCTGCCGCGAAGGCGATGTTGTCCTCACCCACTTCAGCCCAGTTCGCGAGCCCCGAAGGGTCCCACCGGAAGGCGTGGCAGAAGTGCCGGGCAAGCAGATGCGACGGTTTTACCGCACGCCGCCCCGAACGCTCCCATGCCGGGCTGCGCCAGTCCATCAAGTCGGCCCTGGCGGCCAGGAAAGGCACCCAGCCGATCGAGCCTTCGGGCATCACGATGCGCAAGTCGGGACAGGAATGCAGCGCGTCGAGTTGCAGCCAGTCGGCAAGCACTTGCGCCGCCGCCAGCGGCATCCCCGAAACCCAGGCACCGGCGCCGGGGAGACTTCCGGTTTCAAGCGCAGCATTACCCGGGCCGGGCCGGCAGGCCACGGTCATGTCGTTGTCGGCCAGGGAGCGAAAGATCGGGAGCCAATGATCGTCGCGGATCGGCGGCAGGCCCTGCAGGAGCGGATTCGCGCCAAGAGCAATGACGCGTAACCCCTTGCGCGCGAGCCGGTCAATTTCCTCGAGGCTCGCCTGGACATCCCAGCTCGGCAGGATGCCCAAGGGAACCAGACGGCCGGGATAGGCCATGCACCATTCGTCCAGATACCAGTCGTTGACCGCCCGCAGGTGACGCAGCGCCAGCGCCTTGTCCGGGGCTGCGTGGAAGATCGCGCTTTCGGCCCCCAGCGCATCGCCGAAGCACAGCGCGGCAGCCACGCCGCTCGCGTCCATTTCGTCGATCCTTGCGTGGACATCCTGAGAGCCGGTGACGGGGTGCAAGACCGGACCGGTTTCCGCGCCGCTTGTTCCGACGTCCAAGGGTGGTGCACACGATGAAACCGGCCAGGATTGCCCCTGATAGGCCCAGACCGGCCTTCCCTGTGCATCGCTGGCGATCCTGGGAGCGGCGGCGAGCAGCGCCCCGCAGAGCTGGTTGTCGAACAGGGAGGGCGGCTCGCAGAGGTGATCTTCGGTGCTGATGATGACCAGGTCATCGCGTTGCATCACAGTCACTCCCATTGCGCCCCCCGCGCAATTCGGGAGGCATCAACGCGCGTCGAACGCCTTGCCGTGGGCGCTTCCCCGAAAAAGATTGGGCGACCCGTCACGAGGCTGGGTCGCCCGAAGTTTGGGAGAAGCGGTCCGCACCTTTCCCACAGGGAGGCGGTACGAGACCGGCATCCCCTTTCTGTGACAGGCCGCGGCGCCCGGCATTGACCAAGGTCAATATGGAAATCGAGGTTCTGAAAACTGAACCTGCAGCGCCCAATCGGCCTGCGCTCCTCGCTTCCAAGGTACCATCCCTTAACCATCCCCGGCTTATGAGGCGAAGCATGGACACCAGCCGCTTCAAGCCGACACCGATTCTGCGTGAACGCCGCCGCAACCAGTGCACACGGTTCACGCTGTACGATGCCAGTGGCCAGACGATCGACGTGATCGTGCGCGACATTTCCTCGCGCGGTCTCAGCGCTGCTGCCGCAGGCGATCCGCCGGCGCCCAATTCGGTCGTGCGCGCCCAGCTTGAGGACGGCCGCGAACTCTGGGGCCTCGTACGCTGGACGGAGGGCAACCTGTTCGGCGTGGAATTCGACACCCGCGTCTGACGCGCAGCGTCGCCTTCCGCTAGACCGCCGAACTGAACCGCCGCAGCGAATCCTTGCGATAAGGATCGAAGCGTGCCGCGATGGAGCGCGCATAGGGCAGGCCGCCCGGGCGGATCACCAGGTCGTCGCCATCGGCCTCGCACAGCCCGGCCTGAAGATAGGACTCCAGCATCGGCAACGCCTCGCGCGCGAGGTCGGGATCGACATGGGCGCGGCCCCGGCACAGCAACCCCTCGATCACGGCGCCGCGACGGCGATCTTCGGCACTGCGCACGATCCCGCGATTGGCGGTCAGTCGATCCTGCGAGAGCATCATGCGATAGCGGCCGGTATTCTTCTCGTTCTGGACCAGTAGCTCCGGGAAACTGCTGATCGAGGAAGCGCCAAGCCCGATCAGGACCGGCGCCTGATCCTCGGTGAAGCCCTGGAAATTGCGCCGCAGCCTGCCGGTCAGTGCCGCGCGGGCGAGCGAATCGCCGGGCAAGGCGAAGTGGTCGAACCCGACCGGCACATAGCCTTCATTCACGAGATATTCGTAGCCGAACGCCGCCATGCGAAAGCGCATTTCGGCATCGGGCAGCGCGCTGCCATCGATCTTGCGCTGGCGCGCGATCAGGTGCGGGATATGGGCATATCCGAAGAGCGCTATCCGATCCGCTCCGAGCGTAACGCTCCGCCTCAGCGAATCCTCCAGGTCGGCCATCGTCTGGCCGGGCAGACCGTACATGAGATCGTAATTGAGCGAAGCCACCCCCGCCGCGCGCAGCATTTCGGTGGTTTCCCCGATCATCTGCGCCGGCTGCACCCGGCCGATGGCCTCCTGCAGCGCGGGCGCAAAGGTCTGGACGCCAAGGCTGGCGCGCTCGATCCGGACCGCCCCGACCACCGCAGCCCATTCGGGGCCCATCGTGCGCGGGTCGAGCTCGATCGAGATGACCGGGCGCGAAGCGGCGAACTGCAACGTCAATGCATCGACCAGCCGCACGAAGTCGATCGGCGGAATGCCGTTGGGACTGCCCCCGCCAAAGGCGATGCGCGTTACCTTCGCGGCATTGGGCAGGTGTTCTGAAACAAGCGTGATCTCGCGGTGCAGGGCGTCGAGGTAACTCGACACCCGGTCGCGCCGGTTGGCCACGCTTGTATTGCAACCGCAGTACCAGCAGATCTTCTCGCAGAAAGGAATGTGCACGTAGAGCGAGACTTCGCCGGTCTCTCCCTCCAGCACCCGCAGGAGATCGGCCGCGCCGACGCGGTCGTCGAATTCGGCCGCCGTCGGGAAGCTGGTGTAGCGCGGTACGGGAATCGCGAGCAGGTCTGGCAGATATGTCCACATGCCGGGGACATTCGCCGCAGCGGCGCCGCTCGTCATTGCGTTCGATCAAGCCGCTTGCGCGAAGACCCGGTGTGGCACCCTTTCGCGCAGCACGGCCCCTGCACCGGTCCCGGAGGACCATCGGGCGCGACCGGAATCGAGACCGCGCCGCCGCCGCACAGCGGGGCGACAAGTGCACGCGCCTCGGCCTCGAGCGGGCCGAGCATGGCGGGCAACAAGGCAAGAGCGGCGAACAGGGCAAGCTGGCGATTCACGAATTGCTGTTCCCATCGAGATCGTCGTCTTCATCGATCAGGATGCGGTTGGCCGCACCGTCGAGATCCTCGAACTGCCCGCTTTTCATCGCCCAGAAGAAGGCGCCGAGCCCGGCGAGGCCCATAAGCAGTGCCAGCGGGATGAGGAAGCCAAGAATGGTCATGCGCCCTGCCTGCCGGCCGCGCGCGCAACTCGCAGCGAATTCCCGACCACGATCAAGGAACTGGCCGACATTGCGATGGCGGCAAGAAGCGGCGTCACGAATCCGAAAATCGCCAGCGGCACTGCAAAGAGATTGTAGATGGCGGCCAGTGCGAAGTTCTGCCTCACCACCCGCATGGTGGCACGCGCCACCCGGATCGCCATGGAAACCGGCATGAGCCTGTCGCCGACGAAGACGGCATCGGCAGCCTGCTGGCTGACGTCGCTCGCCCCGCCGGGAGCGATGGAGACATGGGCACCGGCAAGCGCAGGGCCATCGTTCAGGCCATCGCCGATCATCAGGACCTTGCGGCCCTGCCCCGCCTTGCGCTCCAGCAGCGCCAGCTTGTCGGCCGGACGCATGGCAGCGGTAGCGAAGAGCCCCAGCTCGCGCGCGACCTGCGCCACCGCCGCCTGCCGGTCGCCCGAGGCGATGGCCGAAACGATGCCCTGTGCGCGAAGCTGCTCCAGCGTCTCGCGCACGTCCGGGCGGAGCAGATCGGCAAAGCCGATGCGCGTGCGCGCCCCTCCGACGAGCAGGTCGACGGCGAGTCCGCCCGCTTCCACTTCCGGACGCAGCAGCGCGACCTCTTCTCCCGCCCAGCGTCCGGCCATCCCGTGCCCTGCCGTCTCGCTGAGGGCATCGAGCGTGGCCGGTTCGACGCCTTCGCCGCGCAGGGCGCTCGCCAGACCGCGGCTGAGCGGATGGCGGCTCGCCTGCGCCAGTGCGAGCGTAATGCTGCGCTGCCGGGGGGAAAGCATGGTGAGGTCGACGGGGCGCGGCTCGCCAAGGGTGAGCGTACCGGTCTTGTCGAACAGCACTTCATCCACTTCGGCGAGACGTTCGAGCGCGGAGCCGTCCTTGATCAGCAGGCCGCGCTTCATCAGTGCGCCGGCAGCAACGACCTGCGCCGCCGGTACCGCAAGGCCCAGCGCGCAAGGGCACGTGATAATCAGCACCGCCACTGCGATCAGCAGCGACTTGTAGAGACCCGCCCCCGCCAGCATCCAGCCGCAGAAGCTCAGGAACGCAAGACTGTGCACTGCCGGTGCATAGTAGCGCGCCGCCTTGTCGGCGATGCGGACGTAGCGCGAACGCGACTGACCGGCCTCGTCCATGAGGCGGGCGATATCGGCAAGCGCGGTATCCTGCGCCGCCGCGGTCACCCGGACCCGGACCGGATTGCCCAGGTTAATCATCCCGGCATGGATCGTCTCGCCCGTGCCTGCCGGTCGCGGATCGCTCTCACCGGTGAGCATCGAGGAATCGACGGTGGTGCGCCCCTCGACGATCTCGCCGTCGGCGGCCAGCGCTTCTCCGGCGGCCACCAGCATGATCATGCCCGGGGCCAGGCGGTCCGCCTCGACATAGCGGGTGGAACCGTCCGCTTCGAGCACATGCGCGCCGCGCCCCATGCGGCCCAGCAGCGCGGCGATCCCCGACCGGGCGCGGCTGCGCATCATCGCGTCGAGCACGCGGCCCGCCAGCAGGAAAAACAGCAGCATCACCGCGCCGTCGAAATAGGCATGGGGGCCGCCGGTCAGCGTCTCGTAAAGGCTCATCCCCGTCGCCAGCAGGACGCCTATCGAGATCGGCACGTCCATGTTGGTACGGCGGTAGCGCAAGGCCATCAGCGCCGAGCCGAAGAAGGGCCTGCCGGCATAGGCGATGACGGGAATGGCGATGAGCGCCGAGAGCAGATGGAACAGCTCGCGCGTCTCGCCCCCGGCTCCGGCCCATACGCTGACCGAGAGCAGCATGATGTTCATCATGCCGAAGCCGGCCACCGCCAGTGCGCGCAGCAGGCGCCGGGTTTCGGCGTCATCGCGGCCCAGCGGGTTCTCGGCCGCGCGCTCGGCCTCGAAACCCAGCTTGCGCAGTTCCTCGATGATGGCATCGCCGGTCAGTGCGGGATCGTGGCTCACCGCGACGCGCCTGGCGGAGAAATTGACGCGCGCCGCAGCGACCCCGGGCACGGCGGCAAGCCCGCGCTCGACCTTGCCGATGCAGCCCGCGCAGCGCATGCCGGGCACCGTGAAGCGGCTGTCGATACAGGCCTGTGCGGCAGCGCCTTGTGCGGTGAGGGCGGAAACCGGCGCGTTCATCGGATCGCCTGCTCGGTGCGCCAGGTGCGCCCGCCTGCCTCGACCGCGAAGCGCAGGGTCCAGCGATCGTTGGGCAGCACTTCGCGGCTGACCCAGTCGCTACCGGCATCGCGCTCGAAATGCAGCGTCATGTCCGGCTTGTGGCCCAGCGGGTGGCGGGCCACGGCAGTCACCGTGGGAAAGGTGGGCACCTCGCCCAGAATGGCAACGACGCGGCCATCGGCACGGCGATCGGCATGGAGCGTCCAGCCCAGCGCCTTTTCCGACTTCGCTTCATCGAGCCAGCGGTTGAAATGCTGGCTGGCGACGTAGGAATTCTCGACCACGACGCCTCCGAAGGTCGAGCTGGCAAGCCCGGCCATCGTGAAATTGACGGCCACGACAACGCCAAAGCCTGCGACGAGGATCGCGGTCATGTGCTTGCCGGTAAAGGGGCGGACAGTGCGGCTCATCATTGCTCTCCCGGGGCATCGAACTGGGCCTCGGCGCTGTCCTGTTCGCGCGCTTCGCCAAGGGCCTGCAAGTGGAAGGTGAACTCCTGCGCGGGGGTACCGGCAGGTACCACCAGGTAGGCGCGCAGGCTCTGGGTCTCGTCGGCGGGCACGATGCGGGTCAGCGCGGTCCCGGCCTCGGCCATGCCGACGTCGTCGCTCCAGATCTTCGCTCCGGGAAGTCCCTCGATGGAAATCTCCATCTTGCGCGGGCGGCCCTGCATGTTGCGCAGGCGCAAGGTATAGGCATTGCGGACCGAACCGTCGCTCAGCAGGATGTAGGGCGGGTTGCGATCCTTGGCGACGGTCAGGTCGGTGTGCACGCGCGTGCCCAGCAGGAACAGCAGCGAGAGGCCGATCCCGCCCCAGACCGCGAAGTAAAGCATCGTGCGCGGGCGCCAGATGAGCTTGAGGTGGCGGGTCGGCGGCTGCCCCGCTTTCTCGCGTTCGGCATCCTCCAGCGTGGCGTAGTCGATCAGGCCGCGCGGACGGCCCGTTTCACCCATCACCCGGTCGCAGGCATCGATGCACAAGGCGCAGGTGATGCAGCCGATCTGCGGCCCTTCGCGGATGTCGATGCCGGTCGGGCAGACTGCAACGCACTGGTTGCAGTCGATGCAGTCGCCGAACCTGTCGGGGTTCTTCCCGGCCTTCTTGACGCTGCCGCGCGGTTCGCCGCGCCAGTCCTTGTAGGTGACGATCAGCGACTTCTCGTCGAGCATCGCGGTCTGGATGCGCGGCCAGGGGCACATGTAGACACAGACCTGCTCGCGCATGAAGCCGCCGAGCACGAACGTGGTCGCCGTCAGCACCGCCACCGTGGCGTAGGCAACAGGGTCGGCGGTGCCGGTCCAGAATGCGTGCTGCAGCGTGGGGGCATCGGCGAAATAGAAGATCCAGGCGCCGCCGGTGGCGAAACTGATCGCGAGATAGACCGTCCACTTGGCGAGGCGCCGGGCG
Organism: Novosphingobium pentaromativorans US6-1; assembly: GCF_000767465.1. Classification (NCBI taxonomy): domain Bacteria; kingdom Pseudomonadati; phylum Pseudomonadota; class Alphaproteobacteria; order Sphingomonadales; family Sphingomonadaceae; genus Novosphingobium; species Novosphingobium pentaromativorans. Next base: position 2,250,988 of record NZ_CP009291.1, read on the forward strand.
ATCTTGGCCGGTCCCCAGGGGGCCTTGTAGAGACGGAAGCGGGCATTGCGGTCGCCGTCGAAGAAGCGGTCGACATGCTGGAACAGGTCGGTCCAGACCGTCTGCGGGCAGGCATAGCCACACCAGGCGCGGCCCACGGCACTGGTGACGAGGAACAGGCCGATGCCGGCCATGATCAGCAGCCCTGCCACGAAATAGAATTCGTGCGGCCAGATCTCGATGCCGAACATGTAGAAGCGGCGATGGGCCAGATCGACCAGCACCGCCTGATCGGGCGCATAGGGGCCGCGGTCCCAGCGCAGCCACGGCGTGCCCCAGTAAATCGCGAGGCAGATCACCATGATCGCCCACTTGAGGCGACGGAACTTGCCGTCGATGCGCCGGTTGAAGACCGGCTCCCGCTTTGCATAGAGCGAAGCGGGGCGGTCCTGCGTCTTGATCTGGTCGGGCTTGTTCATCGTTCCAGTCCGCTTGGGGGCAGAGCGGCAGGCGGCTTATTCAGCCTCTGTCGGTTGCGTATCGGGTGGGGCCGGGGTCTCGGCGAAGTCTTCGCCGCCGCCCAGCGAGTGGACGTAGGCCGCCAGCATCTTGATCGTCACCGGATCGAGGCGATTGCCCCAGGCCGGCATCACGCCGTGGTGCGGACGCGTGAGCTGCGCGACGACATCCTCGCGCCGACCGCCGTCGAGCCAGATCGCATCCGACAGGTTCGGCGCACCGAACTGGCGGCTGCCCTTGCCCGCGGCGCCGTGGCACACCGCGCAGTTGTCGGCGAAGACCTGCGCGCCCTGCTGCGAGGATGCACTGGCCCTGGCCTTGCCCGAGAGCGTCAGGACATAGTCGGCGACCTGGCCGATCTGTTCCGCCGTCAGCAGGCCATCGGCACCGAAGTTGGGCATCATCGACTGGCGCGTCGCATCGTCGCCCGGCTGGCGAATGCCGTGAATCAGCGTGGTCTCGATGGTCTTGAGATCGCCGCCCCACAGCCAGTCGTCGTCATTGAGGTTGGGATAGCCCTTCGAGCCCGCAGCGCCTGCGCCGTGGCACTGGACGCAATTGACCTTGAAAGCCGCCGATCCGCCGGCAATCGCCGCGCGCATCAGTGCGGGATGGTCCGGCAACTGCTCGATCGGCATGTCCGCCAGCGCGGCCACCGTCCGGGCGCGCGCCGCCTGCTGCGCGTCCAGTTCGTTCTGGAGCTGGCCACGGCTCGACCAGCCCAGCACGCCCTCGGTCGCGCCCGAGATCATCGGCCAGGCCGGATAGGCCACGCAGTAGCCGATCGCGAAGACGATGGTCGCGTAGAAGGTCCAGAGCCACCAGCGCGGCAGCGGGGTGTTGAGTTCCTCGATCCCGTCCCACTCGTGGCCGACGGTTTCGGTGTTGGTCGCTTCGTCGATGCGCCTGCTGGCGGCTGCCGGCGAATTGTGAGCGTCAGCCATCGTTCTCGTCCTTGAAGATCATGTTGGCGGCATGGTCGTTCTTCGCGCGCTGGCCGGGCCGGAAAGGCCAGGCGACCAGCACCACGAAGACCAGCAGCATCGCCAGCAGGCCCCAGCTGTCGGCCATGTGCCGCAGCCAGTCGTAAGTGGAATGCGTGCTCATCGGCCGCGCTCCAGAGCGAGTTCCTCCTGCGCCGCGGCGCCGTCGACATCGACCAGCGTGCCGAGCATCTGGAGGTAGGCGACCAGCGCGTCCATTTCGGTCAGGCGCGAAGGATTGCCATCGAAATCGCGGATCTGCGCCTTGGGGTAACGCTCCTCAAGATCGCCCGCGTCCGCCTCGGGATCGGCCTGGGCCTCGAGGTCGGCCAGCGCCATCTTCACGTCCTTGTCGGTATAGGGCACGCCCACCCGGCGCAGCGCCGTGAGGTTCGCCGCGATGTCGGGCACGTTAAGGTCGTTTTCCGCGAGGAAGCCGTATTGCGGCATTACCGATTCCGGCACCACCGACTGCGGGTTCTTGAGGTGCTGGACGTGCCAGTCGTCCGAGTATCGCTTGCCGACGCGGGCAAGGTCCGGCCCGGTGCGCTTGGAGCCCCACTGGAACGGGTGGTCGTACATCGATTCCGCAGCAAGGCTGTAGTGCCCGTAGCGCTCCACCTCGTCGCGGAAGGGCCGGATCATCTGGCTGTGGCAGACATAGCAGCCCTCGCGCACGTAGATGTCGCGCCCGGCCTGCTCGAGCGGGGTGTAGGGGCGCATGCCCTCCACTTTCTCGATCGTGTTGTCGATCCAGAAGAGTGGTGCAATCTCGACCACGCCGCCGATCACGACGGCGCCCAGCGCGGCAATGCCCAGAAGCGTGACGTTCTTTTCGAGCGTCTTGTGGCGTTCGGTCATGGAAGTCATTGTCGTTGTTCCCTGTTCGTCACGCTTATTCGGCAGGAGCCAGGATCGGACGGTCGGCGACCGGGTCGTATGCGGCATCGCGCATCGGCGCTTCCCGGCGCAGCTTGCCCAGGATGGTCGCCCAGACGTTGACCACCATGACCACCGCGCCGGCAAGGTAGAGCAGGCCGCCGAAGGCGCGCATGATGAACATCGGATGCAGGGCGGCGACGGTGTCGGCGAACGAGTTCACGAGGTAGCCGTCGGGCCCGTATTCACGCCACATCAGGCCCTGGGTGATCCCCGCCACCCACATGCTGGCGGCGTAGAAGACGATGCCGATGGTCGCGAGCCAGAAGTGCCAGTTCACCATGCGCAGGCTGTAGAGCCGCTCGCGTCCCCACAGGCGCGGCACCAGATAGTAGACGCAGGCGAAGGTGATCATGCCGTTCCAGCCCAGCGCGCCCGAGTGAACGTGGCCGATGGTCCAGTCGGTGTAGTGCGAGAGCGAATTGACGCTCTTCACGCTCATCATCGGGCCTTCGAACGTGCTCATGCCATAGAAGGCGAGCGCCATGACCATCATGCGGATGATCGGGTCGGTGCGCACCTTGTCCCAGGCGCCGTTGAGCGTCATCAGGCCGTTGATCATGCCGCCCCAGCTCGGCATCCACAGCATGACCGAGAAGACCATGCCCAGCGTCTGCGCCCAGTCGGGCAGCGCGGTATAGTGCAGGTGGTGCGGCCCCGCCCAGATGTAGAGAAAGATCAGCGACCAGAAGTGGATGATCGAGAGCCGGTACGAATAGACCGGGCGCTCGGCCTGCTTGGGCACGAAGTAGTACATCATCGCCAGGAAGCCGGCGGTCAGGAAGAAGCCGACCGCATTGTGGCCGTACCACCACTGCACCAGCGCGCCCTGCACCCCGGCGAAGAGCGGGTAGCTCTTCGAGCCGAGCAGGCTGACCGGCATGTCGAGGTTGTTGACGACATGCAGCATGGCCACGGTGATGATGAAGGCAAGGTAGAACCAGTTGGCAACGTAGATGTGCGGTTCGCTGCGCTTGATGATCGTGCCGACAAAGACCGCGAGGTAGGCAACCCAGACGATCGTCAGCCACCAGTCGACGTACCATTCCGGCTCGGCGTATTCCTTGCTTTCGGTGATCCCGAGCAGGTAGCCGGTCGCGGCCAGCACGATGAACAGCTGGTAGCCCCAGAACACGAAGCGGGCGAGGCCGGGAAAGGCAAGCCGGGCCCGGCAGGTGCGCTGCACGACATAGAAGCTCGTCGCGATCAGGGCATTGCCGCCGAACGCGAAGATCACCGCCGAAGTATGTAGCGGCCGCAAGCGCCCGAAATTGAGGAAAGGCTCGAAGTTGAGTATCGGCCAGGTGAGCTGCAGGGCGATGAACAGCCCTGCGGTAAAGCCCGCCATGCCCCAGAACACCGTGGCGATGACGCCCCAGCGGACCGGGTCGTCGTCGTACCGGCCCTCGTCCGCCGGCATCTTGAGGATACCGCGCGAGACGGCGGCATAATCCGTGTTGCGCAAGCTGAACCAGAGGCAGACGAAGGCCGCGAGCGCGACGATCGCCATGTGAATTGCAAACCCTGCGTCGGCTGCCATCGCAGCAGCCATGACGGCAAGGAATAGCACGACAAGCCAAACGCCTGCCCGCGTAAGGACCGTTACCATATGCCTTCTCTTTCGAGATTGTTGCTGAACCTGCCTGCCCCCTTGGAGGCAGGGATTCGATCCGGCATTGACTGGAATCAAAATCGGCTCCGCATGGCAAAAATAACGGAAATCCAAGGAAATTTGCGCGTAATCAAATCATGTCGGAGCGAGATGGAGGAAAGGCTGTCTCCGCAGCCGCTGGCAACAGGGGGACCGCAAGGGGCGGTCCCGGCGGCGACGAAAGACAGGCAATATGCGCAAACTGACGATGATGGCCGCACTGGCCGCAGCCACTGTTTTTGCGGCTCCGGCCATGGCCGGCAGCCCTGAAGGTCACTTTCAGGTCAAGGTGCTCGGCACCGCCGTCCTGCCGGATGGCAAGATCGACAGCGTCAAGTCCGTCGACACCACCACGACGCTGGGCGGCGCCGTCGCCGCGCTCGCAAGTCCGCAGACAAAGGCGAACGACAACGTCGTGCCCACGCTCGCGCTCGAGTACTTCTTCAACAAGACGTTCTCGGTCGAGACGATCTGCTGCTTCACCCAGCATCACGTCAACGGCGCCGGCGACCTGGCCAGCACGGAACTGGTCGACCATGTGCTGATCCTGCCCGCGACGCTGACCGCAAAGGCGCACCTCGACACCGGCGGCCCGATCAAGCCTTACGTGGGCGCGGGCCCGGCCCTGTTCCTCGTCTTCGACGAGAAGCCGGGCGCGACCGCCGCAGCGCTGGGGATCGACAAGGTCAAGATGTCGAACAAGCTCGGCGTTGCCGCGCAGGCCGGCGTCGACATCGCGCTGGGCGACCAGGGTTTCGGTCTCTCGCTCGACGCCAAGAAGTACTGGATGCGCCCGACCGCCTCTTTCTACGAAGGCGACACGCTGGCGCTCAAGACCCGGCACAAGCTCGATCCCTGGGTGCTGAGTGCGGGCGTATCCTACCGCTTCTGACCCGGTATTCTTTCACGACGACACGAAGGGGAGCCGTTCGCGGCTCCCCTTTTTCGTCAGAGCTGCCGGAAGTTGATCGTTGCGTTGAGAATGAAGACGATCGTCCCGGCGCAAAGCGAGGCGATGACCCTGGCGATCAGGTACGGCACGCCCAGTCCATCCGCGAGAAGCGCGAACAGGGCCAGGATGATGGCCAGCCCGAACAGCGCATTGCCGAGGAAATAGACGTAGCCGCTGCCCAGGCCGCGCAGGCTGCCGCGAAAGATCCACGCCCGTGCCAGCAGGTAATGCAGCGCGTTGGCAAGGACGAAGCCGACAGCCACGGCCGCCAGCTTGTTCCAGCCCCATCGTTCAATCATCAATGAGATGAGAAGGAGATCGAATAAGAACGATGCGCTCGAAGCCACAGCATTCTTTATGTAGAGCAACGAGCTGCGACGATTGATCAGGCGTTCGCGCAGGCCGGGATGAGTGACTTCACCGTCCAACCGACCGGACTGTCGGCCTGATCCGTGGAAAAAGGAACGCATGTCCTTTGAACACCACGCCATGGGCCTTGTTGCAAGCCGCTTGCCGGGCAGAAAGATTCTCTTCGAGTTGAACAATTCTTCCCGACATGCGCTTATTGCGATCATGACCGGAGAATTCTCGTTACCGACTCGCTCACCGCTGGTAGCCGTAGCCAACCGCATACTGACCGGCCTCGATGCCTGCTCCATCATGCCGCAAGTGCAGCTCGACGTGCAGGAACTCTGTTCGATCGCCCGCGAGCAGACCGAGCTCGACGATTTCGGCGATCCCTGGTTCCTTGAGCCGCTGGAAGTCCTCGTCGAAGCGCTGAAGGCGGAAGCCGCGCTCAACCCGATCGGCCATTTCGCGGCGACGGGGCAGTTCCTCAAGGTCATGCGCGAGCGCCTCTGGGCGCAGCAATGGTTCAAGCGCGAACGCGAAATCCTTGCTGAACCGCTGGTCCCTCCAGTGATCGTCGTCGGTCCGATGCGATCGGGCACGACGCGCCTCCACCGCCTGCTCGCGGCCGATGACCGCTTCGAACACTTGCGCTTCTTCGAGACGGTTTGCCCGGTTCCCCGGCCCGACTATCGTCCCGGCCGCAAGGACCCGCGCCCCAGGCAGGCGGGCCGCCTGCTCAAGACGGTGCACCATCTCAATCCGCGTACCGCCGTCATCCACCCCACCGGCCCTTACGAGCCGGAAGAGGAACTGGGCCTGCTGGTCGCCTCCGCCTGGGGCATGAAGCACGAAGCGCAGTGGCGCGTGCCCAGCTACGGCCGCTGGGCCGAAGGCGAGGACGCAACCCCGGCCTACCAGCACATGGCCCGGCTGCTGCGGCTGGTCCGCTGGGCGCGGGGAAGCCGGTCACGCAAGCCCTGGGTGCTCAAGACGCCGCAGCACATGCTCGATCTGCCCGCACTCATGCGCGTTTTCCCCGAGGCGCGGCTGATCTTCATCCATCGCGATCCCGAACGCGTCGTGGGAAGCAGTTGCTCGCTGGTGTGGAACCAGATGACCATTCACAGCGACGAGGCCGATCCGCAATGGATCGGCCGGCATTGGCTCGAGAAGACCGGTCTGCAGATCGACCGGATGCAGGCGGCGCGCAGTCGCATCCACCCGAGCCAGCGCATCGACGTGCATTACCGCGAAATGGACAACGACTGGGAAGGCGTCATGGAACGGGTCTACCGCTTCCTGGACATTGAGATCGCCCCGGCCCTGCCGCGCATGCGCCGCTATGTCCGCAAGGCGCGCAGCCAGCATCGCTGGCAGCACCATCGCTATGACCTGTCAGCTTTCGGGCTTGAGCGCAGCGCGGTTCGCGCCCGCTTCGAACACTATGTCGGTGCCTTCGATCTCGCCCCCCCGCCAGAGCGAAGGCATTACGCAAGCGTGCAGGAGAAGCTGCGCGAAGCCATCGCCTGAACCGGGAGCGACGTCAGCCGGCTTCGGCGACGAGCGCGTCGAAATCGAGAATCGTCACATCGCGGCGTGAAGGCAGGTCGATCACGCCTTCGTTCTTGAGCCGGGTGAACTGGCGGCTGACCGTCTCGATCGTGAGGCCCAGGACATCGGCGATCTGCTGGCGCGAGAACGGCAGCGTGAGATGGCGTTCGTTGGGCTTGTCGAAATCGATGCGACATCCGGATCCCTGGAGGCGCTCCACCATCTCGATCAGGAAGCTGGCCATCTTCTCCGAGGCCGACTTGCGGCCAAGCAGCAGCATCCAGCGCCGCGTACGGTCCAGCTCACCCAGTGTGCGCTCGAGCAGCTTGTGCTCAAGCTGCGGGTGCTCGCGCGCAAAGGCATCGAAATCCCGGCGCGAGAAGACGCAGACCTTCGCATCGGTCAGGGCTGTGACGCCGTGCCCGGAAGTTCCGCCGAAGGGCCTGCCAATGAAGTCGGAGGGATAGACGACGCCCACGATCTGCTCGCGCCCATCCTCGGTATTGGTCGAAAGCTTGAGCACGCCTTCGATCACATTGGCCACGAGGACCGAATCCTCGCCTTCCCAGATCAGCGATTCACCGGGCGTGATCGCGCGGGTGCGCCCGATCGCATTGAGAGCTTCAAGCTCCTTCGCATCGAGCGAAGCGCAAATCGCCCGGTTCCGAACGACGCAAAGGTCACAATTGGACATAAGGTTTATTACCAGCGGTGTGCGATGGGCTCAAGTCACGCCATCTACTGCAATTTGCAGCCTGCTCAAAGAGCCAGGCGCAAACCACAGACCTTGGTCGCATATCGCCCCTGCAGCGACGGAAAAGGCTAGGCAGTCACCGGAGGACCGCAATCGAGGACCTCGGCATGGTCAGCTTTGCCCTGCGGCGCGGTAACGTGCCCCCGCTCGCCCTTGCGTGCGAACCAGATGACATGCTTATGGCCCTTTCCTCCAGGCCGGGACGTGACCGTGACGACCGAAACCTCGAATCCGACTTCTTCGAGAAGAGCCGTGAAGGCCGGGTCCGGCCACGCCGACCAGATCGCCGCAATCCCACCGGGCGTCAGGGCATTCATGGTCCGCTCCAGGCCCGAGCGCGAGTAGAGGAGATCGTTCTGCCTACGGGTCAGGCCCTCGGGGCCGTTGTCCACATCGAGCAGGATGGCATCGTAACCCTCACGTGCCGCATCGATCAGCATGGCGAGGTCTTCCTTGACCAGCATGACCCGCGGATCATCCAGGCATCCCGCCGTGATGTGCCGCATGGGGCCAAGGGCCCATTCGATGATCTCGGGCACAATTTCGGCAACGACCACGCTGGCATCCTCGGCGAGAGCGCCCAGGGCTGCGCGAAGGGTATAGCCCATGCCATAGCCGCCCACGAGCATGTGCACGGCGGCGCGATCGCCAAGCCGGGCACAGGTCATGGTCGCGAGCGCTTCTTCCGATGCGTTGGCCTCGGTGCTCATCAGTTCATTGTCTTCAAGCAGGATGGTGAAGCCTTCGCCGTGCTGCACCAGTCTCATTTCAACACCTTCGGGCACATGGGCCGTGCCGACCAGCACATCGTCTTCTATCATGAATGCTCCTCGGGGAGTTTGCATCGCGCCGGCTCCAGTCCGGTCGATTGCATGTCTGGGGGGCCAGGAAGCAAGGCAGCTCAATCGGCTTGGCCTGAAACGATGCCTGCCGGCAATACGCACTGAAATTTCGGGAAACTGTCGGAGAATCGCATGCTACGCGCTCCAGCTGTAAGCGGGAGCGCGGGACGTCTCTCAGCCGGGACCTGCCTACGAACTAATGGCCCCGATCAGGATTCGATGAGCGCCTTTGCCGCGCGGCGCAAGAGAAACGTGTCCGGCAGGGCATTGGCCTGTGGATTGCCCCGCACATGCGGGGCTACCGTTCGTTTTCCGCTGCGCGTATTTTGCGCAATGTGCAGCGGCGGAGGCCAGGGGAGCGTGCTATAAACGACAAAGCCCCCGGCGGCTGTGCGCTGGGGGCTTAAGTCGTACACCGTTGGTTGCGGGGGCAGGATTTGAACCTGCGACCTTCAGGTTATGAGCCTGACGAGCTACCGGGCTGCTCCACCCCGCGTCACGGTATCGGGCTGAGTGTCTCGGCCCGGAAGCGTTTTTTTGATTGTTCATTCCGACTGCGTCGGCGTGAACGGCGGGCTGCTCCACCCCCGCGTCAATGCTGTGTTGCGTTCGTCAAGAACGCGAAGAGGGCCGCTTGGGCCCTCTTTTTTTGGGCTTTTGGCCCTTTTGTCATTGTGATGGGTTTTTTTGCACGCCGGCTTCAATGCCTGGCGACGTCCTACTCTTCCGACGCTTGAGCGTAAGTACCATCGGCGCTGTCAGGTTTCACGGCCGAGTTCGAGATGGGATCGGGTGGGTCACTGACGCTATGGTCACCAAGCAATGGAGCCGGCGTGCTTTTTAATCGATGAATGTATCCGTGCATTATCTGGCTGGATGATCGTCCTGTCATCATTGACGCTGCTGCATGGTGTGCAGGGCTGTCATTGATGGTGGGATTCATCAAGCATGATCAGAGTTATTAGGACCGGTTAGCTCCACGCGTTACCACGCTTCCACACCCGGCCTATCAACGTGATGGTCTATCACGACTCGAAGATACCTAATCTTGAGGGAGGCTTCCCGCTTAGATGCTTTCAGCGGTTATCCCGTCCATGCATAGCTACCCTGCTGCGCGGCTGGCGCCACGACAGGTACACCAGAGGCATGTTCAACCCGGTCCTCTCGTACTAGGGTCAACTCCTCTCAAGTATCGACGCCCACGGCAGATAGGGACCAAACTGTCTCGCGACGTTCTGAACCCAGCTCACGTACCACTTTAATTGGCGAACAGCCAAACCCTTGGGACCTGCTCCAGCCCCAGGATGTGATGAGCCGACATCGAGGTGCCAAACGATTCCGTCGATATGAGCTCTTGGGAATCATCAGCCTGTTATCCCCGGCGTACCTTTTATCCGTTGAGCGATGGCCCTTCCACGAGGGACCACCGGATCACTATGACCGACTTTCGTCTCTGCTCGATTCGTCAATCTCGCAGTCAGGCAGGCTTATGCCATTGCACTCTTGCAGCCGGTTTCCAACCGGCCTGAGCCTACCATCGCGCGCCTCCGTTACTCTTTAGGAGGCGACCGCCCCAGTCAAACTACCCGCCACAGAGGGTCCCTGTACCGGCTAACGGTACGAGGTTAGACATTAAAAAATCACAGGGTGGTATTTCACCTATGGCTCCACACCAGCTGGCGCCGGTGCTTCAAAGCCTCCCACCTATGCTACACAATAATTTTCCAATGCCACTCTGAAGCTGCAGTAAAGGTGCACGGGGTCTTTCCGTCTAACCGCGGGTACTCCGCATCTTCACGGAGAATTCAATTTCGCTGAGCATATCCTGGAGACAGTTGGGGAAGTCGTTACGCCATTCGTGCAGGTCGGAACTTACCCGACAAGGAATTTCGCTACCTTAGGACCGTTATAGTTACGGCCGCCGTTTACCGGGGCTTCAATTCGGAGCTTGCACTCCTCCTCTTAACCTTCCGGCACCGGGCAGGCGTCAGACCCTATACGTCGTCTTGAAGCCGACTTAGCAGAGTCCTGTGTTTTTGCTAAACAGTCGCTACCCCCTGGCCTGTGCCCCCCACATCTGCTTGCGCAAACATGGGGCCTCCTTCTTCCGAAGGTACGGAGGCAATTTGCCGAGTTCCTTCAGGATACTTCTCTCAAGCGCCTTGGTATACTCTACCTGACCACCTGTGTCGGTTTCGGGTACGGTCTATACGGAGAGGCTATTTCCTGGAACCGCTTCGAAGCACAACCAATCCGATAAGGTTGTACAACACACGCGATCCGTCACACATCTCCAGGCCCACGAATATTAACGTGGTTCCCATCGACTACCCCCTTCGGGCTCGTCTTAGGGGCCGGCTCACCCTGCTCAGATTAGCTTTAAGCAGGAACCCTTGGTCTTTCGGCGAGAGGGCATCTCACCCTCTTTATCGCTACTCATGTCAGCATTCGCACTTCCGATACGTCCACGGTCGGTTACCCTCCCGCTTCACTCGCCTACGGAACGCTCCGCTACCGCGTGATCCGAAGATCACACCCTAAGCTTCGGTGCATCACTTGAGCCCCGTTACATTTTCGCCGCAGAACCTCTTATTTAGACCAGTGAGCTGTTACGCTTTCTTTAAAGGATGGCTGCTTCTAAGCCAACCTCCTGGTTGTTTTGGAAGTTCCACATGCTTTCCCACTTAGTGATGACTTGGGGACCTTAGCTGTAGGTTAGGGCTGTTTCCCTTTTGACGACGGACCTTAGCACCCGCCGTCTGTCTGCCGAACTAGACTCGTTGGTATTCGGAGTTTGGTTAGAATTGGTAGATCTCGCGACCCCCGCATCCATCCAGTGCTCTACCCCCAACGGCAATCATTCGACGCTCTACCTCAATAGATTTCGCGGAGAACCAGCTATTTCCCGGCTTGATTGGCCTTTCACCCCTAAACACAACTCATCCGAGAATTTTTCAACATTCACCGGTTCGGTCCTCCAGTGCGTGTTACC
>NZ_CP009291.1:2267500-2515000 GCF_000767465.1 Novosphingobium pentaromativorans US6-1
GGTCAATTACCTCTACGATCTCGACGAGATCGAGGCGAACTACTTCGCCCTGACGGAAGTCGGCACCGTCGCCCATTCGAAAGCGGTGCAGGCCCTGCTGGAAGAGACGGAAACCAAGAAGGGCGGCAAGAAGCGCAGCGGCGCCAAGGGCAAGGATTCCCTCCCTGCCTGACACGGGGGCCTTCGCCGGCGCGCCGGTCAGTGCCCGGGAAAGTCGAGCAGCGCCTCCACGGCCACGCCGGCTTCGCGCAGGCGTGAGGCACCGCCAAGCTCGGGCAGATCAACAAGGAAGAGTGCCTCCTCGACGATACCGCCCGCCTGACGGATCAGTTCGAGCGCAGCCATCGCGGTTCCTCCGGTCGCGATGAGATCGTCCATCAAGACAATCCGTGCGCCGTCAGCAATCGCACCCGGATCAACTTCAAGCGTATCGGTTCCGTATTCGAGGGCGTAATCGATCGCGAGCACCGGGACGGGAAGCTTGCCGGGCTTGCGCACCGGAATGAAGCCCACACCGCAGTGCGCCGCGACCGCCGCCCCAAAGATGAAACCGCGCGCCTCGATTCCGGCAATGGCTTGTGCGCCGGCAGCTTCAACGCGCTGCGCCAGCATCGCCACGGCAGCCGCAAAGCCCGGGCCGTCGCTCATGAGGGTCGTGACGTCGCGAAACAGGATACCCGGCTTCGGGAAATCCGGGATCGAGCGCACGAGCGCCTTGAGGTCATCGGGACTCACGGTTTTTCACTCCTTCAAATGCGAAGCGCCCCTGCCATCCGGAGATGGAGGGGCGCCTGCGTTCCGGTCCGGAAGACCGGGTTATCAGTGCTTCTTGTCGGCCCAGATGTTCCGGTACGACATGTAGCCCAGGATGGTGGCGAAGAGCAGGAAGCCGAGGATCGGCCAGCCGGTCTGCTTGCGCTTTTCCAGCTTGGGCTCTGCAGCCCAGGTCAGGAACGCCGCGACGTCCTTCGACATCTGGTCGACGGTCGACTTGGTGCCGTCGCCGTACTCGACCTGGCCATCGGCGGTGAGCGGCGGAGCCATCGCGAGGTTCAGGTTCGGGAAGTACGGGTTGTAGTGCAGGCCCGACGGCGTCTTGGCATCCGGGAACTCCTTCAGGAGTTCGGCGGGCTGGTCCTGGAAGCCGGTCAGCAGCGAGTACACATAGGCCGGGCCTTCGTGGCGCGCCTTGGTGATCAGCGAGAGATCCGGCGGAACCGCGTTGTTGTTCGCAGCGCGAGCCGCCACGTCGTTGGCGAACGGCGACGGGAAGTAATCCGTCGGCGCGCCCGGACGCATGGTGGATTCACCGGTGTTCGGGTCAACGCCCGGAACCGTGAAGCCGGCCGCGATCGCCTTCACTTCAGCTTCGGTGTAACCGAGCGCGGCAAGGTCGCGGAAAGCGACATGCTTGAGCGCGTGGCAGGCCGAGCAGACTTCCTTGTAGACCTGGAAGCCGCGCTGAAGCTGCTGGTTGTCGAACTTGCCGAAGGGGCCGTCGAACGAGAAGTGCACTTCCTTGGGCAGGAGGTGGAATTCATGCTCGGCCGTGGGCGGCGACGGATCAGTCGCAGCCGTGATGGCGCCGAGCACGAAGGACCAGGCCAGGGCTACCGTGAAGAACAGCCCGACGAGGATCGAGAGAATGCGTGCCATGTCTTTCGTCTTTCGTTCTAGCTGTTGATCACGCCGAGGGAGCGAGCTTGGCAGCCTCATCCTCGCCGAGAACGGACTCGGTGATGGAATAGGGCAGCGGCAGCGGCTTCTCGATGGCCGAGACGATCGGCAGGATGATCAGGAAGTGCGCGAAGTAGTACAGCGCGGCGATCTGGCTGAACATGACGTAGGGTTCTTCAGCCGGCGCACCGCCGCAGTAGAACAGGACCGCCATGGCCGGGATCAGACCGAACCAGAAGAACTTCTTGTACAGCGGGCGATAGGAGCCCGAACGCACCGGCGACTTGTCGAGCCACGGCAGGAAAAACCAGACCAGGATCGCGCCGAACATCGCCAGCACGCCCATGAGCTTTGCCGGGATGAAGAAGAAGTCCTGGGTGAACGCGCGCAGGATCGCGTAGAACGGCCAGAAGTACCATTCGGGAACGATGTGCGCGGGCGTGCTCATCGGGTTGGCCGGAATGTAGTTGTCCGGGTGACCCAGGGCGTTCGGGAAGAAGAACACCATCGCGCAGTACAGGAACGCGAAGACGCCGATCGCCCAGCCGTCCTTGGCAACGTAGTAGGGATAGAACGGAACGGTGTCGCTCTCGCTCTTCACTTCGACGCCGGTCGGGTTCGAGGAACCCGGGATGTGCAGTGCCCAGATGTGCAGGATCACGACGCCCAGGATCACGAACGGCAGCAGGTAGTGCAGCGAGAAGAAGCGGTTCAGCGCGGCATTGTCCGGCGCGAAGCCGCCGAGCAGCCACTGCTGCAGCGGTTCACCGACAAGCGGAATTGCGGAGAACAGGCCGGTGATGACCTTGGCGCCCCAGAAGCTCATCTGGCCCCAGGGAAGCACGTAGCCCATGAAGGCGGTCGCCATCATCAGCAGGAAGATCACGACGCCCAGCAGCCACACCATTTCGCGCGGCGCCTTGTACGAACCGTAGAAGAATCCGCGGAAGATGTGGATGTAGATGACGACGAAGAATGCCGAGGCGCCGTTGGCGTGCGCATAGCGCATCAGCCAGCCCCAGTTCACGTCGCGCACCGTCATCTCGATGGTGTCGAATGCCACCGCGGTGTTCGATGCATAGTGCATCGCCATCACGATACCGGTGACGATCTGCAGCACGAGGCAGAGCCCCGCGAGGAAACCGAAGTTCCAGAAATAGTTGAGGTTGCGCGGAACCTCGTAGCCGCTGCCGACAGCGTTATAGACGAGGCGCGGCAGGGGAAGCCGGTCGTCCATCCACTTCATGAAGGGATGGGAAGGCTTGTATTCCTTGGCCCAGGGAAAGCTCATGATCGTGATCCTCTCTCTTGGCCTTAACCGATCTTGACGACGGTATCGGAGGTGAATTCGTACTCCGGAACCTCGAGGTTCTTGGGCGCGGGGCCCTTACGGATGCGGGCGGCGGTGTCATAGGAAGAACCGTGGCAGGGGCAGAAGTAACCGCCGAACTCGCCGCGGTTCTCACCCTCGCCGGCACCCAGCGGCACACAGCCGAGGTGGGTGCAAACGCCCATGGTGATAAGCCAGTTTTCCTTGCCTTCCTTGGTACGCTCTTCCAGCGTCTGCGGATCGCGCAGGGTCGAGACGTCGACCGCGTTCGCTTCCTTGATCTCCTTGGGAGTCAGGTTGCGCACGAAGACCGGCTGCTTGCGGAAAATCGCCTTGATCGCCTGCCCCGGCTGGATCGCGGAGATATCGACTTCGGTCGACGAAGCCGCAAGAACGTCGGCCGATGCCGACATCTGGCTGACCAGGGGAATCACTACCCCAACGCCAGCGACACCCGCCGCGCTTACCGCGGCGATATTGATGAAGTCGCGCCGCCGCACGCCATCTACTTCTGCCATGTTTGCCCTTGCCTTGCTTTCGACAACCCACTGCCGGGGGACCGACAACGAGCCATCAGCTTACCAATGGTACGCTTGGTATCCCCCTTCGACGGCACGCAGTCCGGACGTGCTCCGGGCCGATACCGACTTGGCGGGCCTGATATACACGAAAGTCCGCCGTGCCAACCGCCTTTTTGGTCTGGCACAAGGCGCAGGAAACCTTGGCGGTTTTGATGCGCCCAGTCCCGCTGCAAGCTGGCTTGCTGCGGCAAGTGCCGCAGGTTCAGCCCAGCCCGATCAGCGAAAGCTCGCGCCCATAGGCGGGTTCGTTGCGGTGCGTGGCCAGGCGGAAGGAAAAGAATCGGTCCGGTTCGGCATAAGTATCGAGACGCAGACGCTCCACCGCGGCAAGCCCTGCAGCCTCGAGACGCGCGGCGACATAACCTTCCAGATCGAAATGATGATGCCTTTTCCGGCCCGCCACGAAGAATCGGACGTTTTCGGAATCGTCCTTGCAGAAGCGGTCGAAGAAGGACTGGTCCACTTCGTAGGACGCCTGGGCGATGCAGGGACCGACAGCAGCAACGATCCGGCCCGCCTTTGCCCCGAGCGTCTCCATGGCCTCCACGGTGCGGTCGGTGACGCCGCCGATGGCACCTTTCCAGCCGGCATGGGCAGCGCCGACGACGCCCGCTTCGCGGTCGGCCAGCAGGACCGGCGCGCAGTCGGCCGTGACGATCCCGAGCAGCAGCCCCGGACGATCTGTGACAAGGGCATCGGCATGCGGGCGGGCGTCATCCATCCACGGATCCCCGCCCACGACGACGCAGTCGGGCGAGTGGACCTGATAGACCGAGACCAGCCGCGCGCCAGGCTTGACCGCGGCGACGGAGCGCGCGCGATTCTCGGCCACGTCGTCCGGGTCGTCGCCCGAGCCGAGCCCGACGTTCAGCCCTGCAACCGCGCCACGACTCACGCCGCCGCGCCGGCCGAGGAACCCGTGCGGCAACCCCTCCAGCAGTGCAGCCCGGTTGACTTCGACCGCTGCGGCGCCGGTCATCTCTGGCTCGCTGTCAGCCAAGGCTCTTGGTCACCTGTTCGCGCACGTCGCGCGACAGATCCGGCAGCGATGCAATCTTCTCGAGCTCTGCCTTCATCAGGTGGGCGCGCTCCACTTCGATTCGCCGCCAGCGCCCCAGGGCCGGGACGAAGCGCGCCGCAGTCTGCGGGTTGATCGGATCGAGCCGGCGAATCAATTCGCCGATGGTGCGATAGCCTTCCCCGCCGGCATCGTGGAATGCCTTGGGATTGACCGCCGCAGACATGTAGAGCGCCCGCACCCGGTTGGGATTGGACATCGTGAAATCCGGGTGCAGCGCCAAGTCGCGGATGTGGTCGAGCACCAGCGGATGGGTGGATCCGGCCTGAAGCGCAAACCACTTGTCGATGACGAGCGCGTTGCCTTCATAGCGCTTGTGGAAGTCGTCCAGCGCCTGCTTGCGCTCGGGCACGTCAAGTCCGCACAGCACGCTCAGCGCACTCTGGCGATCGGTCATGTTGTCCGCCGCCCAGTACTGCGTATCGGCCCGGCGCGCCCCTTCGGCCGGATCGGCCGCGGCAATGTAGATCAGCGCCTGCGCCTTGCACTTGCGCGCGCCGCGCGCGCCGGCATCACGGCTGTATGGTATCGCGGAAACGCGGTCGTGCAGCGCCCGCAGCGAGGCGGAAAGCTCCCGGCCCAGCCATGCCTTGAGATCCTCGCGCGCCTCGTAAAGTGCGCTCGGGTCGGCGACCAGCAGCTGCTCGGCCAGGTAGGAGACCGGCGGCAGCATCAGCAGTTCACCGCGCATCAGGTCATCGAGGGCGACATCGTCGAGCACGGCGGCGAAGGCGCGCTTCACGGCGTTGCGCTCTGCGGCCTTGGCCGATGCGCTCATGGCGTCCGACACGGCCGCGATCAGGTGGCGAACGACAAGGCTCTGCATCGCCTCGTATCGTGCAAAGGGATCGTCGTCGCTGGCGGCGAGGAACACCAGGTCCTCGACCGGCCGCTCGACATCGAGGGCGATCGGCGCGGAGAAGCCGCGGTTGACTGAAAGCACCGGGGCCTTGGCATATCCCTCGAAGCGGAAAGTGTCGCTGGCCTTGTCGAGGATGATGAGCCGTTCGCCGTCGTGGCTGGCCGTATCGCGGTCGAACAGGGCGATCCGCAGGGGAATCGGCATGGGCTGCTTCATCGCCTGCCCCGGGGTGGAAGGAACGGCCTGGCTGACCGTGAGGGTCACGGCATCGCCTTCATGGGCCATGCGAACCTGCACTTGCGGCGTTCCGGCCTGCGAGTACCAGAGGCGGAACTGCTCGAGGTCCAGTCCGGCACCTTCCTCGATCGCCTTGATGAAATCCTCGCAGGTCGCCGCTTCGCCGTCATGGCGTTCGAAGTAGAGATCGGTGCCTTTGCGGAAGCGCTCCGGCCCCGCCATGGTCCGCATCATGCGGATGACCTCGGCGCCCTTGTTATAGACCGTCGCGGTATAGAAGTTGGAGATCTCCTGGTAGGAATCGGGCCGGATCGGGTGCGCCAGCGGGCCCGAATCCTCGGGGAACTGGGCCGAGCGAAGGACGCGCACGTCCTCGATCCGCTTGACCGGCTCCGACCCCATGTCGGCACTGAACAGCTGGTCGCGCAGCACAGTGAAGCCTTCCTTGAGCGAAAGCTGGAACCAGTCGCGGCAGGTGATCCGGTTGCCGGACCAGTTGTGGAAGTACTCGTGCCCGATCACGCCTTCGATCGCATCGTAATCGGCATCGGTCGCCGTGTCCGGATCGGCCAGGACATAACGGGTGTTGAAGATGTTGAGGCCCTTGTTCTCCATCGCCCCCATGTTGAAGTCGGAAACGGCGACGACATTGAACAGGTCGAGGTCGTATTCGCGCCCGAAGGTCTGCTCGTCCCACTTCATCGAGGCGATCAGCGAATCGAGCGCGTGCTGGGTGCGGCTCTCGTCTCCGGGACGCACCCAGATGTTCAACGCGACCTTGCGGCCGCTGCGGGTCGTGTAAGCGGCACTGTTGGCGACGAGATTCCCGGCGACGAGCGCGAAGAGATAGCTCGGCTTGGGCCAGGGATCGTGCCACTCGGCCCAGTGGGTACCGTTCTCCCCTTCCCCCTGCGCGGTACAGTTGCCGTTCGAGAGCAGGATCGGGAAAGCCGCCTTGTCGCCGGCCATGCGCACCGAATAGACCGAAAGCACGTCAGGCCGGTCGGGAAAGAACGTGATCCGGCGGAAGCCCTCTGCCTCGCACTGCGTGCACAACATCCCATGGGAAGCATACAGGCCCATCAGCTGGCTGTTGGCGATCGGCTTGATCAGCGTCTCGATCTCAATCTCGTGGGCCTGGCCGTGCAGTTCGATCAGCAGGTCCGGGCCGTCTAGCCGCCAGTCGTTGATCGCCTCGCCATCGACCCTCACCGAAAGCGGCGCAATCTGATCGCCATTCAGGCGCATCAGGTCCGATCCGTTCCCGGCCGGATTGCGCTGCACCGAAAGCTTCGAAGTGACGTGCGTCTCATCGACGCCAAGTGCGAACTCCAGCGCGATCTGCGGCACCAGCCAGGCGGGCGGCAGGTAGTCTTCGCGGTGGATGACCGGCGGCGCCTGTGGCGGCGGCGCGGCGTCGGCAACCTGCATGTTGGCTTCGGAGTCGGCGGGAGTGCTGGCGATGTCCATGCCCTAGATTTAGAGGCTTACCTTGCGATTGCCAGCCGTTGCGGTACGAATTTACCCGGAGTCTGGTGGGATAAGACCGAATGATGCATGGCAAGCGCGCAGTGATAATGCTGGTCGCGGGGTTGGCGATCCTTTCGGGCCCGGCCATGGCGGCAAGCGCGCCGCAGTCCGGGTTCGACGTCGACCTGGCGACGCGGCTCTGGCTCGACACGCTGCAAGGCCCCGCCCGCGCCCGGTCCGACGCCTATTTCGAAGGCGGTTACTGGCTACCCCTGTGGGGCACGCTGATCGCAGTGCTGATCGACTGGGCGCTGCTTCACTTGCGCCTGTCCGCCCGGTTCCGGGACTGGGGCAGCCGGATTTCGCAGCGCCCTTCGGCCATTGCGGCGGTAACCGCGCTGCTCTACCTGCTCGCCGGTTCCGTGCTCACGCTGCCCTGGACGATCTACAGCCAGTTCATCCGCGAACGCTCCTACGGACTGATGAACCTTTCATTCGGCGGCTGGCTGGGCGAACAGGCGATCTCCCTTGCCTTCAGCCTGGTAGTGGGAACCGCCGTGCTGGTCGCGCTCTATGCCGCGATACGGCGCTTCCCGCGCCGCTGGTGGGTACTTGGCACCGGCATCGTCGCTGTCTTTGCGTTTGTCGCGCTGCTGCTGGCGCCGATCTATCTATCGCCGCTGTTCAACACCTACAGGGAAATGCCGCAGGGCCCGCTGCGCGACCACATCGTCGCCATGGCGAACCGGTTCGATGTCCCGGCAAAGCACATCTACGTCTTCGACGCGAGCAAGCAGAGCGACCGGATTTCCGCCAATGTTTCCGGCATCGGTCCGACGATCCGCATCAGCCTCAACGACAATCTCCTCAACCGCTCGACGCCCGAGGAGATCGAGGCGGTGATGGGCCATGAGCTGGGCCACTACGTACTCGGCCATGCCTGGCGCAACATCGCCTTCTTCGTTGTCCTTGCCGCCCTGTGCCTGTTCGTCGTGGCGCGCATCGCCCCGTGGCTTATCGCCCGGTATGGCCAGAGTTGGGGTGTTCAGGATCTTTCCGATCCGGCATCGGTTCCGGTGATGATGATCTGCATCTCCATCCTCTCCCTGCTGGCGACACCGCTGACGAACAGCCTGATCCGGATCGACGAAAGCGAGGCGGACGCCTTCGGCCTCGACGCCGCACGCGAACCCGACGCCTTCGCCTCGGTAGCGATGAAGCTGGCCGACTATCGCAAGATCGAACCGGGCCACGTCGAGGAAATGCTGTTCTTCGACCATCCCTCCGGAGCGACGCGGGTGCGCATGGCGATGCAGTGGAAGAAGGACCATGTGCCCGATGCCCGGATGGTCCATCCCGCCCCCCTGCCCCAGCACTTCGGAGAACATCGCAAGTGAAGCGCCGCCTGTTCATCTTCGGCCTCGGCTATACCGCCGGTTACATCGCGGACCGGCTCGAAGCAGCAGGATGGGAAATCGTCTCCACCGGCCGCGACGGTACCCTCTCCTTCGAAGACGAGGGCAACGTGCGCATGGCGCTGGCCGACGCCGATCACGTGCTCTCCTCGGTCCCGCCGGGCAGCGAGGGGCTCGACCCGGTTCTGGAGCGCTATGGCGATGCCCTCGGCGCAAAGAGGCTGTCCTACCTGTCCTCAACCGGCGTCTATGGCGATGCCGAAGGCGCGTGGGTCGATGAAGGCGCGCCGACGGGAACCGGCCGCCGCGTCGCCAGGGCCGAAGCCGACGCCGCCTGGCTCAGGCGCGGCGCGCGCGTCTATCGCCTGCCCGGGATCTACGGTCCGGGCCGGTCGATCTTCGAACGGCTCGCCGAAGGGCGTGCCCATCGCATCGATCTGCCTGGGCAGGTATTCAGCCGCGCCCATGTGGAGGATATCGCCGCAGGGGTCATCGCCGGTCTCGATGCGGCCCCGGGGGCCTATAATCTCTCTGATAACGAGCCCTGCAGCCAGAACCGGCTCGTCGAGGAAGCCTGCGCGCTGCTCGGCATCGCACCGCCGCCGATGCAGTCGCTCGAGGAGGCGAACCTGTCGCCGATGGCACGCTCGTTCTATGCGGAGAACCGCCGGGTCGCCAACGGCAAGGCCAAGCGCGTGCTCGGCTGGCAGCCCCGCTATCCCAGCTTTCGCGAAGGCCTACGTGCGCTTCGCCCGCGCTGACAGCGCAAAGAGCAGGCCGACGAGTGCGAGCAGCGCGCCACCGCCGGCAAGGGCGGTCCAGCGATAGTCCTCGAAAAAGGTCGACAGCACCATGGCGACGACCGGAACGGCCACGCCGTTGTAGGCTGCCCGGCCCGCACCCAGCGTACGGATCAGCACGAAGTAGAGCGGGAAGGAGACCACCGACCCGAAAATCGCCAGATAGGCGATCCCGGCAAGATAGCCCCAGCGCATGTCGACCACCGGCGGCCCTGCCGTGACGATGCTGAACAGCGCGTCGGCAAGCGTGCCCCAGACCATTGCCCAGGCAAGCAGCGGCACGACTAGCTGGCGTCGCCCGGCGGGCGTGGCCTGCAGCACGTTGGCAGACGATGCACTGAACAATCCGGCGCAAGTCAGCGCAATGCCCAGTGCAATGCGGCTGTCGGGCGGCGCATCGCGAAATTCATGGATCAGCAGCAGGGCAATCCCCGCGATGGCGATCAGCGAGCCGAAGACGAAGCGCGGCTTCACCGTCTCCTTCAGGAACAGTCGCCCCAGCAGCGTATTGGGTACCATCAGCAGCGCATAAAACACGGCGACCAGCCCCGAGGTCAGGTGCATTTCAGCGCGGTACACGAACTGGAAGTTCAGGAAGAACTGCGAGAGACCCACGAAGACCGAGAGGATCATCCCCTCGCGCGAGAGGCGCAGCGGATCGCCGCGCAGCTTCGCGAAGATGAACATGCCGATGCAGGCGATGGCGAAACGGTAGGTGATCGACCAGCTGGCCGGAACGAGGCCGACCTGGTCCTTGATCACCAGCCATGTCGACCCCCAGATCGCAGTCACGATCAGGAAGGCGGCCACGACCTTGGCCTGCGAAGCGGCCGCTTCGGTATTGCTATCGCTCATAGTCCGGCAATCGCCCGGGCCAGCGCGGCAGCCGCTTCGGGCCGGGTGTCCCACGCGGTTACCAGCCGCGCCGCGTCCATGCCCCAATCGTAGAACTCGTAGCCCTGCGCGCGCAGCGCCTCTCGCTCGGCGGCGCTTGTCTTAAGAAACACTTCGTTGGCCTCAACCGGGTGAAGCAGGCGCCCCTCGGCCGCGGCAGCGATCTCGGCCGCAGCGGCATTTGCGGCCCGCGCATTGTCGAGCCACACATCGTTGTCGAGCATGGCAAGGATCTGCGCGGCAAGATAACGGCCCTTGGACTGCAGGTGCCCTGCCCGCTTGCGGCGATAGCGCGTCTGGCGCGCAAGCTCGGGATCGAAGAAGACGATCGCCTCCGCGCCCATGCCCCCGTTCTTGACGAACCCGAAGCTGAGCGCATCGGCGCCCAGCGCCGCCTCTGCCGGACTGCAGCCCAGAAACGCCACGGCATTGGCGAAGCGTGCACCGTCGATATGCAGCGCCAGCCTGCGTCCCCTGACATAGTCGGCAATCGCCGAAAGCTCGCCGGGCCGATAGGCACAGCCATATTCGCTCACCTGCGTGACCGAAACCGCATGGGGCTGGACCTGGTGAACATCGTCGCGGATCGGCTCGACGACCGCGGCAATCGCCTCCGGCGTCAGTTTCGCGCTTTCGCCCTCTGCCAGCATGAGCTTCGCACCGTGCATATAGAAGCCGGGCGCACCGCACTCGTCGACCTCGATATGGGCTTCCCGGTGGCAGACCGTGCCGCCGTGCGGGGGCACCATCGCCGAAAGGGCAAGGCAGTTCGCCGCCGTGCCGGTGGCCACCCACAGCGCCGCGCAGTCACGCCCGAACAGCGCGGAGAAGCGCGCGTCAAGCTCGCGGCTCAGTGCATCGTTGTCATAGGGCGCATCGGCCGCGTCCGCAGCCATCATCGCCTTCCAGACCGCGGGATGAACGCTGGCAGCATTGTCGGAGAGGAACTTCATGGCCATATGCCCTGCTTGGGCTCGCGCCCTGCGTCAAGCGCTTGCATGGCGCTGCCATTCACGCACCGGAGAATGCCGCATGGTCGGAGTGACCATAACCAAGCACGAGAAGGATACGCGCGGCGAATATGTCGCCCATGTCGCGGACAGCGATGCCGTCGGCCGCCTGACCTGGGTGGAGCGCGAGGGCGTCCATTTCGCCGACCACACCCTGGTCCCGCCGGAGATCGGCAATCGCGGCGTCGCCATGCGGCTGGTCGAGGCGATGGTGGCCGACGCGCGCGAAAACCAGTTCAAGGTCGCCCCGGTCTGCAGCTATGTCGTGGCCGCGTTCAACCGCCACCCCGACTGGAACGACGTTCGGGCCTAGTCAGGCCTGCCGTAACCGCCGCCGCCGGGTGTCTCGATCACGATGACGTCGCCGGCATCGACATGCGCCGAGCCGGTCGAGCCCAGATCCTCGACGCTTCCGTCAGTACGCTCCACCCGGGTTCGCCCGGGGGCCGCATCTTCACCGCCCGCGAGACCGAAAGGCGCAACCTTGCGCCGCTGGGCAAGGATGCCCGCCTGCATCGGCTCGAGGAAGCGCAAGCGGCGCGTCGCTCCGTCGCCGCCCTGGTGCAGCCCGTTGCCGCCCGACCCGCGCCGGATCGAGAACTCTTCGAGCAGTACCGGAAAACCGGTCTCGAGCACTTCGGGATCGGTCAGGCGGCTGTTGGTCATGTGGGTCTGGACAACGCTGGTGCCGTCGAAATCCGGGCCAGCCCCCGAACCGCCCGCAATCGTCTCGTAGTATTGCCGCCGCGAATCGCCGAAGGTGAAGTTGTTCATCGTCCCTTGAGACGCCGCCATCGCGCCGAGAGCCGCGAACAGCGCATCGGTGATGGCCTGGCTGGTCTCGACATTGCCGGCAACGACAGCAGCCGGTGCGCGCGGGTGCAACATCGATCCTTCGGGCACGATCAGCGCGATCGGGCGCAGGCACCCCTCGTTCATCGGCACCGCATCGTCGATCAGCGTGCGCACGACATAGAGCGCCGCTGCGCGCACGACCGGGAGCGGCGCATTGAAGTTGTCGGCAAGCTGTTCGCTGGTGCCGGTGAAGTCGATAGTCGCGCCGCGGGCCTTGCGGTCGATGCGCACAGTCACGCTGATCTGCGCCCCATTGTCCATTTGCACGCGGAACGAACCGTCGGCCAGCCTGTCGATCAGCGAGCGGACCGCAGCTTCGGCGTGGGCCTGTGCATGGGCCATGTAGGCGTCGACGATCCCGCGCCCCTGCTCGCGCGCGATGCGGCGCAGTTCCGAAGCGCCGCGCGTACAGGCGGCGACCTGCGCCCGCAGGTCGGCGATGTTCTGGTCGATCGCCCGCGAAGGATAGGGTCCCGAGGCCAGCAGGGCGCGCATAGCCGCTTCCTGCAACTCGCCGCGGTCGACCAGCAGCACGTTGTCGATCAGCACGCCTTCCTCGCCTAGCGAGCGACTGCGCGGCGGCATCGATCCCGGGCTGATCCCGCCGACGTCGGCATGGTGCCCGCGTGCCGCGACGAACCAGGCCGGGGCGCTCTCGTCATCATGGGCAAAGACCGGCATGACCACAGTGATGTCCGGCAGGTGCGTGCCGCCATCGTAGGGCGCATTGAGCACGTAGGCATCGCCCGGCAGCAGACCGCGCCCGTCCTTCGCATCGCCGCGCCGCGCCAGGATCGTGCGCACGCTCTCGCCCATCGAGCCCAGGTGCACCGGCATGTGCGGCGCATTGGCGACAAGGCTGCCCTCCCGGTCGAACACGGCGCAGGAGAAGTCGAGACGCTCGCGGATATTGACCGAGCTGGCGCTGAACTGCAGCGCTGCGCCCATCTCTTCGGCAATCGCCATGAACAGCGCGCCCATGATCTCAAGGCGCACCGGATCGCAGGCGGTGGTCCGCGCCTGCGCCACCTGCAGCGCGTTGACCCGGGTGAGCAGCAGATTGCCGAACCGGTCGACACGCACCTGCCAGCCGGGTTCGACGACCGTGGTCGAAACGTCATCGACCACGAGCAGCGGACCATCGGCCTCGAAACCGTCGGCCAGATCGGCGCGCAAGTAGAGCGGCACACGGTGCTGCGATCCACCGGTGAAGATATCGACATGATCGGCAGGTGGGCCGGAGTTGCCGGGAAGAGCCAGCGTCACGCCGCCTGCATCCTGCGCGGCGGAGACCGCCTCGATCCGCAAGGTCTCCGCGATCAGGTCGCTGCCCGCGCCGAAGCCGAAGCGGTTCAGCCAGCCTTCGCGGAAGGCTTCGCGCATGACGGCAAGGCTGCCCAGGCGCACCTCGATGGCATTCTCGCTGCCCTTGGGGCGCACCGCCAGGGTAGCCTCCAGAGTAATGGTGTCGAGCGCGACACCCTGCGCGACCAGATCGCCGCGTGCCTGCGCGCCAAGCGCCTCAACCGCGCGCCCGATATCGTCCATGCTGCGCGCCTCGAGCGGCAGCGCCAGCGTCCGCTCGTGCAGCACGCGCCGGTCGGCAAGGCCCATTCCATAGGCGGACAGCACACTTGCCAGCGGATGGCACAGAACCGTGCCGACCCCGAGCGCATCCGCCACCTTGCAGGCATGTTGCCCGCCGGCCCCGCCGAAGGTGACGAGCGCAGCGCGCGTCATGTCGTGCCCGCGGCGCAGGGAAACGGTCTTGATCGCATTGGCCATGTTGGCGACCGCAATCTCGAGGAAGCCTTCCGCCGCCTCTTCGCGCGACAGGGCCCTGCCGGTTGCTGCACGCACCTGCTGCAGCACTTCGTCCATCTTATGCTGCGCAGCATGGAGCGATAGCGGCTCATTCCCGTGAGGGCCGAAGACCCGGGGAAAATGCTGCGACCGAAGCTTGCCGAGCAGGAGGTTGCAATCGGTCACCGCCAACGGGCCGTCCCGCCGGTAGCAGGCCGGACCGGGCACGGCACCTGCGCTTTCCGGCCCGACGAGGAAGCGCGCCCCGTCGAAATGACAGATCGACCCGCCGCCCGCGGCAACGGTCTCGATCCGCATCATGGGCGTGCGAACGCGGACACCGGCGACGCGCGTCTCGCTGTCGCGCTCGTATTGTCCGGCATAATGCGAGACGTCGGTGGAGGTCCCGCCCATGTCGAAACCGATGACATGATCGAAACCGGCCTCGCGCGCGATTGCCGCCATGCCGACGATACCGCCCGCAGGCCCGGACAGGATCGCGTCCTTGCCGCAAAATGCTGCGCCGGTCGCCAGCCCTCCGCTCGATTGCATGTAGAGCGCCGTCACCTGCGGCCCGAGCCCCGCTTCGAGCCCCGCGACATAGCGGTCGAGCACCGGCGAAAGATAGGCATCGACGACCGAGGTATCCCCGCGCGCGATGAGCTTGATGAGCGGTGCGACCTCGTGACTGACCGAGACCTGCGTGAAGCCGACCTCGCGCGCGATCCGCGCCAGCGCCGCCTCGTGGGCGACATGGCGATAGCCGTGCATGAGGACGATGGCGATGGCGCGCAGGCCACGATCGAAGAAATGCTGCAGCCCTTGACGCGCAGCATTTTCATCGAGCGGCCGGTACACGGCCCCGTCCGCACCGACGCGCTCGTCGACCTCGATCACCGCGCCGTGCAGCGGTTCGGGCCTTACTATGTGCCGTGCGAAAATGTCCGGGCGCTCCTGCGTGCCGATGCGCAGGGCATCGCCGAAGCCGCGTGTGATGGCGAGCAGAACCGGCTCGCCCTTGCGTTCGAGCAGGGCGTTCGTCGCCACCGTGGTACCAAGCCGAAGCTGCGCCGGCGGCAGCTCACCCTCTCGCACGCCGGTCAGGCGGCGCATCGCCTCGACCGCAGCATCGTCGTAGGCGCCGGGACTTTCGGAAAGCAGTTTCAGGCGCTTGAACCGGCCGCCGGGCGCCCGGGCCACGACATCGGTAAAGGTGCCGCCCCGGTCTACCCAGAACTGCCAGAGACCGGCTTCCCGATTGCGATTGCTCATGACGTGGCGTCCGCAGCCCTGCTGCCTCAGGCGAAACCGCGATCGAGGAAACCCTCGGCGAGCCCGGCAAGGTAGGCCGCGCCCTGCGGCATGACGGTTTCGTCGACGATCATCCTGGTCGAGTGAATGCCGCAGCAATGCTGCCAATCCGCCCCTTCGTGCGCCACGCCGAGGAAGAACATCGCGCCGGGCACCTTTTCCAGCACATAGGCGAAATCCTCAGCCCCCATGATCGGATCGGGCAGGCGCAGGAACGCCTGCTCGCCGAACATCCGGCGCGCGACGTCTTCGCCGAAGCCGACCGCCTCTTCATGGCAGACCGTGACCGGGAAGCCCTCGACCGTGTTCAGTTGCGCCGTCATGCCGTGCGCCCCGGCGATACCGGACGCCAGCACGGCAAGGTCCTTCTTGAGGCGCGCCCGGTTCTCTGCCGAAAGGCTGCGCATCGTCCCTATCATTCGGGCCTCGTCGGCGATGACGTTGTGCGCGGTGCCGGCCTCGATCTTCGCGATCGTGACCACTACCGGGTCGAACACGCTGAACTTGCGCGCGACCATCGCCTGGATGGCAGTGACGATCTCGCAGGCGACCGGCACCGGATCGAGCGTCTGGTGCGGCATCGAGGCATGGCCGCCGCGCCCGGTCACCACGATCTCGATCTGGTCCGCCGCGGCCAGCAGGGGCCCGCTACGACCGCCGATCAGGCCGTGGGGGGCATTGGGCATGACATGCAGGGCAAAGGCGGCGTCGGGCAGCGGCCGGTCGAAACCCTCGCCGCCCAGCAGTCCGTCCTGCAGCATGAAGCGCGCGCCGTGATAGCCTTCCTCGCCGGGCTGGAACATGAAGCGCACCTCGCCTGCGAGGCTATCGGACTGGGCGCAGAGGATCTCGGCCGCGCCGGCCAGCATCGCGACATGGGCATCGTGCCCGCAGGCATGCATCGCGCCCGGCACTTTCGAGGCGAAATCGAGGCCGGTTTCCTCGGGCATCGGCAGGGCGTCCATGTCGCCGCGCAGCAGCACCGAGCGGCCCGGCCCCGCCCCGCCCTTCAGCGTGGCGACAAGGCCCGTCGTCGATGGGCCTTCCCTCCAGTCGAGCGGCAGGTGCGCCAGCGCTTCGCGGATCTTGTCGCGCGTCAGGGGCGTGTGCAGGCCGATTTCGGGCTCGGCGTGGATCGAGCGGCGCAGCGAAACGATGCGGTCGGAAATGCGGGCGGCTTCGGCAATCAGGGAACTGGGAGGCATGGTGCCATGATAGACATGGTCACCCGCCTGTCGAGCCGGCTTTACTCATGCTTCCGGCTTGTCGACCAGTTCGATTTCGTGGCGCCTCAGCTTCTGCAGCGTGCGCCAGGACATCAGGCCCATGGCGAGATAGGAGATCGCCCCGCCCAGCGCCACGGCCCATGCCGCGCCCGCAGGCCCGATGGGGATGAACAGGTAGAGCCCCACGGCCAGACCGGCGACGGCAAAGAGCCGTGCCACCAGCGAGAGGCGCGCCCGCCCGGTCGAATGGAGAACCGGTTCGAAGGCGACGCTGGCAAGATCGAAACTGGCCGCGATTGCCAGCGGCACGAGGATCGCCGCGCCCTGCTCGAAGTCGGGCCCGGCGATCAGCTCCAGCAACTGACGTCCGATCAGCAGAGCGATCACGACCACCACGAGGCCCGCAGCGCCCGCGATAAGGCTGGTCTGCAGCGCCAGCTTGCGGAATTCGGCAAATTCGGTCGAGACGCGGGCACGGGCGACTTCGGCATAGACCGAGCGCGTGAGCAGCGTCGAAAGCTTGCTCAGGGACTGCGATAGCTGCGAGGCAAGACGATAGAGACCGGCCGCGCGCGTGCCGACGAAGGCACCGACGGCAAGCAGCGGCCCGTTCTTCATGGTCGCCTCTATCGTCGCTCCGGCGTAAGTCACCATGAAGAAATGCCCGACGCCCTCGTTCTCGGCGAAGGCCTGGCGCCACTTGGCAAGGTTCGAAAGGCGCACGGCCTGCGGACAGAGGCGGCGGGCCATGGCCCAGTACAGAATCGCCTCGAGGACATCGATAGCGGCCCAGGCGAAGAGGAATCTTCCCACGCTCGGCCCGGTGGCCCAGATCGTGAGCGCCGCAATCAGGCGCCCGGTCGGCACGACCGCCTCGACATAGACCGCCATGTCGAAACGGTGCAACGCGCGCACGATCCCGGTCGGCGCCGATACCAGCGCCCACAGCGATCCGCAGGCAAAATAGAATGCGATGTCGATATAGGCGGGGTTGAGTTCGAGAACGCCGGAAAAGCCATAGATCAGGATCGCCGCCAGGCCGCAGCCGATGACCGCACCCACCGCGTCCAGCATCCCGCACAGCATGCCCAGGCGGCCGAACTTGCCCCAGTCCTCGGCATGCACATGTTCGCTGCCGTAGCGCACGACGACGCGCCAGGTCTGGAAGCCCG
The DNA here is from genome assembly GCF_000767465.1 of Novosphingobium pentaromativorans US6-1. NCBI lineage: Bacteria > Pseudomonadati > Pseudomonadota > Alphaproteobacteria > Sphingomonadales > Sphingomonadaceae > Novosphingobium > Novosphingobium pentaromativorans. The sequence continues at coordinate 2,285,222 of NZ_CP009291.1, forward strand.
CAATCGCAATCAGCGCCTGCGCCGTTCCGAAGATCAGCGAGAAGTGGCCGAAGTCTTTCAGCCCCAGCGTTCGCGTCAGGATCGCAAGGTAAGCGAGGCCGCAGACGGCACCGAATCCCTTGCCGCCGAGCAGCCAGGCCGTGTTCTGAAGTATCCGCCGGAGGGGAGAAGCATTCTCGAGGCGGTCGCGTTTGGCGGACATCACGGGTGCATTTGGACGAGCACCGTTTCACTTGCAAGGTTTCACGAGATGCAAATAAGGCAAAGCGTGCCGCGATAAACCGGCACCTTTCTATTTTTCCCCTTTGGGGCTAGAGGGCGCGGCTTGCCCCAACCAGCCAAGTTGAAACCATGATCGAACACGCCATCCTCCTCAGCGCCGGCCAGGGCTCGCGCCTGCTTCCGCTCACGGCCGAGCGACCGAAGTGCCTGATCGACTTCTCCGGCAAGTCGCTGATCGAGTGGCAGATCGAAATGCTTGCCCGCGGCGGCGTGAAGCGGATCGACGTCGTCACCGGCTTCATGACCGACATGCTTGAAGAGCACCTCATGGCGATCCGCGATCCGCGCGTTGAAATCTCGATCCGCTTCAACCCGTTCTACAAAGTCGCGGACAACCTCGGTTCCTGCTGGATCGCGCGCGAGGCGATGCGCGGCGACTTCCTGATCCTCAACGGCGACACGCTGATCTCAGAGGAGATCGTCCAGCGCGTGCAGCAGGGCGCGACGGACAGGGACGGCAAGACCTGGCCCGTGGCCGTGACCGTCGACGTCAAGCCGGAAGGCTATGACAGCGACGACATGAAAGTCGAACGCGAAGCCGACGGCCGCCTCGTCCATATCGGCAAGACGCTGACCGCCGAGCAATCCAATTCCGAATCCATCGGCTTTCTCGCCTTCCGCGGCGAAGGCGCCGAACTGTTCCGCGAAACCGTGCGCCAGGCGATGCGCACCCCCGAAGGCGTGCAGCACTGGTACCTCAAGGTCATCGATTCGATTGCGCCCACCGGCAAGGTCGGCACGGTTTCGATCGAGGGCCTCGACTGGGCCGAGGTGGACTTCCTCAACGACATCGAGATCGCGACCAAGCTGACCGACACCTGGGCCTGATCGACTGGGGCCTGATCGACTGGGGCCTGATCCATCGGAGGCCTGATCCATCGGGGGCCTGCACTGAGGCGGGCCCCGTCCTCCGGAGCAAGTCCGGAGCCTAGAAGAAGCCCTTGAGCCAGCTTACCAGAGCGGCCAGATCCTCGCCTTCGAGCGCTACCGCGTGCCCGAGGTCGGGCACTTTCGGCCAGCCGCAGTCGACGAATTCACGGCCCTGCCATTCGCGCGATCCCTCGTAACGGGGGATCACGTGGAAATGGACGTTGGGATCCACCATCATCAGCATCAGGTAGTTGAGCCTGGCATATCCCACCGCCTTGCCCAGCGCCGCCTCGATGGCGCTTGTCGCCTGCTTGAGCTCGGCGTGGGCCGCGGCCGGCAGTTCGCCAAAGGCGGTAACCTCGGACTTGGCGGCCAGCACCAGCGAACCGAGCGTCGGCTGCGCCGCACGGGCAAGGACGACCCAGTGGTCGAACTCGGCGACCAGCGTTGCCGGGTAGCCGAATTTCTCCATCGTCACGTTCATCGTCAGTCCTCCGAAAGCCACGAAGTGATCGTACCGCCCCTGGCCCGCACATTCCATGCCTGCACGAGGCGGATCGCATGGACCAGGCAGGATAGCGCCGTCCACCAAGCCACCGCGATCAGGCCGATGTCGGGCCGCGCAAAGAGCATGGCGACGAAGAGGATCACCATGTTGGGATTGCGGCGCGCAGTGATCAGGCGGAACCGGCTGTCGAAGCGGCGCCACACGTGGATGTGCATCATGCCGTTCTGGCGCATGAACACGCCTTCGATCAGACGCTGGACGACATAACCGCCCTGGATGGCGCCCTGCACCCACCAGAAGGTCGCCGTGTCGTAGGCCAGGCCCCAGCTGGCAAGGCCGGTGGCCCAGAACCACCACCAGAACGGCGGATGAACGAGGTCCATGCCGTGATCGAAGATATTGCCCCAGTAGGAAGAGGTGATCGTGCACCGGGCGAGCTTGCCGTCCACGGTATCCAGCACCATGAACACCAGACCGGCCGCCATGCCCGACCAGTAATGGCCCTGTGCGAACAGGACCGTCGCGACCACGCAGAACACCGCGCCGACGAAAGTCACCATGTTCGGGGTGATATGCAGCCTGGCGCAGATGCGGGTCAGCACCAGGGCCCATTCCGGCCAGAGGTACTTGGTGAGCAGGTCGGTCACGCCCTTGTAGGCGCCGAAATAGCTGGCACGCTCGAGCTGGCGGACGGTATCCTTGCGCAGCGGGAGCAGGAAAGGCGTTTCGCGCTTGCGAAGCTGCTTGTTCTCGATGGTCGGCCCGGTCTCGAAAGCGACCACCGTCATCCCTGCGGTGTCGGCCAGCGGCACTCCCGCCGCCATGGCCTCGGCGATTCGGCGCGTCTGGTTCGCATCTGCAGCATGCGCGAGCGCCGGAACGCCCCCGAGGGTAAGCACCATGCCCGGCTGGGTGACGATGTGCCGGAACCATGCCGGGTCCCAGGCGAAGGCGGCCGCGGACAGGATCGCCGCCTCTTCGGGCACCGTGTCGGCAGGTGTGAGCCTGGAAGCCCGCGCAATCCGGGCCACGCGTTCGGAGACATCCAGTCCCCACAGCTTTACGGGGTTTTCGCCGATCGTGACGACCGGCAGCACTTGCGAATTTTCGACCATGGGGTCCCGAACTAGTCGAGGCCGCCGGGGCTGGCAATCGCCGTCGTCGCCAGCCGAGCGCATGCTCACGCGACGGTGCACCTTCGCCACAGAAGTGTAACTTTCCTGTGTCAAACCATGTTTCATAGTGATTTTCGGCTCGGGCGGCATTACATAGACGCCCGTGTACGGATCGATTTACGAGTTTGAATCGCTGCCGAGCTTCGGCAAGCAGGGAAGTGAGAGTCATTCTCGCTCCACTTCGCGCGTCCGCCGTGGACGTGCCGTCCCGCTGGTCGGGATCGTCCGGAATCCGCGCAGCCACCGCAACAAGGGCATCGCGCCGGAAATGGCAGATTGCTCCAACATCCTGACCGAGACGCCCCGCACCCGCGAGGATCTCCACCATACGCTCGCGGAATTTGCGCGGCGCGGCATAGACTACCTCGTGGTCGATGGCGGCGACGGTACCGTGCGTGACGTGCTGACCTGCGGCGCCGACATTTTCGGCAACGACTGGCCTACGCTGATGGTCCTGCCGAAAGGCAAGACCAACGCGCTGACCGTCGATCTCGGCCTGCCCAATCACTGGTCGCTGGCCGAAGCGCTTGCTGCAGCGCAGAACGGCAATACCGTGACCCGCCGGCCCCTGCGCGTCTCCCCGGCGGATGGCTCGGGCGGCTGCATCCAGGGCTTCATCTTCGGCACCGGCACTTTCTCGCTGGCGACCGAGGCAGGCCAGGAAGCGCATCGCCGCGGCGCCTTCAACAGCTTCGCCGTGGGCCTCTCGATCCTCTGGGCCGTCATCCAGGCGCTGTTCGGCGGCGCCGGCAACCCGTGGCGCGCATGCACCCCGACCCGCCTCGTCGACCGCTTCACCGGCCGCGCCCTGCCGCGCACAGGCCCGGGCAGGGACGACGAGCGGCTCATGACCTTTGCCACGACTTTCGAGAAGTTTCCTCTCGGCGCGCGGCCCTTCGGCAGCAATGTGCCTCCCGGGATGAAGCTGGCCGTGGTCGACTGGCCGGTACGCTGGGTGATCATGCTGGTCCCGGCCATGCTCTTCGGCTTCTACGGACGTTTCCTCAAGCGCGCGGGCGTACATCGTTTCTGCGCCAGCGACGTCGACATCGACCTCGGCGGAACGTTCATCCTCGACGGCGAGGCCTTCCCGGCCGGCCGCTATATCCTCGACGAAGGCCCGCAGCTTACCTTCGTCGTCCCGTGAGCCGCTGAGCAATGAGCGAGGATCTCGCTGGACGCGTGACGGCCGCTCTCAACCGGCCCGTCGAACCCGAAGTACGCGCCTTCGCCGAACGCCTTGGAAAAGAGGCCGGCGCACTGGCCGTCCTGTTCTACGGCTCCAACCTCAGGACCGGCTCGCTGGAAGGCGTGCTCGATTTCTACGTCCTGACGGCGGGGCCGCAGGTGGAGAAGATCTGGCCGCGCGTCAGCTATCACGAATGGGGCCATACCGGCGTCACGCTGCGCGCCAAGGTCGCGACGATGGCGCTCGAGACGTTTCGCGCCGCGGCTTCGGGCGAATTGCTCGATACGACGATCTGGGCCCGCTTCGTCCAGCCCAGCGCCCTGGCATGGCAACGCGATGAAGCGGCCGGCGCGGCCATGGCCGAGTCCATCGCCCTGGCGGCACGGACCGCCGCCCGGCTGGCGGTTGCCCTGGGTCCAGAGACCGGCACTCCCGAAGACTATTGGCGCGCCCTGTTCCGTGCGACTTATGCCGCCGAATTCCGGGTCGAAAAAGCCGGTCGCGAGGATTCCATCCTCTCTGCCAACCGCACCCATTTCGATGGCCTCCTGCCGCTGGCACTCGTGGCCGAACGGATCGACTTCGCCCGAGCTGCCGACAGCGTCATCCGCCCGGAACTGAGCGCCGCCCGCCGGGCCCGCCTGCTCGGCTGGTGGAAGAAACGGCAACGCATGGGCAAGCCCTACAACTTCATGCGCCTGCTCAAGGCCTCGACCACTTTCGACGGCGCAGCGCGCTATGCCGCCTGGAAGATCGAGCGGCACACCGGCATTCATGTCGCCCTTACGCCCTGGCGCGAGCGTCATCCGGTGCTTGCCGCACCCGGCGTGCTCTGGCAGGTTTGGCGTGCGAAAAAAGCCGCCAACGCCAAAGAAGCCGCGTGAGCATAACCCAAGCCCCTGTATCAGCCCTCATTCTTGCCGGATCGCGCCCCGGAGTGCCCGACCCGGTAGCCGGCGCCGAAGGCGTCAGCCACAAGGCCCTTGTCGAGATCGACGGCAGGCCGATGCTCGCCCATGTCGTCTCCGCGCTGCGGGATGCAGGCATCGCGCGCCTGGCCGTGGCGACGAACGATGCTCAGGTAATCGCCCTGGCGTCCGAGCTGGGCTGTGAGGCCGTCCCAGCCGCCGCCGGACCGAGCGCCAGCGTCGAAGCCGGTTTCGCGCAGCTGGGCGCACCGATGCTGGTCACGACTTCAGACCATGCGCTGCTGCGTGCGGAATGGGTTTCCGATTTTCTCGCCGATACGCCCGGCAATGCCGACGTCGCCATCCTGCTGGCCCGGCGCGAGGCGATCGAGCGCGCCATGCCCGGGAGCAAGCGCACCTACTTGCGCTTCGCCGATGGCTGGTGGTCGGGCTGCAACCTGTTCCTGCTCGCCCGAGACAATGCCAATGCCGCGATCCGGACCTGGAAAATGGTCGAGGCAGATCGCAAGCGTCCCTGGCGGATCGCCGCGAAACTGGGGATCGGCATGCTGGTGAACTATGCGCTGGGGCGCCTGACGCTGGCGGCGGCCATTGCCCGAATGGGCCGCCGGGTCGGCATCGAGGCCCGGCTAGTCGCCGCGCGCGACGGCCTGGCCGCGGTCGACGTCGACAAGCCTGCAGACCTCGCCGATGCCCGGGAAATCATGGCATCGCGAAAGATGGCGCAGTAAGCCGGGAAAAGCGCACCGTCCCGCCATACGGGGCAAGGAAACCTTGAAAAGTTTCGATCCGCGCAGGCACACCGATCACATGTACTTCATCTCGATCCGGATCGACTTCACGGTGTCGCCGACGGGAACGCCGACCTTGGTGTAGCTCGGCTTGCCGAGGTTGAAGATGTTGATCGACGGGTTGTTCGACATGCCGCCGCCGTCGCTCATGATGTCTGTCTTGCCGTTGCCGTTGAGGTCGTGGCGCACGGCAACGCCGTACGTGCCCGATTCAGGCACGGGCAGGCAGAAGGTCATCGTGCCCGCCTTGGCCGGAACCTCGATGCGCGAAAGCCACTTGCCCTTTGTCAGCCACTCCGACGAATTGGCCCGGTAGCTCTGGATGCGCAGCTTGCCCTGCGACGCCTTGACGCCATCGACGGTCACCATGACCGCCGGTCCGGAACCCGCAGTACAACGGCTCATATCGTTGTGAATCTCGTTGCGGTACTGCGCGATGGCCGGCGAAGCCGTCGCCAGGCCGATCGCGGCGAGAGCGCCGAATCCCGCAGTCAGTCGTTTCTTCATTCCGATCGATCCCTTCGGGAAGGTCGTGTTCATTTCCGCTTCCATGTAATGGACTGATTTCGCTCCATTCGCGGCGGTATTGCCGCAAGAGCAAGGCGATGTCATCTCCACCTTTTCTTGGGGCCAATCTGGCCTGTCCGCCGTGAATGCGAACTGAATTGTCGCGCAAGCCTCCAGACAGGCGGCAGTTTCGCGCAAGGACGCATCGCGAAGAAAAATCCGACCCGGCCCGCGAAGTTCCCATTTCGCATCGCGGCAACTGTCCCTATTCGGGCCTTGACCCAATATCGCGTGTGGAAAACGGGCTTCCTCGTCCTTGTCCGCACAATATCTGGTGCTTTATTCATCGTTATCCAAGGAGCCTCGATTTCCCTCATGACTGCCCCCCTGATCTCGCCCTCGATCCTGTCCGCAGACTTTTCGCGCCTGGGCGAGGAAGTGCGCGCCATTGACGAAGCGGGCGCCGACTGGATCCACGTCGACGTGATGGACGGCCACTTCGTGCCCAACATCACCATCGGCCCGGCCGTGGTGAAGGCGCTGCGTCCGCACACCGCCAAGACCTTCGACGTCCACCTGATGATCTCGCCGGTCGACAGCTACCTCGAGGCTTTCGCCGACGCCGGCGCGGACATCATCACCGTCCATCCCGAGGCAGGCCCGCACGTGCACCGCACGGTGCAGACGATCAGGAACCTCGGCAAGAAGGCCGGAATCTCGCTCAACCCGGCAACGCCGGCCAAGATGCTCGACTATCTGATCGACGAGATCGACCTCGTCCTGGTGATGAGCGTCAATCCCGGCTTCGGCGGCCAGAGCTTCATCTCCAGCCAGCTTCGCAAGATCGAGGCGGTGCGCAAGATGATCGACAAGTCGGGCCGCGACATCCGCCTCGAAGTCGATGGCGGGGTCGATGCGAAAACGGCGCCGCTGTGCGTCTCCGCAGGCGCCGATGTGCTGGTGGCTGGCTCCGCCACCTTCCGCGGCGGCCCCACGAAATATGCGTCCAACATCCGGACGCTGAAGGGCCTCGCCCCGGACAATACGGACTGACACGGTGACACTGGACACGCACAACGGTTCCCAGACCTGGAACCCGGATGAAGACCGGGCCATTCCACTGGCTGAAGCAACCGAAGTGGGTGTCGTGAACAAGACGGTGGACGAAACGCCTGCCCCTCAGCTGCGCGAGGACGCGCCCGTGGCGACCGGCGAGCAGATCGAGCCGGGGCGCGCCCTGGCGCTCGTCGACTTCTCGCCGCCGGCCCTGGGGGCAGGCGCACGCCTGATCCGGTTCGCCTATCGCCTTGGCGTGCCGGGCACGATGCTGACCGCACCGATGGGCAAGAAATCGAAGACGCGGTTGCTGGCCACGGTGAACAACACCGTACCGGGCAACCGCATCGCCGGAACGGCCCTGCGCGCGGGGCATTTCCTGGTCCACGGTGCCAAGACGCCGATCGCGCAGGTCGATTTCCATGGTGCCGCGCGGGTCACGCCGCCGCTGGAAGCGGTGGTCCACAGCTTCTCGTGGTTGACCGATCTCGAAGCCTGCGCCCCGCGCGAACAGGGCGTGCCGGTGGCCGAGCGGATCCTGACGTCATGGCTCCAGGCCAACCCCAAGCCGCCGGCCAAGCCCGGCAAGGGGCCTGCATGGAATGTCGGCCACACCGGCATGCGGTTGATGAACTGGCTGGTCCATGCGCCGCTGATCCTTTCCGGCGAGAAGGCCCTGCGCCTGCGCACCCTGCGCCACATCAACGAAACCGCGCGCTGGCTCGACCGGCAGGTCCACCACGCCGAGGACGGTCTTGCCGAAGTGGCCGGCTGGTGCGCGGTGATCGCCGCCGGTCTGCTCCTTCCCGACGGTCGTCCGCGCCGCCTCTACGGCGAAGCCGGCCTGATCCGTGCGCTGGGCGAACTGATGGGCGACGACGGCGGCGTGCTGTCGCGCAGTCCGCTGGCACAGATGGAAGCGATCGCGCTGCTGGTGCGCCTGCGCAACTGCTACCAGGCCACCCGGCGCGATCCGCCAGACGCGATCGAGCGGGTGATCGAAATGCTCGTTCCGCCGCTCCTAGCGCTGACCCATGGCGACGGTTCGCTGGGAAGCTGGCAGGGCGCCTGGGCGATCAACGGCGATGACGTGAGCGCCCTGGTCGCCGCGAGCGGCGTGCGAGCCCGTCCTTTGCGCGACGTGCGCCAGTGGGGCTACCAGCGCGCCGTCGCGCAGAAAACCATCCTGCTGTTCGACACCGCGCCTCCGCCGATGCCGAGCCATGCCCGCTACGGCTGCGCCTCGACGCTTGCCTTCGAGATGTCCCACGGCGGCCATCGCCTGATCGTCAATTGCGGCGGCGCCGCCAGCGGCGGCGGGCTGGTACCGGTCCGGCTCGAACAGGGCCTGCGCGCGACGGCGGCGCATTCGACCCTGACCATCGACGATGCCAATTCCACCGCGATCCTGATCAACGGCATGATCGGATCGGGTGTCAGCCAGGTCGATATCGACCGCAAGACGCTGCAGAATGAAAACGGCTCGAACGCCACCCGACTCGAAGCCAGCCACAACGGCTATGCCGCGCGTTATGGCCTGACTCACCGCCGCATCCTCATCCTGCGCGACGACGGGACGGAACTGCGCGGCGAAGACCTGCTACTGCCCTCGGGTCGCAAGGGGAAGCGGGGCAAGGTCGGCTATGCGCTGCGCTTCCACCTCGGCCCCGAAGTCGACGTCGCCCTGACCGAGGATGGCCAGGGCGCGGGCCTTGCACTGCCCGATGGCAGCTACTGGCAATTCCGCAGCGGCGGCGGTGATGTCTCGATCGAGGATTCGCTGTGGGTCGACGGCCATGGCCGTCCCCAGGCGACGCAGCAACTCGTCGTCCAGGGCCTCGTATCGCGGGGCGGCGGCAATTTCGGGTGGCTGCTCAAGAAGATGGGCTGACGCTCCGCCCAGCGGCGCGGGCCCTATTCTTCCAGTTCGATATCCCAGTAAAGCCAGTCCCGCCAAGTCTCGTGCAGGTAGTTAGGCGGGAAGCCCTTGCCCCGTTCCTGCAACTGCCAGCTCGTCGGCCGGATCGGCGGCACCAGCGGCGGCATGTTCGCCTGCTTGGGCGTGCGCCCCCCCTTCTTGAGATTGCACGGCGCGCAGGCGGTGAGGATGTTTTCCCAGCTCGTCCGGCCACCCAGGCGGCGCGGGATCACATGGTCGAAGGTCAGGTTATGCGGGCTGCCGCAGTACTGGCAGCTGAAGCGATCGCGCAGGAACAGGTTGAAGCGGGTGAAGGCCGGAAATTCGGAAGGCTTCACATATTGCCGCAGCGCGATCACCGAGGGGATCTGCATCGTCCAGCTCGGGCTGTGCACCGCGCGGTCGTAACTGCTGACGATATCGACCCTTTCCAGCACGACCGCCTTGATCGCGGTCTGCCAGGGCCAGAGGCTTAAGGGGTAGTAGGAGAGCGGTGTGTAATCCGCATTGAGAACCAGCGCAGGGCAGTCCGAAAGACTTCGGGAGGGATCTTCCTCCGCGCTGCGGAACCGGGCCGCGCGCTCGATCAGCTCCGACTTGAGCATGGCCTCCTGTCGCAGGCCGTCATTACGGTTTGATGGCAGCGCATGCCGGTAATCCAGCATTTGCGCGAGTCGCCGTCAAGCCTGCGTGCAATGCAGTATAATCGACAATCCACAGCTTGCGAACGCACCTTGTCGCGCGCGCCAATGCGGTTAGGACATTCCCCGCAATGTTCCGCACACGCTTTGCCCCCAGCCCCAACGGCCCGCTGCACCTGGGCCATGCCTTTGCCGCCGTGGTCGCCCATGACCTTGCGCGCGAAAGGGGCGGGCAATTCCTGCTGCGCATCGAGGACATCGACGGCGCGCGCAGCCGCCCTGAATTCATCGACGAGTTCTTCCGCGACCTCGAGTGGCTCGGCCTGCCGTGGGACGGCGAGGTCGTGTACCAGTCCCGCCGCCTCGACCGCTACATAGAGGCCGGGGAAGCGCTCAAGCACATGGGCCTGCTCTATCCGTGCCGCTGCACCCGCGCCGAGATCGCAGCCGCCGCAACCGGCAGCGGACCTGATGGCCCCGTCTATCCCGGCACCTGCCGCGGCCGCGCGGTGGATCCCGAGGGCGCAGCATGGCGGATCGACATGGCCCGGGCCACCGCACTGGCAGGCCCGCTCACCTGGGTCGACGAACTGGCTGGCGCGCAGATTGCCCAGCCCGAGCGGTTCGGCGATGTCGTCCTGCTGCGCAAGGACCTGCCCGCCAGCTACCACCTCGCCGCCACGCTCGACGACGCTGCGGACCGCATCACCCTCGTCACGCGCGGCGCGGACCTTTTCGCGGCAAGCCACGTTCACCGAATGTTGCAGGCGCTGCTGGGACTGCCGGTTCCGACCTGGCACCACCATGCCCTGCTGGTCGAACCCGGCGGCAGGAAGCTGGCCAAGCGCCGCGGATCACCCTCGCTGGGCGACCGCAGGCGGGCGGGCGAAGATGGCCTCGCCCTGGCCGATGCCTTGCGCGCCCACCGGTTCCCGACTGGTATTTCGCTCTGCGGAGGCCTAGATAGCGAGTCATGAGCTATATTCTTGTCCCCATTATCATCGTGCTGATGATCATGGTCGTCGTCAGCCTGGTGCGCGGCATCGTCGCGTTCATCAACAGCACGAAGGAAGACCTCCACCGCGACCCGGACGCGGTCGGAGCAACGCCCAACCAGCTGTTGCAGAACAAGATGATGTTCAATCGCATCAAGTACCAGGCAGCCGCAGTCCTCGTCTGCGCCCTGCTGCTGGCGATGGCGCGCTAAGAACCGTTCGACGACCTTGGTCAGGCTCAACAGGATCTATACCCGCACCGGCGATGACGGCACGACGGGCCTCGTCGACGGCTCGCGCCTGCCCAAGCATGCCGCGCGCATGGAAGCCATCGGCGCGGTGGACGAAGCCAACTGCGCCATCGGTCTTGCCCTGTGCGCCCTGGGCGATACGCCGCATGCCGGGGCTCTCACCCGAATCCAGAACGACCTGTTCGACCTGGGAGCCGACCTTGCCACGCCCGGTGAAGACTTCACCCCCGGCGAGATGACGCTGCGCATCGTGCTTTCGCAGGTCGAATGGCTCGAAAGGCAGATCGACGCCATCAACGAACATATCGCCCCGCTGAAAAGCTTCATCCTGCCCGGCGGCAGCGAAGCCGCGGCGCGGGTCCACATCGCCCGTGCCTCCGCCCGGTCGGCAGAGCGCCGGGCCGCCGCGCTCGCTGCGGCGGAACCCGCCAACCCCGCGGCTCTGGCCTACATCAACCGGTTGAGCGACTATCTCTTCGTCCTCGCCCGGGCAGTGAACGCCAACGGCGCCGACGACGTGCTCTGGGTGCCCGGCCAGAACCGCTAGGCGCCGCTAATCCCAAGACTAGGTTCCTTCCGAGCGACAATCCCGCTAGGCAACCGCCGAATTGGGATCATCAGAGGAGACTTTCGGTGCAGTCAGTCGGTATCATCGGTGCAGGTATCATGGGTTCGGGCATCGCCCAGACCGTCGCGAGCAAGGGCATGGACGTCATCCTGACCGACGTCTCGCTCGAGAATGCCGAGAAGGGCAAGGCAGGCATTGCCAAGGGCCTGTCACGGCTCGTCGCCAAGGAGAAGATGACGCAGGCGGATGCCGACGCCCTGCTGGCGCGCATCACCCCGGTTGCCGACTATGCCGCGATGTCGGGCTGCGACCTCATCATCGAGGCCGCGACCGAGCGCGAGGACATCAAGGCCAGGATCTTCGAAGCCGCCGGCAAGGTGCTGAAGGACGGCGCGATCATGGCCTCCAACACCAGCTCCATTCCGATCACCCGCATGGCCGCCCAGTCGCCCGATCCGACGCGCTTCTGCGGCCTGCACTTCTTCAACCCGGTCCCGGTCATGGGTCTCGTCGAAGTGATCCCCGGCCTTGCCACCTCGCAGGACACCACCGGGCGCATGAAGGCCTTCGGCGAGAAGCTGGGAAAGACGGTCGTACTGGCTGGCGACGCTCCCGGCTTCGTCGTCAACCGCATCCTGTGCCCGATGCTCAACGAGGCGATCTTCGTGCTGGGCGAGGGCCTGGCTTCGGTCGAGGACATTGATGCCGGCATGCGGCTGGGCGCCAATCACCCGATGGGGCCCCTGACCCTTGCCGACTTCGTCGGGCTCGACACCCTCTACGAGATCATGAAGGTATTCCACGCGACCACCGGCGATCCCAAGTACCGTCCCGCCCCGCTGCTGCAGAAGTACGTCGAGGCTGGCTGGTACGGACGCAAGTCCGGCAAGGGCTTCTACGACTACTCGGGCGAGAAGCCGGTACCCACGCGCTGACCGCACGCCAGCGACGCATTGGCAAAGCGCCCCTGCCTCACCCGAGGCGGGGGCGTTTTTCGTGGAACGCTCCGCGCGCCCCGGCCGTTACCCAAGCGAAGGAGATATCACGATGACCCAACGCCCTGACGATCTCGCCCCAGAAACTATCAATGCCGAACAGGACGACGCCGAAGCCCAGGCGCAGTCGGTGGCCGCAGAGGCAATGAACGGTTCGCTGTCGGTGCTCGGTCTCGACCAGAGCGAAAAGCTGTCCAACAGCCTCAACCCGGCCGATACTCCCGACCTCGTCGATCACATGAAGCAGATGGACACCAGCGGAACCATCGACATGTCCGCCTATCGCGGCGAGGAGACGATGGACGATCTGGAAAACCGCTATGGCCGTGCAGGCGTGGCCGATGCCGAATTCGGCAGCGACGACAGCTAAAGCCCCTTCACCCCTTCACTGCGCCGCAGTGGTGTCCTTGGCCCAGGGATTGCGGTGTTCGGCCTTGCTGGCAGCGACCCTGGCCTTTTCGCTTTTCGCCGCCTGATCCGCCGCCGGAACCGTGCAATAAGCGGTCGCCAGGATTCCAGCTGCCCAGAACAATGCGTTCCAGCGGCTTTTGAAGACGGTGGAGATTTTCGGCCCGAGCATCATGGCGCCAGCATAGGCCGCCCGGGTTAAGTTTCGGTACCCGCCTCGCGCTTCAGGTCATAGAGCACCTCCAGCGCATCGCGCGGGCTCATGGCATCCACGTCCATGTCGCGCAGCTTGTCCCGCAGGGTGTCGCACTGCTCCTCGCGGTGGTCCTGCGCTGCGGCGAAAAGCGGCAGTTCGCCAAGGCCCGCCGCCAGCCCGCCGGTCTCAGCCCGCCCCTTTTCCAGCTTCTCGAGAACCGACTTGGCACGGCTGATGACCTTGGGCGGCACCCCGGCCAGGCGCGCCACGGCAAGGCCATAGCTGCGGTCGGCAGGGCCGTCGGCCAGTTCATGGAGCAGCACGAGGTCGCCCTTCCATTCGCGCGCCCGGACATGGTGCAGCGAAAGCGCCTCGCAGGTCTCCGCCAGCCGCGCGAGTTCGTGATAGTGCGTCGCGAACAGGCAGCGGCAGCGGTTGGTCTCGTGCACCGCTTCGGCCACGGCCCAGGCCAGCGCAAGCCCGTCGTACGTGGACGTCCCGCGCCCGACCTCATCGAGGATCACGAAGCTGCGGTCGGTTGCCTGCGCGAGGATCGCGGCAGTCTCGACCATCTCGACCATGAAGGTCGAACGCCCGCGCGCGAGGTTGTCCGAGGCGCCGACACGGCTGAACAGGCGATCGACCTTGCCGATCCGGGCCGCTGCGGCGGGGACGAAGCCGCCCGCCTGCGCCAGCAGGACGATCAGCGCGTTCTGCCGCAGGAACGTCGACTTACCGCCCATGTTGGGGCCGCCGATCAGCCAGAGACGGTCATGCGTACCCAGCCGACAGTCGTTCGCCACGAAGCGTTCGCCCTGCACCGCCAGCGCCGCCTCGACCACCGGATGGCGGCCGCCCTCGATCTCGAGGCAGGTCGCGTCGACCACTTCCGGGCGGGTCCAGCCGCCCTCCGCGGCGCGTTCGGCCTGTCCCGCCGCAACGTCGATGCGGGCAAGCGCAGCCGCTGTCTTCGCGATCTGGTGGCGAGAAGCGACGGCCCCGGCGACCAGTTCCTCGAAATGCGCTTCCTCGGCGGCAAACGCGTGGGCGCCTGCCTCGGTGATGCGGCTCGCCTCCTCGTGCAGCGCCAGCGCATTGAAGCGCATTGCCCCGGCCATTGTCTGGCGGTGCGAGAAGCCGCTGTCCGCCTCCATCAGCTTGTCGGCATGGCGCGAGGGCACTTCGATGAAGTAGCCCAGCACGTTGTTGTGCTTGATCTTGAGCGCGGCGACGCCGGTTTCGTCACGGTACTTCGCTTCGAGCGCGGCGATCGCTCGCCGGGCATTGCCCGATGTCACACGCAGTTCGTCGAGCGCGGCGTCATATCCCTCGGCGATGTAGCCGCCCTGCCCGCGTTCGGTCGGCGGCGAGGCGACGAGCGCACGGGCGAAATGGTCGACCAGTTCCCCATGGCCGCCAAGATCGGGCAGCAGGCGTTCGAGCAGGCCGGGAAGCGCATCGCGTTCACCGAGCCTAGCGCCGATCTCGCGGGCGCCTGACAGACCGTCGCGCAGCTGGCCGAGGTCGCGCGGGCTGCCGCGCCCTGCGACAACCCGCCCGAGCGCGCGTCCGACATCGGGAAGCGCTCGCAAGGCGGAACGCAGGTCTTCGCGCAGCAAGGCATCGTCATGCAGCCATTCGACCAGTTCGAGCCGCTCGGCGATGGCATTGCGATCGGTCAGCGGGGCGGACAGGTCATCGGCAAGCTGGCGCGCGCCGGCACCGGTAACGCAGCGGTCGACGGCATCGATCAGGCTGCCCTTGCGCCCGCCTTGCGAGGACTCGAGGATCTCCAGGCTCGCCCGCGTTGCCTCGTCCATCGCCAGCGCGGCTTCGCCCGAGCGCGCCTCGGGCGGCAAAAGTAGCGGGAGCGCGCCGCGCCCGACATGATCGAGGTAGGCGATGAGCCCGCCTGCCGCGGCCAGCATGGGCCGCGTGAAGCTGCCGAAGCCGTCGAGCGTGGCGACGCCGTGGATTGCCTTTAGCCGCTCTTCCCCGCCTTCCGAGGAGAACTCATGCCCCGAGCGAGCGATAGTTTCGTCGGGCGCCAGTTCCCAACCCTCGGGCACTACCAGTTCGCTCGCGCCCAGCCGCGCCAGTGCGGCGCCGAGGCGCTCGGCCGCGCATTCTTCCAGTTCCATCCGCCCGGTGGAGATGTCGCAGGCGGCAATGCCCACCGTGCCGCGCACTTCGCAGGCAGCTGCCAGCACGTTTGCGCGGCGCGGTTCGAGCAGGGCTTCCTCGGTCAGGGTACCGGCGGTGACGAAGCGGACGATGTCGCGCGCCACCAGCGCCTTGGACCCGCCGCGTTTCTTGGCTTGGGCGGGAGTCTCGGTCTGCTCGGCGATGGCGACGCGGCAACCGGCCTTGATCAGGCGGGCAAGGTAGCTCTCGGCCGAATGGACCGGCACGCCGCACATCGGGATCGGCGCGCCCTGATGCTCACCGCGCGTGGTCAGCGCGATGTCGAGAATTTGCGATGCCCTCTTGGCATCTTCGAAGAAGAGTTCGAAGAAGTCTCCCATGCGGTAGAAAAGCAGGCAGTCGCCCGCTTCTTCCCGCAGGGCGAGGTACTGGGCCATCATCGGGGTTGCGCCGGAAGTCATGCGCGTCAGCGTTAGCGCCACGCTTCGGTGCTTGTGAAGCGCAGGCAGCGATGCTTTCCCCTATCGCGTGACGGGAACATCCGTTAGGGGTCCGGGCGAGAGCTGGAGGTGCGCGTTGTCGGATAAAAGCAGGGTTCAATTCACCGAGCGCGAGGCGCTCTTCTATCACCAGACGATCCGCCCGGGTAAGATCGAGATCATCGCCTCGAAGCCGATGGCGACACAGCGCGACCTGAGCCTCGCCTATTCTCCCGGCGTTGCCGTGCCGGTGCAGGCCATCGCCGACGATCCGGCAACCGCTTACGACTATACCGCGAAGGGCAACCTGGTTGCCGTCATCTCCAACGGCACCGCAATCCTGGGCATGGGCAACCTGGGCGCGCTGGCATCGAAGCCGGTGATGGAAGGCAAGGCCGTCCTGTTCAAGCGCTTCGCCGACGTCGATTCCATCGACATCGAGCTGAACAGCGAAGATCCCGATGCGCTGATCGAAGCCATTGCGATGATGGAGCCGAGCTTCGGCGGCATCAACCTGGAAGACATCAAGGCACCCGAGTGCTTCCTGATCGAGCAGGCCCTGCGCGAGCGCATGAACATCCCGGTCATGCACGACGACCAGCACGGCACAGCAATCATCGCCGCTGCCGGCCTGATCAACGCCTGCCACCTGACCGGCCGCAAGCTGGACGAGATCCGCGTCGTGGTGAACGGCGCCGGCGCTTCGGCGCTGGCCTGCACCTCGCTGATCAAGTCGATGGGCGTACGGCATGAAAACGTGCTGGTCTGCGATACGCGCGGCGTGATCTATCCGGGCCGCGAACGGGTGGACCAGTTCAAGTCAGCCCATGCCGTGATGACCGAAAAGCGCACCCTGGCCGAAGCCATCGTCGGCGCCGACGTGTTCCTTGGCCTGTCGGCCAAGGGTGCGGTCACGCAGGACATGATCAAGACCATGGCCGATCAGCCGATCATCTTCGCCATGGCCAACCCGGACCCGGAAATCACCCCGCCCGAAGTCAAGGCGGTGCGTCCCGACGCGATCGTCGCGACCGGGCGTTCGGACTATCCGAACCAGGTCAACAACGTGCTGGGCTTCCCGTTCATCTTCCGCGGCGCGCTCGACGTCCACGCGACGGCGATCAACGAGGAAATGAAGATCGCCGCCGCCCGCGCCATTGCCGAACTGGCCCGCGAGCAGGTGCCCGAGGAAGTGGCGGCAGCCTATGGCGAATCGCAGCAATTCGGCCTCGAGTACATCATCCCTGCGCCGTTCGACCCGCGCCTGATGGAAGTCGTCCCCTCGGCGGTCGCCAAGGCGGCAATGGAATCGGGCGTTGCGCGACGCCACATCGCCGATTTCGACGCCTATCGCCAGGAACTGAAGGGTCGCCTCAACCCGACCACTTCGGTGCTCAGCCAGGTCTATGCGCAGGTCAAGGCGAACCCCAAGCGCATGATCTTTGCCGAAGGCGAGAACGAGGTCGTGCTGCGCGCCGCAATCCAGTATCGCGATTTCGGCTACGGCGAACCGATCCTGGTCGGCCGCACCCAGCACGTTCTCGACAAGATGGCCGAACTCGGCGTCGCCGATCCGGAAAGCTACCAGATCGAGAACTCGATGGTCTCGCAGCATGTCGCGCCGATGGTCGAGATGCTTTACGAGCGCCTCAAGCGCCGCGGCTTCCTGCAGCGCGACGTCCAGCGCATGGTCAATACCGACCGCAACATCTTCTCGGCCTGCCTGCTCAAGCTGGGCATCGGCGACGCGATGATCACCGGCATGACCCGGCCCTTCGCGCAGTCGATGAAGGACGTCCAACGCGTTCTCGACACCGCCGAAGACAAACTGCCGTTCGGCATCCACATGATGGTCGGCAAGAACCAGACCCTGTTCCTGGCCGACACGACCATCAACGAGCGCCCGAACGCCGAGGAACTGGCCGTCATCGCCAAGGAAACCGCGGCGGTCGCCCGACGCCTCGGTCATGAACCGCGCGTCGCCTTCCTCAGCTATTCGACCTTCGGGAACCCCGCCGGTCGCTGGCTCGACACGATCCGCGATGCCGTCCACATCCTCGACGAGGAGCAACCCGGCTTCGAGTACGACGGCGACATGGCGCCCGATGCCGCGCTCAACCCCAAGATCATGGCGCTCTATCCGTTCTGCCGCCTTACCGCGCCGGCGAACGTACTGGTCATGCCCGGGCTGCAGTCGGCCAACATCTCGGCCAAGCTGCTGCGCGAGATCGGCGGGACGACAGCCGTGGGCCCGATGCTGCTGGGCATGGAAATGCCCGTCCAGATCGTGCCGATGACTGCCATTGCCCCCGATGTGCTGACATCGGCAGTACTGGCCGCAGCCGGAATCATCGGCTGATCCAGCCGGCTCGAGCCGGACATGAAAAGGCCCCGCTGGCGATTGCCTTCGGGGCCTTTTTCATTTCGGGGCGCTATCCGCCAATCGCCAAACGTGCCTACTTGCGGCGGTAGCGAAAGTACCAGACTTCGTGGCCGTAAACGGTGCGGGCCTTGGCTTCGTAACGGGTTTCGGGCCAGCCGCCGGGGCGCTTCTGGAAATCGCCGGGCTTGTCGCAAAGCCATTCGAATTGCTCGGTATGGCGCTGCATGACCATCAGGGCATGGCGCAGGTAAACGGCATGATCGGTGCCGAAGCGGAACTCACCGCCCGGCTTGAGCTTGGCCGCGAACATGTCGACCGGGCCGTCATTCATCATCCGGCGCTTTGCGTGACGGGCCTTGGGCCAGGGATCGGGATGCAGCAGGTAAAGGAAGGACAGCGTCCCGTCGGGAATGCGCGAGAGTACCTCCAGCGCATCGCCATGATGGATGCGCACGTTCGCGATCGGCGGGTGCGCACCATTGTCGCCGCTGACGTGCAGCAGCGCCTGGGCGACGCCGTTGAGGAACGGTTCGGCACCGATGAAACCGTGGTTCGGCAGCATCTCGGCGCGATTCGCCATGTGCTCGCCGCCCCCGAAGCCGATCTCGAAATGGAGCGGGCAGTCTTCCCCGAACAAGCGCTGGGCCGTGACCGGCCCTTCGTCGGGAACTGCAATCTGCGGCAGCAGGTTATCGACCAGGGCCTGTTGACCGGCGCGCAGGGGCTTGCCCTTGGCGCGGCCATAGAGGCGGTTGAGAGTCGTGGGATCGCCGGATTTGTAAGCCGTCATGGCGCGCGCCACTGGCAGGCAAGTGCGCCGCGGTCAATGGAGGCGATCATCGCGCCATTTGCGCATGAAGCTCCGGCAATGACCGAAAACGCCATTGCAACGCAGCGCAATGCGCTGTTCTAGGTCGAAAACCGCCAAGGACACTCGCCTCCGATGCTGCCCACGATATTCCTGCTGCTCGCCTGCCAGCTCCTGGGCGAGACTTTCCACCGCCTGACCGGGCTTGCGCTGCCCGGCTCGGTGATCGGCATGATCCTGCTCTTCGCCTGGCTGGCCCTGGTCCCCCGCGAGCGTCCGACGCTGACGATTGTGACCGGCTGGCTGACTGCGCATCTGGCCGTGATGTTCGTTCCCGCCGCGGTCGGGCTGGTCAACGAGGGCGAAGCGCTCAAGGCGGACGGCGTCGGTCTTGTCGTGGCAACGGCAATCTCCACCTTCTTGACCATGGCGGTAACGGCGCTGGTCTTCCGCTGGGCACTGAACCGCTTCGGCCCCCTCGACACCGTCGAAACCGAATCGGATAGCCCTGCATGACCGGCCTGCTGGCGACATCGCTGTTCTGGCTTGCCGTGACGCTGGGCGTCTTCGAAGCGGCGGACACGGTCTCGAAGCGATCCGGGCGACGTCCGTTGCTGCACCCGGTCCTGTGGTCGACCCCAGTGCTGATCGGGTTGCTGCTGTGGACCGGCACGCCTTACGAGACCTACCAGCAGGCGACTTTCCCGATCAGCTTCCTGCTCGGCCCTGCGGTCGTCGGTCTTGCCGTTCCGGTCTGGGCGCAGCGCGCGCGCATACGCCGGCTGGCCGTGCCGATCGTCCTTGCCCTCGGCGCGGGCGCGATCACTTCCATCGTCAGCGCCGTGGGAGTCCTCTCCCTTTTCGGCGCGCCGAGCGAGATCCTGGCCTCGATCGCCCCGCGCGCGACCACCACGCCGGTTGCGATGGCCATAGCCGGACAACTGGGCGGCGTTCCGGCACTGGCCGCCGTGATCGTGCTGTTCGCGGGCGTGATCGGCGCGATGTTCGCCACGCCGCTGCTCAACCTGCTCAATGTCCGCGATTACCGTGCGCGCGGATTTGCCGTCGGCGTTGCAGCCCATGGCATCGGCGCGGCGCGGGCCTTCCAGGTCGATTCGACCGCTGGCGCGATGGCCAGCCTCGGCATGGCCCTCAACGCGGCAACGACGGCGGCGCTGCTCTCGATCCTCGTGCTGCTGGTCTGAGCGGAGTCGCCCCGCGTCAGCCGCGGCGCAGGGCCGCAGCCCGCCGGGCAGCGACACGCGACTTGCGCTTCTTCCACCAGACATAGACCCCGGTCACGCACAGCCCGGCTGTCGCCAGTCCGGAAAGGAAGATCAGCAGGATCGTGACATTGCCGCCCACCCGGCCGCTGTGCAGCGGGTAGAGCAGGCGATAGCCCGCGAGCGAACGGTTGCCGTGATAGGGGTCGTAAGTCTCGACCACGGCATGGCTGGCGCGGTCGAAGTAATAGTAGATCGGGCCGAGGCGATGGTAATTGACGGTGCCGTCGTCGGTCATCGTCACGCCGATCGTGCCCTCTTCCGGATTTGCGAGGACACTGGCGGGCTGCCAGTCGATCCCTTCGCGCACCGCATGGGCGCGCGCGGTAGCAACGGCCCCGGCAAAGTCGAGCGGCGCGTTCTTCGGCTCACCTGCGGGGGCAACATGTTCGTCGTCGCCGAAAGCTGCCTCGATCATCGGCGCATAGGCTTCATCGAAGAAATTGAGCGCCACAGACGTCAGCGCAAGTGCTGTCAGCGGGACGAAGAGCCAGAGCGCGCTGGCCTTGTGCCAATCGAGCATGAACTTGGCGAACATCGAACGGAAGCTGACTTTCCAGCTACGCTTCCAGCCCTTCCAGAACGGGCGCTTGAGCGGGAAAGTCAGGTAGAAGCCGATGCCGTGCCCGATCAGCCAGAGTACCGCAACCGTTCCCATTATCCAGCGCCCCCAGGTGCCGGCCATGAGATGGGCGTGCAGTTCCAGGACCTGTTCCATCGCCCCGCGCCGGTTCCACGCGGCTTTCGAGAACCGGGCCCCAGCGGGCTCTGCGCTGAAGCGATCGAGGAAGACCTGATCCACCGGCGGTCCGGAGAGGCCCGCGGCGCGATCGACATCGACCACGATCCGCCGCGTCTCCGCTACTGCTAGGGGAAAGCCGCGCACGACCCATTCCGGGTGGCGGGCTGCGAAGCGATCGACCAGTGGAGCCACGTCCGGCGCGGGCTTCCCCGCGGCGACGGCGGCGAGCGGCTGCGCGAAAAGGTCTGCGTTGATCCAGGCGTCGATGGGCCGCATGAAGCTGAGCACGCAGCCGGTCACCGCAGCAAGAAGCAGGAGCGGAATGGCCACAAGGCCAAGGTAGCGATGCAGCGTGATCCAGGGCGAACGCGGGACGGGTTTCAAGACGATCGGCTCTCGACTGCGGCGGGTTGCGATGGTCCCTTCATTGCCCACAATCTTACAACGCCAAAGGTCCAATTCGCGCGCCCGGACCGGGCCATCCTTACCCGGCGCATACGAAAACGGCCCACCCCGGGGGGCAGGCCGCTCGATTCATCATGAAGCGAAACGCTGGGATCAGGCCGCTTCGGCCTGCTCGTCCGGGTCGCGCAGCACGTAGCCGCGGCCCCAGACCGTCTCGATGTAATTGGCACCGCCGCAGGCGTGGCTGAGCTTCTTGCGCAGCTTGCAGATGAAGACGTCGATGATCTTCAGCTCGGGCTCGTCCATGCCGCCATAAAGGTGGTTGAGGAACATTTCCTTGGTCAGCGTCGTGCCCTTGCGCAGCGAAAGCAGCTCGAGCATCGCGTATTCCTTGCCGGTCAGGTGCACGCGGGCGCCATCGACCTCGACCGTCTTGGCGTCGAGATTGACAATCAGCTTGCCGGTACGGATGACCGACTGCGAATGGCCCTTAGAGCGGCGCACGACCGCGTGGATGCGGGCGATCAACTCTTCGCGGTGGAACGGCTTGGTCACATAGTCGTCCGCGCCGAAGCCGAACGAGCGGACCTTGGAGTCCATCTCGGAAATGCCGGAAAGGATCAGGACCGGCGTCTGCACCTTGGCGACGCGCAGCTTCTTGAGGACATCGTAGCCGTGCATGTCAGGCAGGTTCAGGTCCAGAAGAATGATGTCGTAATCGTAGAGCTTGCCCAGATCGAGGCCTTCTTCGCCGAGATCCGTCGAGTAAACATTGAAACCTTCCGCCGACAGCATGAGCTCGATGGCCCGGGCCGTGGTCGGTTCGTCCTCGATCAACAGCACTCGCATGAGGTAACCCCCTTTTTCCCCATAGTCCGCTTACGCTAACCCTGCATAAACGGACATTGCCGTGAATTAACCATATGAGCAATGAAGGTTAAAGGTAAATTTGCCGTTAATGCAAAATCGGGATTCCTTCTGAAATCACGCGATTTGTCGCAAACGCTCCCAATTACCCCCTTTGGAATTCCTCAAAAGGGTTAGGAATCGCTCAGGCCGGTTGCATCCTGCGCGGGACCTTGCGGCGCGATTCGCCCTGCCCGGCCTTCGCCGGATGGCCAACGCGCCTGAGGTAGCTCCAGAAACCGCATTGCAGGCCGACCAGCATGAGGATGAAGGGCTGGAAGGCGATGCCCACGAACAGCGATCCAATCATGTAGACCACATGCGCGAGCTGCAAAGCGTTGGCGAGCGGCGCCACCCAGGCCTCGTCCGGCCCGGTACGTCCTTTCCAGCGCCGCCGGATCATTTCCATCTGGAGAATGCCCAGGCCCTGGATCAGCAGCCACAGGAACAGACCCGGGAAGCCCTGCTCGCCCAGCATCTCGAAATAGCTGGAATGGAAGGCGCGGCCCTTCTCGACCACCTTCTGCCGCTCGACCACGACATTGCTGCCGTCCGATTCGCGGGCGACGGTGTCGTATTCGACCTCGCTCGACAGGTAGACCTCGAAGCCGCCGCCCAAGGGGTGCTCCCTGGCATAGCCCCAGGTCCACTTCCACACGCCGAGGCGAGTGCTGGCAGACTGGTCGGACTGGTGGTTCTCGATCGTGCTCATGCGCGCGAGGAAGGATTGCGGCAGGAACGGCACGGCGGCGAACAGCGCGAAGGCCATGCCCCCGGCGATCAGCACCCGGTGCTTCGCAGTGCGCAAGGAGAGCGCGCAGAGCACGCCAAGGCACATCAGGCCGGTGCGTGCCTGGGTGCCGACCGGGATCAGCGCGCAGGCGAAGATAAGAGCGCAAGCGAAGGTCCAGACCCGCCAGTCTGAAGGGAAGATCGTGCCGTGGCGGGCCAGCCAGATGATCACGGGGATGATCGAGATCGCCACGCAGGACAGGATCGAGCCTTCGAACAGGCCCGAATTGTTGTCGACGAAGATCCGCAGCGTGCCGTAACCGCCGCCGCCCATCACCGTCTTGATGCCGCCGTCGATGATCAGGGCACTGGCCGCCAGGACCATGACCAGTGCGACCGCCTCGATCCGCAAGCGGGTGCGCAAGGTAAGCGGGAGGAAGATCGCAAAGACCAGCGCCTTCCACACCCAGGCCCATTTCTCCAGCGCTTCTGCCGGATAGTCGGCAGTCAGCGTTGTCATCGCACAGTATGCCAGCAGCATGGCCAGCAGCGCCTGGCGGAAGGTGAAGCGCGAATCGCGCTTGTCGTCGAGCAGCAACCATCCGCCGAAGGCCGCAGCGAAGGTAATCAGCGAGACCGGGACGCTTGAGAGGATGCCCCAGGAAATGACCTGCGGCGAAACGATGTCGACGTAGAGATAGCAAAGCACCCACAGGAACGGACGCTTGAAGCCCATGACCAGGAAGCAGGCGAGGAATGCCGTCAGGCCAAGGTCAAGCATCCGGCTGTGCGCCTTCGCCCTGCGTCGGCACACGCATCTTGCGCCTTTGCGCGGGCCGGGCCTTGCGCCCGCCCCCTGCATCCCCGCGCCCCTCGTCGTCGAGATCGACGCGTGCCAGCAGGCGCAGCGCGGCAAGCGCGAGCAGTCCGTGAGACAGGGCAAGGGCGAAGATATCGACCATGCCTTGGGCGATACCAGCCGCGGGTTGACGGCGCGTTAAGCCTTACAAGCTAGGGATTTGCAGGTCATGACACGCATCCTCCACGTCCTCGACCATTCGCTGCCCATGCAAAGCGGCTACACCTTCCGCACCCGGGCGGTCCTCAAGGCGCAGGCCGCGATGGGCTACGAAGTGCGCGGCGTGACCGGACTGCGGCACACGGCCGAAGGGCCCGTCGCCGAGGAAGCCGATGGCCTGCTCTTCCATCGCACGGCCGGTGCGGCAAGCGGCCCTGCTGGCCTGCGCGAATGGCGCGAGATTGCGATCTTCGCGAAAGGCATCGAAAAGGTCGTGCGCGAATGGCGGCCCGACGTCATCCATGCCCATTCCCCGGC
Source organism: Novosphingobium pentaromativorans US6-1 (assembly GCF_000767465.1). Lineage (NCBI taxonomy): Bacteria > Pseudomonadati > Pseudomonadota > Alphaproteobacteria > Sphingomonadales > Sphingomonadaceae > Novosphingobium > Novosphingobium pentaromativorans. The sequence continues at coordinate 2,309,720 of NZ_CP009291.1, forward strand.
GCTGTGCGGCCAGGCGGCCCTGCGCGTCGCCCGCCGCCACGACATTCCGCTGGTCTACGAAATTCGCGCGTTCTGGGAAGACGCCGCGGTCGGCAACGGCACCGGCAGCGAAGGCTCACTCAAGTACCGGCTGACCCGCAAGCTGGAGAGCCACGTCGTCTCGCGCGCCGATGCCGTGGTGACGATCTGCGAAGGCCTCAAGGCCGATCTTGTCGGGCGCGGCACGGCGCCGGAGCGAATCACCGTCATGCCCAATGGCGTCGATCTCACCCTCTTCGGCGAGCCCGCAAGCCGCGACCCCGAACTGGCCCGCAGCCTGGGTTTCGAGGTCGGCGGCGCGCCCTGCCCGGTGATCGGGTTCATCGGCAGCTTCTACGACTACGAGGGCATCGACGTGCTGATCGAGGCCATGGCCCATCTCGCCCAGCGGCGAAGCGACGCGCGCCTGCTGCTGGTCGGCGGCGGCCCCTGCGAGGCAGCCTTGCGCGCGCAGGCCGCAGCATCGCCCGCCGCAGAGGCGATTCGCTTCGTCGGCCGGGTCCCGCACCACGAGGTCGAACGCTATTACGCTCTTGCCGACATCATGGCTTACCCGCGCAAGCGCAGTCGGCTGACCGATCTCGTCACCCCGCTCAAGCCGCTCGAAGCGATGGCGCAGGGCAAGCTGGTCGCCGCCAGCGATGTCGGCGGGCACCGCGAACTGGTCACGCATGGCCGCACGGGAACCCTGTTCACGCCGGACGATCCATTGGCCTGTGCGAACGCGCTTGCCGGGCTGCTGGAGGATCGCGCGCACTGGCCTGCCTACCGTAAGGCCGGCCGCGACCATGTCGAATCCCGGCACGATTGGGCCGTGAACGCGGCTCGTTATCAAGACGTTTACCAAATGCTGGCACTCCTGAAGCCTGAAAACAGGGGCACTGTCGCTGCATGACACTGCCTCGCGCAATTTGAGAACGGGATGGAAAACGTGGCCCAAGACACACGCAGGAAAGCCGGAGGAAAGCAGCCGATCAGCCGCCACCCGCTGTTTCCGGCCATCGTGGCCCTCTGGTTCGGCGCCCTCTTCGGTCTGGCCGGCATCGCCATCAAGCCGGCCATTGTCGAACAACTGGTCACGGCCACGCACATCGATTCGCTGGTCCCCATGGCGGCACCGCCGCTCGGCGCAACCGCGCGCATCCTGATCGCACTGGCCATGACCGGGCTTGGCGGTATCGTCGGTGCCGTAGTCGCCCGCCGCATCGCCCGTCCCGCTGCAGGCGCAGTCACTTCGCGCCGCCGCATGAATCCGGCGGCAGCTGAGCTCGCCACTCCTGCTTTTGTCGCCAACGAGATGCCTGCGCAGGCTGAAGCTGCACCCGCACCGGTCGAGGCCGCGGAAGTGCGCGAGACGGCTCATGCGGATATTGCCGAAGCCGCCGACCTCGAGCTGGAAGACTTCCAGGACGAAGTCGAGGCCGGAACTCAGGCCGCTTCCTTCGCGCCCACCGCATTCGAAGCGGATGAAATCGAGGTCGAGGACGCCGAACTCGCCGAGATCGAGGACGGCGACGCGTTCGACGTCGAAGCCCATGAGGCCGACGCCCTTGAAGCCGACGCCCTTGAAGCCGAAGCAGCAGAAATCGAGACCGCCGAATTCGAGGTCATCGAGGACGAAGAAGCGCCGTTCGCGGCCAAGGCCCCCGTCAGCAACCACCTGTTCGAGAGCTATTCGCGCGATCTTTCCGGCAGGCCGGCTGCACCGGTCGAACAGGAAGTGCGCCGCGAAGACCGCGCGATCCTCTCGATCGCCGATCTCGATGCCGAACCGGGCATCGACGCAGATCAGGCACCCGGCGCCCAGGCTCCGTTTTATCAGGCGCCCTACGACCGCTCGACGCCTTTTGCAGTGCTGACCAAAGCGATCATCGATTCCCTGGAAAAGCAGCCCGAAGCGCACGAAGAATACGAGCGGGACGAAGTGTCCGAGGCTCCTGCCGATCGCGCGCCGTCCCCGGGCGGACATAGCGCAGCGGACCGTATCGCCTCCGCCGATCTCGATTCGCTTTCGCACGTCGAACTGCTGGAACGCCTCGCCCTTGCCATGGCCAAGCGCCGCGAGGAGATCGCAGCGCAAAACGCGGCCGACCTCGTCGAAGCGCGAGAGACTTTTGCACCTGCCGCGACGCAAGCGGCTACCGTAACCCCGCTGGCCTTCAAGCCGCTCCAGTTCGAGCGCCCACAAGTCCAGCCGGCTCCGGTCGAGACCGTCACGTTCGGCGAGGCCCTGCCCGCCGAGCATGAAGAACCCGAAGCCGCACCGTTCGAACTGGCAGACGACTGCGTCGTCGAGGCCGGGATCGAGACGGCAGGATCCGAAGCGAGCGAATCCGAAGACGTCGATTTCGACGAAGCTGAATTCGACGTCGCTGCAGAGGCGAGCGAGGAAACTGCCGATCTCGTCGACTGGGAGCAGGTCGATCACAGGGGCTTCGAAGTCCCGGAAGCCGAAATCGAAACATCCCTTGCCGAGCTGGCGCAACCCCTTGAGGACGCCGAACCGGCCGCTGAACTCGAAGAAGAGATCGAAGCTCTCGCCCGGACCTGGGACGAGGAGCCTGTTGCAGCGCAGCAGGTCCCGGCAGCACTCCGCCCCGTGGGCATGGACTCCTTCGACGAGGACGAGGCCCTTCCCGGATACATTCCGCCGCGCCACATCGGCGAACTGCTCAAGACCAAGCCCGCCGCGCCTTCCGCGCCGGTCATGCACTACGACGATGAGGGCGACGGCGAGTTCGCCGAGGATCATACGGAAGCACAATACGCGGACTACGCCGAGGCGGAGGATGAGCCGGAGGACGAGGAAGAAGTGATCGAGGAGGGCTATTCGTCGCTTCTCAACATCTCTCGCGCAGCACCGCGCCAGCCTTTCGTGCGCATCGACGAGCCGGAAACCGACGACGGCATCCAGCCGATGGTCGTCTTCCCCGGTGACGAACCCGCACAGGCGGCACGGCGCTTCGATGGCACGCAGGCTCCCGAGGCAGAGGAGCAGCCGTCCATGCCCAGCGAGTTCCAGGCCCGTCGCCCGTTCGACGCCCCCGGACGGCAGGACACGGACCAGACCGAACGCGCCCTGCGCGAGGCCCTGGCCACCCTGCAGCGCATGAGCGGCGCCGCCTGAACGGACGCGGACATTCTATCGCCACCGCGATCTGACGGGAATCGGGCCTTCCGGACCCGCGCTGCAATGGCGAATCGCTGAATCGCTAAGCCCCGCTCCGGTCCTGCCGGTGCGGGGCTTCGATAATAAAATGCACCTTTTTCCAGCATAGTCGGCACCATTACTGCGCCGAAATGTGCCTTCGCGGTTGCAAAACCGGCGTTCAATCGTCATGGGGATCGTGGGGTCACTATGCCGCGTGCTGGATAGTGCGCGATTCGCGCGCGCTGGTCGTGCGCGGCTGTGCAGGCCCCGGCAAAATGACAGGATGGATTAATATCGATGGGATTTCCTAAGCCCCAGGGCCTTTACGATGCGCGCAACGAACACGACTCCTGCGGTGTGGGCTTCGTCGCCCATATTAAAGGACAGAAAAGCCACGCAATCATTACCCAGGCGCTTGAAATCCTGAAAAACATCGACCACCGCGGCGCGGTGGGCGCGGATCCGCTTCTTGGCGACGGCGCGGGCATTCTGACCCAGCTGCCCGACCAGATGTTCCGCAAGTGGGCCAAGGGCGCGGGCGTCGAACTGCCTGAAGCCGGCAACTATGCCGTTGCCATGTGCTTCCTCCCGCAGGACGAGGCCTCGCGCGATTTCGTCGTCTCCACCTTCGAGAAGTTCATCAAGAAGGAAGGCCAGACCCTCATCGGCTGGCGCGACGTTCCGGTCGCTCTGGACGGCCTCGGCAAGACGGTCATCGAATCGATGCCGGTGATCCGCCAGTGCTTTGTCGGCCGCGGCGAGAACTGCGCCGACCAGGACGCCTTCGAACGCAAGCTCCTCGCGATCCGCAAGCAGACCCAGAACCCGCTCGCGGCCCTCGCCGAAAAGCATGGCCTGCCCGGCCTGACCGAGCTCTACATGCCGAGCTTCTCGAGCCGCACGATCGTCTACAAGGGCCTGCTGCTCGCCACCCAGGTCGGCTCGTTCTACGACGACCTGCGCGATCCGGACTTCGTCTCCGCGCTCGGCCTCGTGCACCAGCGCTTCTCGACCAACACCTTCCCGAGCTGGAAGCTGGCACACCCGTTCCGCTTCATGGCGCACAACGGCGAGATCAACACGGTTCGCGGCAACGTGAACTGGATGAACGCGCGCCGCCGCACCATGGAATCCGAGCTGCTCGGCGCCGACCTCGACAAGATGTGGCCGCTGATCCCGCACGGCCAGTCGGACACCGCCTGCCTCGACAACGCCTTCGAACTGCTGCTCGCCGGCGGTTACTCGCTCAGCCACGCGATGATGATGCTCATCCCCGAGGCATGGGCCGGCAATCCGCTGATGGACGGCGAACGCCGCGCGTTCTACGAATATCACGCCGCGCTGATGGAGCCCTGGGACGGCCCCGCCGCCGTCGCCTTCACCGATGGCCGCCAGATCGGCGCCACGCTCGACCGTAACGGCCTGCGCCCGGCGCGCTTCCTGGTCACCGACGACGACCTGTGCGTCATGGCCTCGGAAAGCGGCGTTCTTCCGATCAAGGAAGACAACATCGTCCGCAAGTGGCGTCTCCAGCCCGGCAAGATGCTCCTCATCGACTTCGAAGAGGGCCGCATCATCGAGGACGAGGAGATCAAGACCCAGCTGGCCAACGAAGAGCCCTACCAGAAGTGGCTCGACCAGGCGCAGTACATGCTCAAGGACCTCGACGTGATCGAGGAAGAGCTGGACCCGCTGCCGGCCCCGAACACCACGCTGCTCGATCGCCAGCAGTCCTTCGGCTACACCCAGGAAGACACCAGCCGCTTCCTCGAGCCGATGGCCGTCAATGCCGACGATCCGATCGGTTCGATGGGCACCGACACGCCGATTCCGGTGCTGTCGAACAAGTCGCGCCTGCTCTACGACTACTTCAAGCAAAACTTCGCGCAGGTCACCAACCCGCCGATCGACCCGATCCGCGAGGAACTGGTGATGAGCCTGGTCTCCATGATCGGCCCGCGCCCGAACCTGCTCGGTCATGACGCCGGCACGCACAAGCGCCTGGAAGTCAGCCAGCCGATCCTCACCGACGTGGACATCGCCAAGATCCGCTCGGTCGAGGCCGCGCTGGACGGCGCCTTCCGCACCGCCACCATCGACATGACCTGGGATGCCGAAACCGGCGCCGAAGGTCTCGAAATGGCGATCAAGGAAATGTGCTGGGCCGCCACCGAAGCCGTGCTGGCGGACAAGAACATCCTGATCCTGTCCGACCGCGCCCAGGGCCCCGACCGCATTCCGATGCCGGCCCTGCTGGCGACGGCTGCCGTGCACCATCACCTCGTCCGCCAGGGCCTGCGCATGCAGACCGGCCTGGTCGTCGAGACCGGTGAAGCGCGCGAAGTGCACCACTTCTGCGTCCTCGCCGGCTACGGTGCCGAGGCGATCAACCCCTACGTCGCGTTCGAGACGATCGAGGACATCCGCGTTCGCAAGAACCTGCCGGTTTCCGCCGAGGACGCACGCAAGAACTACATCAAGGCCATTGGCAAGGGCATCCGCAAGGTCATGTCCAAGATGGGCATCTCGACCTACCAGTCGTACTGCGGCGCGCAGATCTTCGACGCCGTCGGCCTGTCGACCGAATTCGTCGAGAAGTACTTCACCGGCACTGCCACCACCATCGAGGGCGCGGGCCTGCTCGAAATCGCGGAAGAGGCGGTGCGCCGTCACGCCGCGGCCTTCGGCGAAAACCCGATCTACGCCAACATGCTCGACGTCGGCGGCATCTACGGTTCGCGCATCCGCGGCGAGGAACACGCCTGGACCTCGACCAACATCGGCTCGCTCCAGCATGCCGTGCGCGGCAACGTGCCCGAAAAGTACAAGGAATTCGCGCAGAGCATCAACGACCAGTCGACCCGGATGCTCACCATCCGCGGCCTGATGGAGTTCGTGCCCGCCGAAACCCCGATCTCGATCGACGAGGTCGAACCGGCCAGCGAGATCGTCAAGCGTTTCGCCACCGGCGCGATGAGCTACGGCTCGATCTCGTGGGAGGCGCACACCACGCTGGCGCTCGCCATGAACCGCATCGGCGCGAAGTCGAACACCGGTGAAGGCGGCGAAGATCCCAAGCGCTTCAAGCCCCTGCCCAACGGCGACACCATGCGTTCGTCGATCAAGCAGGTCGCATCGGGCCGCTTCGGCGTCACCACCGAGTATCTCGTCAACGCCGACGACATCCAGATCAAGATGGCCCAGGGCGCCAAGCCCGGCGAGGGTGGCCAGCTGCCCGGCCACAAGGTCGACAAGGTCATCGGCAAGACCCGTCACTCGACCCCGGGCGTCGGCCTCATCTCGCCGCCGCCGCACCACGACATCTACTCGATCGAAGACCTCGCGCAGCTCATTCACGATCTCAAGAACGTGAACCCGACCTCGCGCGTTTCGGTCAAGCTGGTGTCCGAAGTGGGCGTCGGCACGGTCGCCGCGGGCGTGTCCAAGGCGCGCGCGGACCACGTGACGATCTCGGGCTACGAAGGCGGCACCGGCGCTTCGCCGCTGACGTCTCTCACCCATGCGGGTTCGCCTTGGGAAATCGGCCTTGCCGAAACCCAGCAGACCCTGCTGCTCAACAACCTGCGCAGCCGCATTGCGGTGCAGGCCGACGGCGGCCTGCGCACCGGCCGTGACGTAGCCGTCGCCGCCCTGCTCGGCGCCGACGAGTTCGGCTTCGCCACCGCGCCGCTGATCGCGGCCGGCTGCATCATGATGCGCAAGTGCCACCTCAACACCTGCCCGGTCGGCGTCGCCACCCAGGACCCCGTCCTGCGCGCCCGCTTCACCGGTCAGCCCGAGCATGTGGTCAACTACTTCTTCTTCGTCGCCGAAGAGCTGCGCGCGATCATGGCCGAACTGGGCTTCCGCACGGTTGCCGAGATGGTCGGCCGCGTCGACAGGCTCAACATGAAGAAGGCGATCTCGCACTGGAAGGCCAAGGGCGTCGACCTCAGCCGCATCCTCTACCAGGCCCCGCTGGGCGACAGCCCCTCGCTCAACTGGAGCGAAACGCAGGACCACGGTCTCGAGAACGCGCTGGACAACGCCCTCATCGAAGCGTCGGCCGATGCGCTCGAGAAGCGCGAAGCCGTGCGCATCGAGAAGCCGATCATCAACGTCAACCGCACGGTCGGCGCGATGCTCTCGGGCGAAGTGGCCAAGCGCTACGGCCATGAAGGCCTGCCCGACAACACGATCAACGTGAAGCTCACCGGCGTTGCCGGCCAGAGCTTCGGCGCCTGGCTTGCCCACGGCGTCACGCTCGACCTGACCGGCGATGCCAACGACTACGTCGGCAAGGGCCTGTCGGGCGGCCGCGTGATCGTGCGCCAGCCCACCCACGTCGATCGCGACCCGCTGAACAACATCATCGTCGGTAACACCGTGCTTTACGGCGCGATCTCCGGCGAGGCGTTCTTCAATGGCGTGGGCGGCGAGCGCTTCGCAGTCCGCAACTCGGGCGCGATCGCGGTCGTCGAAGGCTGCGGCGACCATGGCTGCGAGTACATGACCGGCGGCGTCGTGATGGTTCTCGGCAAGACCGGCCGCAACTTCGCGGCAGGCATGTCGGGTGGCATCGCCTACGTCTTCGACGAGGACGGCATGTTCGACAAGCTGTGCAACACGGCCATGGTCGACCTGGAGAAGATCTCTCCGGAAGCCGACGAGGAAGAAGGCACCGGCCGTCCGCAGCAGCGCACCAACGGCGTCAACGATCTCGGCATGGGCGACATGCTGCGCCACGATGCCGAACGCATCCGTGTCCTGCTTGAACGTCACCACCTGCACACCGGCTCGAAGCGGGCCCGTGCGCTACTCGACGACTGGGCCAACACGCTTGGCAAGTTCGTCAAGGTGATGCCGCGCGACTATGCACGCGCGCTCAAGCAACTCGAGGCCGAGCGGCAGGAAGCCGCTTCGGTTGCCGCGGAATAATTCACGAGGATATTGCGAAAAATGGGTAAGGAAACCGGCTTCCTCGAGCTCGACCGTCAGGATCGCACTTACGGCGATGCTTCGGAGCGACTGAAGAACTACAAGGAATTCGTCATTCCGCTTCCGGCGGAAACCCTCAAGGCACAAGCGTCGCGCTGCATGAACTGCGGCATCCCGCACTGCCATACGGGTTGCCCCGTCAACAACATCATCCCGGACTGGAACCACCTGGTCTACGAGGACGACTACCGCAATGCGCTGGAAGTCCTCCACTCGACCAACAACTTTCCGGAATTCACCGGCCGCATCTGCCCCGCTCCGTGCGAGGCGGCCTGCACGCTGAACATCGTCGACCAGCCGGTCACCATCAAGTCGATCGAATGCGCGATCGTCGACAAGGGCTGGGCCGAAGGCTGGATCACGCCGAAAATCCCGGCGAAGCGCACCGGCAAGTCGGTCGCCGTCGTCGGTTCGGGTCCGGCGGGCATGGCCTGCGCGCAGCAGCTTGCCCGCGCCGGCCACTCGGTCACCGTGTTCGAGAAGAACGACCGCGTCGGCGGGCTGATGCGTTACGGCATCCCCGACTTCAAGATGGAGAAGCACCTCATCAATCGCCGCGCGGCGCAGATGGAAGCCGAAGGCGTTGAGTTCAAGACTTCCGTCGAGGTGGGTGTCTCGGTCTCGGTAAACTCGCTCAAGGAAAACTACGACGCCGTCGTTTTCGCGGGCGGCGCCGAGGAAGCGCGCCGTCTCGACATTCCGGGTTCGGAACTACCGAGCGTGCGCCTGGCGATGGAATTCCTGACCCAGCAGAACAAGCGCAATGCCGGCGACGATGAACTGCGCGCCGCGCCGCGCGGCTCGCTGACCGCGACCGGCAAGCACGTCATCGTCATCGGCGGCGGTGACACCGGCTCCGACTGCGTCGGCACCTCGAACCGCCAGGGCGCCCTTTCGGTCACCCAGCTCGAGATCATGCCCAAGCCGCCGGTCCACGAGGACAAGGCCATGAGCTGGCCGAACTGGCCGCTCAAGCTGCGCACCTCCTCGAGCCATGAGGAAGGTTGCGAGCGCGACTGGGCCGTGCTGACCAAGCGCGTCATCGGCGACAACGACGTCAAGGCGCTCGAATGCGTCCGCGTCGAGTGGAAAGACGGCAAGATGCACGAGGTCGCGGGCAGCGAGTTCACGCTCCAGGCCGACCTCATCCTGCTGGCCATGGGCTTCACCGGCCCCCGCAAGGCCGGCATGCTGGACCAGGCCGCCGTCGAGCTCGACCCGCGCGGCAACGTCAAGGCCGACACCGAGAAGTACCAGACAAACGACGAAAAGATCTTCTCCTGCGGCGACATGCGCCGTGGCCAGTCGCTGGTGGTCTGGGCAATCCGCGAGGGCCGCCAGTGCGCCCGCTCGGTCGACGAAATGCTCATGGGCGTGAGCGAACTGCCGCGCTGAGCCGGACCGGGCCGAAATCACGAAAGGGGCGTGCCGCAAGGCGCGCCCCTTTTTCGTTGGCACGAGGGCCCTTCGCCGCGATTCGCGCTGACCTCACCCGGAAATCTCCATAGAGAGCCGCGCGTGCTCATTCTGAGCCTGTCGAAGGAATCCGCAAACCGCCACTCAGGCCGAGCGGAGGGCAGCCTGGAATGGAATTGGGCGCGGTGCTCCTGCCCCCCCTACCAGTCGATCGTCCCGCGCCCGTTCTCGGCAAGGAAGGCATTGGCGCGGCTGAAGTGGCGGCAGCCGAAGAACCCGGAATGCGCCGACAGCGGGCTGGGATGCGGCGCCGTCAGCACGAGATGGTGGCTCGAAGCCAGTCCCGGGACCCGCGACGCCTTCTTCTGCGCGTGGTTGCCCCAAAGGAGGAACACGCATGGCTCGCTCTTGGCGGCAACGGCTGCCACGGCAGCATCGGTGATCGCTTCCCAGCCCTTTTTCTGGTGCGAGCCGGCCTGCCCTTCCTCCACGGTCAGCGCATTGTTGAGCAGCAGCACGCCCTGGCGCGCCCAATGCTCCAGGTTGCCGTGACCCGGCGCGGTGACGCCGCAGTCGCTCGCCAGCTCCTTGTAGATATTCGCCAGCGATGGCGGCACGCGCACCCCTTCGGGCACCGAGAAAGCCAGGCCGTGCGCCTGGCCCGCGCCGTGATAGGGGTCCTGACCGAGAATCACGACCCGCACCGCGTCCAGCGGCGTCAGTTCGAGCGCACGCAGGCGATGGCCGTGCGGTGGATAGATTCGCTTGCCGGCTTCTTCCTGAGCCTGCAGCCAGCCGATCAACTGTCTGGATTCGCGCGATTCGAGCACCTCGCCCAGCACCGGCTGCCATGCCGGGGGCACTGACTGCGCGCTTGCTGTTGCATTCATGCCCGTTCGTCCTCCGAAAGCGCCAGGGAGCCGCCCTTCGCGAACAGCGCCCATTGCGAAACACCGGCCCAGTCCCTAAGCATTTTCGGATCATGGCTGTCTATCTCCACGAAGAAGATCTCCCCGAAGGCGTCCTCGCCCCGGGCCCCGTCGCCGTCGATACCGAGACGATGGGCCTCATAACCCCGCGCGACCGCCTCTGCGTGGTCCAGATTTCCGATGGCAAGGGCGACGAGCATCTCGTCCGCTTCGGCCCCGGAAGCACATTCGATGCGCCTAATCTCAAGGCTGTCCTTGCCGATCCGGCACGCCTCAAACTTTACCATTTCGCGCGCTTCGACCTGGCCGCGATCGAACATTACCTGGGCGTGATGGCTGCGCCGGTGTTCTGCACCAAGATCGCCAGCAAGCTGGTGCGCACTTACACAGATCGCCACGGCCTGAAGGACCTCGTGCGCGAGCTTCTCGGCAAGGAAGTATCCAAGCAGCAGCAGTCGAGCGACTGGGGCGCACCCGAGCTGAGCGACGCGCAGAAGGACTATGCGGCATCGGACGTGCGCTATCTGCACGCCATGCACGAAATTCTCGTCGAGCGCCTCGCTCGCGAGAAGCGGACCGAGATCGCGCAGGCCTGTTTCGATTTCCTGCCGGCACGCGCCCGGCTCGACTTGGCCGGCTGGCCGGATCACGACATCTTCAGCCACCAGGCCGCCTGATCGACCATGTCGGTCGAGGCCACCCAGATCCGCAACCGACGCCGGCACTTCGCTGCGCCGGGCGGTTCGCATGACCGGCTTGTCGCCTTCCTCGCCAAGGCCCTGCCGGCAGGGATAGGCGTGGTTGCCGCCATCATGATTCTCATGCCCCTGTCGCCGCGCGGCGAGATCAGCTTCCTGCTTGACCGCAACAAGGTGGCCGTGACGAAGGAACGCATCCGCGTGGCCGATGCGGCCTATCGCGGCCTCGACGATCGCGGCCGGGCCTTCGTCGTCACGGCCGGAAGCGCGGTGCAGAAGTCCGCGAGCTTGCCGGTGGTGCAGATGCTGGACCTGGTGGCGCAGCTCAATCTCAACGACGGCCCCGCCAAGATCGACGCGCCACGCGGTGCGTACAATTACGATACCGAAACGATCAAGGTTGACGGGCCGGTGAATTTCGCGGCTGCGGACGGCTATCGCATGGTGACGAACAACGTCGCCATCGACGTCAAGGACCGCAAGGCCGTCGGCACGGGCGGCGTCGAAGGCAAAGTGCCCACCGGCACTTTCGCGGCGCAGACCATGAAGGCCGATTTCAACGAACGAACAGTCACGCTTGAAGGCAATGCCCGGCTGCGCATGACGCCCGGCAAGCTTAGGATACCGCAATGACCCGTCGCAGCCCGCGCCCTTTCACCTCCCGTGCCGCAATGCGCGTCGCCGTCGCCCTGCCGCTGCTGGCCGGCGCCAGCCTGATCGCGACGCAGCAGCTTGGCGCGCAAGTCTTCCCCGGCCATGACACCGATGCGCCGGTCGACTATGCCGCCGACCGCATCGAGCTGCAGGACAAGCAGAACCGCGTCGTGTTGACCGGCAATGTCGATATCAAGCAGACCGACCTGCGCCTGCGCGCCGCGCGCACCGTCGTCAATTTCACCAATGCCGATGAGCTCAAGCTCCAGCGGATCACGGCCAGCGGCGGGGTGACCGTTACCCGCGGCAACGAAGTGGCAACCGGCGATACCGCGATCTACGACTTCAACAAGCGCATCATCACGATGATCGGCAATGCCTCGCTCAAGCGCGATTCCGACACCCTGCGCGGCGGGCGTTTCGTCATCGACCTGAAGAGCGGGGTATCCTCGGCTTCGGGTGGCCGGGTCTCGGGCACTTTCAGCGTTCCCAAGCAGAACTGACGGATGCGGGGCCACAATGGCCCCCGACGCCAGCGTTCAGCGCAACTGACGCCAGGGCAACGATCGATGTAGGTCGAGGCTTCGTCCTTCGCGCTCAGAACGCGCGGTCGTGGACCAGAACGCGCAAGGTCAGGAACAGAATCTTGATGTCGCGGCCGATGGTCCAGCCCTCGAGATACTCAAGATCGGACTGAAGGCGCTTCACGAGGTCGCCCTCGTGATCGGTGGCACCGCGAAAGCCGCGCACCTGTGCCAGGCCGCTGAGGCCCGGCTTCAGGCTGTGCCGCTGCCAGTAACGGCGGTCCACTTCCCAGAAGAGCTTCTGCCCCGCCAGCGAGCCGGTGGCGTGCGGGCGGGGTCCGACTAGGCTCATGTCGCCGAGCAGGACGTTGAAGAGCTGCGGCAGCTCGTCGAGGCTGGTCGAGCGGATGAACCTGCCGACCGGAGTGATCCGCTTGTCGTCCTTCGAGGCCGAGACATTTCCGTCGCTATCGCACAGCGCCGTCGTCATGCTGCGGAACTTGTACATGTTGAAGAAGCAGTTGCCCCGTCCCATGCGCTTCTGGATGAACAGGACCGGGCCACCGTCCTGCAGCTTGATCGCCAATGCGACAACGATCAGCAATGGCGAAAGCACGAGGATCGCCGAGCCGGCGAAGGCCATGTCGAAGATGCGCTTGATCGCGCGCTGGCGCAGGCCGAGCGGCCCCGCGGAAACCATCAGCAGACCGTGATTGCCGATCGTGCGGGCGCCCTGCGCGCCCAGCCTGGCAACCTGATCGTCCAGTACTTCGCCTTCGACGTTGGCGCCCTTGAGGATCATCGCCCAATCGAGGCGACGATCCGACGGACAGCTGACGACAACCCGATCGATGTTGCGCAGGACCAGACCGACACGATCGAGATCGTCCGGGTCGTTGAGATTGGGGCGCAGGCCCATGGCCGCTGCGGAAATGCGGATGGCATTGCGGATATGCACCTGCGGTCCGCCATCATCGATGATCAGCTCGTTGATCACGCTGCGCCCGCAGCGCCACGTCACGAAGCTGCGCATCTGCAGGCGCAGCCAGGCGATCAGGGCCATGGCCAGAACGGCACCGCCACTGAAGGTCACGCGCGAAAAGTCCGCCGACGAACTGGTCAGGAACTGGACGAAGACAACGACCGCAATGGCAATCACGAATGCCAGTTCCGCTCGCATGATCCCGGACCAGCCCGATCTGAGCGCATCGATGGAATATGCCCCGTTGTAGAAGGCGATGGTCAGAAAGATCGGGAAGATCAAAGACCCGTAAAGAACGGAATCGTAGAAACCTTCCCTGGCCATATACAACTGGCCCGCAATGGCAAAACCCAGGAAAACCCCGACCACGTCACTGAGGAGTAGAGCCAGATAGCATTGCAGCTTGCGACGAACGAGCGAAGGGGCAACGAGCAGCTCGTCGAATTCCTGGCCGTTAATGAACTCGCCCTTCGTCAGCGGCGCATTCATCAGTCTCGCACTCCTCGAATCCAACTGCACAATGCCTGCTTTCTTCACAGATAGCTGGCATCGATTACACTCGATGCGATGCTGCACTGCAAAAGATACTGAAGCTTAAAAACGTGGCATGCAATTGGAAAAGCGGATTAAGTCCAACCGTTCCCTATGTCCGCTGCTTCACCGTCAAACAGGCGATTCTGGCTATTTCGAGCAGTCCTTCAGCCAAAAGGAGTTCCGCGTCCTGGCTATTCGCCAGCAACGACTGGTGCATTGCAACAAGTTTCGCGGTGAGGCGTTCGATTCGCGGACCACGCCAGATGCGCAATTGTTCGTTGAGCGCGGGCTGATCCTTCCAGAAGATACGACGCGCGCCCGCTTCGGCCTTGAGGAGCCCGGCAACGTCGCCGCCGCGGCCCAGCTTCGCGTTCAGCGCGGCCAGCTGCGCCGTCCGACGCTCGAAGGCAAGCAGCAGGCCGACCGGATTCATCCCAAGTTCGCGCATCCGCTTCAGTTCGCTCGCAACCGCATTGCGGCGCCCACCGAGCACGGTATCGACCAGGGGCGAGAAATCGTCGTCTTCCGTCTGCGCGCCCACGGAGTCGAGATCGGCCGCGGAAACCGGTCGCGGCGTCTCCGGCGAAGCATCGAGATAGAGCGCCAGCTTCTCCACTTCGGAGCGGGCGATCCGGCTGTCGAGGCCAGCGCCGCGGGCGATGCGCTCGGCCAGCTCACCGCCCATCTTGAGGCCGGCGCCATTGGCCATCGTGCGCACAGCGCCGGTCACGGCGCCGAGATCGGGCGGATAGAACATCGCCACGAGGGCATCGTCGCGGTTGATCAGCAGCTTCGCGGTGCGCGACTTGTCGGTCGCCCCGGTGGCGACAATCACGACCGGGCAGGACTCGACATCGTCCTCGATCAGGTTGCGCACCGCGTCATGGGCCTCGTCGCCCTGGGCTCGCACCCAGATGTGGCGGGTTCCACCGAACAGCGAATTGGAGCGGGCCTCGTCACCCAGGCGCACCGGGTCCCTGCGCAGTTCCGCGCCGGGCAACTCGATCCGCTCGCCCGGATCCGCCAGCAAAGAGACCAGCTTGTGCGCAGCATCGAGCGCGCCGGATTCGTCCGGGCCGCAGAAAAAGGCAACGCGCACATCGCGAGCTGCGCGTGAAGCGATCCCGGCGAAGTCTTTCTGCGTCGCCTTCACTGGCTCGTATCGCCGCGCAGACGCAGCGCGACATTGGTGACGATCCGGCTGGCGACGTCCTTGGCGAGGTTCTCCAGCGCCGCCTGTTCGGCTGCGATCGTCGCATAGTCCGAGGAGACCACGTCGATGCCCGCGTCCGAACCGGCGGAGGCGTCGAGGACGATCTCGTCGCTGTTCAGGTCGACGAGCTGGTAGCGGGCCCGCAGCGTGCGCCGTTCACGGCCGACGGTGTCGTCGGACAAGAGCGCGAAGCCCTCCAGCTTGTCATCGAGCCGGACATCGAGGCGATAGCGCGGCGTCGAGCCAGCCTGTCCCTTGCCCAGCTGGTCGACCAGAGCATTGCGCACGAGCCAGCCCGCGCGCCCTTCTATCGCGGCCACCTGGATGTCGGACAGGCCGCGCGCCACGGCGCCGCTGCCGCCACCGGCATACATCGGCTGCAACCCGCAACCGGCGAGCATCAGTGCTCCGAACAGGGCCAGGGCGCGTTTCACGCGACGAGGTTCACCAGTCGGTCGGGCACGACGATCACTTTCCTCACCTCGGCACCATCGAGCGCACGCTGCACTTTCTCGCTGGCGAGAGCAAGCGCCTCGAGTTCTTCCTTCGCCGTGCCCTTGGCCACGGTGATGGTGTCGCGCAGCTTGCCCTTCACCTGGATCGCGACGGTCACTTCGTCCTCGACCAGCAGCGCCGGATCGACTTCGGGCCAGGCGGCCTCGGCCACAAGGCCCTGACCGAAGGTGGCAAAAGCCTCTTCGGCGAGGTGCGGCATCATCGGCGCCACGAGCAGCAGGACCTTGCGGATCGCTTCCGAACGGCTGGCCGATGGCTTTGCCTTCTCGATCACGCCGGTCAGTTCGTAGATGCGCGCGACGGCCTTGTTGAAGCCGAGCGATTCGATGTCCTGGGCTACGGCGGCGACGGTCTGGTGCGCCTTGCGGTCGACCGCCTTGTCCTCGCCCTCGGCCGAGGCGTCGTACTGGCCGAACAGACGCCACAGGCGCTGCACGAAGCGCGCGCAGCCCTCGATACCCGCTTCCGACCAGGGCAGGTCGCGCTCGGGCGGGCTGTCGGACAGCATGAACCAGCGGATCGCGTCGGCGCCGTAAGTCGCGACGATCTCGTCGGGATCGACGACGTTCTTCTTGGACTTCGACATCTTGATGACGCGGCCGATCTCGACCGGCGCGCCATCGGCCTTGAGCGTTGCCCCCTCGGCCGTGCGTTCGACATCGCCCGGAGCAAAATAGACCGGCTGGCCGTTCTCGGGATTCCTGCGCTCGTAGGTCTCGTGCGTGACCATGCCCTGCGTGAACAGGCTGGCGAAGGGCTCCTTCACCTCGACCTTGCCGATGCGGGCAAGTGCGCGGGTCCAGAAACGAGCATAGAGCAAGTGCAGGATCGCGTGCTCGATGCCGCCGATGTACTGCTCGACCGGCAGCCACTGCGCAATCTTCGCCGGATCGAACGGCCTGTCGCCGGGCTGGCTGGCGAAGCGCAGGAAGTACCACGAGCTGTCGACGAAAGTGTCGAGGGTATCGGTCTCGCGCCGGGCAGGCTTGCCGCACTGCGGACAATCCACATGCTTCCAGGTCGGATGGCGGACCAGCGGATTGCCCGGGGTCGAGAAGTCGACGTCCTCGGGCAAGGTCACCGGCAGGTGCTTCTTGGGCACCGGCACGACGCCGCAGACTTCGCAGTGGATGAACGGGATCGGCGTGCCCCAGTAGCGCTGGCGCGAAACGCCCCAGTCGCGCAGGCGCCAGACCGTCTTGCCTTCGCCCCAGCCGCCGCTTTCGGCACGGGAGATAACGTCCGCCTTCGCCTCGGCAACGCTCATGCCGTCGAGGAAGTCGGAATTGACGATGACGCCGTCACCGCTCTCGGCCTCGCCGTCGAAGGGCGTGTCGGCCTCTTCCAGGCTTGCCGCGACGACGCGCGGGATCGGCAGTGCGTACTTGGTCGCGAACTCGAAGTCGCGCTGGTCGTGTCCCGGCACGGCCATGACCGCGCCGGTGCCGTAGTCCATCAGCACGAAGTTGGCGATGAAGACCGGAAGCGCGGCGCCGGTGAACGGGTGCCTTGCCGTGATGCCGGTATCGAAGCCCAGCTTCTCGGCGGTTTCCAGCTCGGCCGCGGTCGTCCCGCCCTGCTTGCACAGCGCGATGAAGTCCTGAACTTCCTGATTCCCCGCAGCCACGCCCTGCGCGATCGGGTGATCGGCGGCGACGGCTACGAAACTGGCACCGAAGATCGTATCGGGGCGGGTCGAGTAAACTTCGACCGTGCCGCCGTCAGAGAGGTCGAAGCGGAACTGCAGGCCCTGGCTCTTGCCGATCCAGTTTTCCTGCATCGTGCGGACTTTTTCCGGCCACTTGTCGAGGCCGGAGAGGCCTTCGAGCAATTCGTCGGCAAAGTCGGTGATCTTGAGGAACCACTGGTTGAGCTTGCGCTTCTCGACCAGTGCACCCGAACGCCAGCCGCGCCCGTCGATGACCTGCTCGTTGGCCAGCACCGTCTGGTCGACCGGGTCCCAGTTCACCGCCGATTCCTTGCGGTAGACGAGGCCGTGTTCGTACAGGTCGAGGAACAGCGCCTGCTCGTGGCCGTAGTATTCCGGCTCGCAGGTGGCGATCTCGCGGCTCCAGTCGAGCGCGAAGCCCAGCCGCTTGAGCTGCGCCTTCATGTTCGCGATGTTCTCGCGCGTCCAGCCGCCCGGATGCACGCCCTTTTCCATGGCCGCGTTCTCGGCCGGCATGCCGAAGGCGTCCCAGCCCATCGGGTGGAGCACTTCATGCCCGGTCATGCGCTTGTAGCGCGCCAGCACGTCGCCCATCGTGTAGTTGCGCACGTGGCCGATGTGGATGCGCCCCGAGGGATAGGGGAACATCTCAAGGACGTAGCTGCGGGGCTTGGACGAAGTGTCGTCCGCCTTGAAACACTGGGCTTCGTCCCACGCCGCCTGCCAGCGGGTATCCGCCTGAGCCGGATCGAACCGCTCACTCATGTCAGTCTAGTCTCCTGCGGGTCAGCCGACCCGCGAACCTGTGGTGGGCCGGCTGGCCCGCCAATCCATGGGTATCAGCCGCCCACCGAGTTGCGACGCAGGTCGCGGGCACGGGTGAGGATGATGTCTTCGAGCTTCTGCACGGTCGCAGCCTCGACCGGCGCGGCGGCCCAGCCGCCATTGGCCGCGACTTCGCGGGCGGCGGTGACGCGCAGCGCGTCGGCGCGCAGGTCCTGGTCGAGGATCATCACCGTGACCTTCATCCGCTCGCCGGGATTCTTGGGGTTGGTGTACCAGTCGGTGACGATGACGCCGCCCGCGCTGTCCGACTGGAGCAGCGGCATGAACGAGAGCGTATCGAGGCTGGCGCGCCAGAGGTAGCTGTTCACGCCGATGGTGGTCACCTGCGAGGGCGCCATCACCGCGGCGGTCTGCTTCTTGCCGCCACAGCCCGTCAGAGCGAGTGCCGCCGCGGCGCAGAGGCCGACGCGGACCATGTTGCGAGCAGTGAAGAGGCCGGTATCGGTGCTGCCTGTCATTGTCGTTCCCAATTCCTGAATCCTGGTGGCGAAAAGCGCTGTCACGAAACCCGCCGTCAACGCCTCTATAGCTGCCAACACACTTGCGGCAAGAGCGCCGGCGTTGACGGACCGGCCTAAGCGGGGACAGCCTAAACGCGACCTGAACGCCCGGCACGCCGACAGGCCGCATGGAACGCTTCTGTCTCCCCCCGCCGATCAGACTGTGTTAAGCTCTCTTTCGGCAAGGACAGGGAAAATGTGCGAAGCGATTCCGGCGGCTGCCAAGCCGGCCATCGCAGGGCGCGGCAACGGGACCGATTGGGGTCAGACAGGTATCTGGCGTGAGTTTGTGATGAGTTCGGGGAGCAATCTGGCCGCGAGAGGCGGCATCAAGACCGGCATATTGCTTGCATGCTGCGTCAGTGTGCTCGCCCTGCCCAGCGCCGTGCTGGCTTTCACCGCTACGATCCGGGCCGCAAACTTCAGCGCGCCGGCCCTCGAATCGCTCGATCCCGAATCCTCGGAAGAAAACCTGTCGCGGGCCGTTGCCATGCGCTCGCTGGCGAAAGGCCAGCAGTTCCCCTTTACTCCGGCCGGCACGCCCAATCGTCCCGACCGGGCCGTGACCGTTGCAGTTCGCGTCGATCCCGAAGCGGCCAAGGCCATCATCGTGCGCCACCACACGCCGGTCGCCAAGGCCGACCAAGAGCCCGGCAACCTGCGCATGGCGCCGACCGGCTTCAATCTGGGCGTGGCGCGCGGCTACCAGAATTTCGCCCAGAATCTCGTCCAGCCCCCGGCCAGCCGGAACCCTGCGGAAATTCCCGATCTCCAGAAGTTCAGCCTGTCGCCCGGGGCGTCCGCAACCGATACCGATTCGCGCTTCAGCCCGCGCATCTCGATCGATGAGAAGCGCGCGGCGGGGCGTGCTCCGCGAACCTTTGCGGGCGATGCCGGCGAAGTCGATCTGGGGGGAGCCTATCGCGTGACCGACAACCTCAACGTCACGGCCGGCGTGCGCTATTCGCAGGACCGCGAGCGCCTCCTGCCGCTGACCGACGGCAAACAGGACAGCCAGGCCGTGTACGTCGGAACCCAGTTCAGATTCTGACGACAACCTGACGCTTCAAAGTAATATTACAGTCCTATTAAGGCGATGGAAGAAAATTCATCGACCGATGACTACGCGCCCTTGCTCTGCCCCCACGCATTTCCTAGCAAAGACGAGGTGGAGCCAAACTCATGCGAAAGGCACTCTATGGCACGCGTTGCAATTGTTACTGGCGGGACTCGGGGTATCGGAGAGGCAATTTCACTCGCATTGAAGGATCGTGGGCATAACGTCGTTGCGAATTACGCAGGCAATGACGAAAAGGCGATGGCTTTCACGGAACGGACTGGTATTCCAGCCTATAAATGGGACGTGGGCGACCATGAGGCCTGCCTCGACGGCTGCGCAAGAGTGGCCGAGGAAGTCGGCCCGGTCGACATTGTCATCAACAATGCCGGCATTACCCGCGACGGCGTGCTCCACAAGATGAGCTTCGAAGACTGGAACGAGGTGATGCGAATCAACCTCGGCGGTTGCTTCAATATGGCCAAGGCCACCTTCCCCGGAATGCGGGACCGCGGTTGGGGCCGTATCGTCAACATCGGCTCGATCAACGGCCAGGCCGGGCAGTACGGCCAGGTCAACTACGCCGCCGCCAAGTCGGGTATCCACGGATTCACCAAGGCGCTGGCGCAGGAAGGCGCCAAGTACGGCGTGACCGTCAACGCCATCGCGCCCGGCTACATCGACACCGACATGGTTGCGGCCGTGCCGCCGCCGGTGCTGGAAAAGATCGTCGCCAAGATCCCGGTCGGCCGCCTCGGCCACGCTTACGAGATCGCCCGCGGCTGCGCGTTCCTCTGCTCGGAGAACGCCACTTTCGTCACCGGCTCGACGCTGAGCATCAACGGCGGCCAGCACATGTACTGAACCCGGCGTATGGAGCGATCGGGCCACCGCTCGTTCGCTCCATACGGATGCCCGGTTCCGGCGGCCGTTTGACCGACACGCACGCGCCGCCGCCGCGCCGTGCCGGGAAATTGCTCCCTCGGCACGATAAGCAGCAAGGTCGCGCAATGCCCTCCCCCTATCATCCGCCCGTCAAGCGATCGGTCGAAATCGCCGGGCACAAGACCTCGATCAGCCTGGAACCTGTGTTCTGGGACCTGCTCAAGGACAGGGCCGCGGCGGAAAAGATCCCCGTCAACGCCCTCATCGCGCGGATCGATGCAGAGCGTCTCGAAGCCGACACCCCGCCAGGACTTGCCAGCGCAGTCCGCGTGTGGCTGGCACTGGCCTACCGGCAGCCGATGTAGAAAGGGCCGGACGTGAGGCCTTGCCCGGATCCCGTCGCCCGATAAGTCGCGCTCTTCCCGGCGATCAGTCGAATTGCCCCACGGGCATCTCAACGGGTGTGCGGTCAGCCAGTTGCTGGCTCACCGCCTGAGGGTTTGCTTCATACTTGCGCCAGTGCACCGCCCGCTCGGCATCGACCGAAGGGCGGCGTCCACGCGAGCGCGAAAACAGCCCCTTGATGCTCTTGACGATCCCCATACTTTCAACCTCATCGAGATGAATCACCATCCGCGTTAACCTTAACACGAATTTGGCGCCTCTATATCAAAAGACATATGCCTCATCCGAAAAAGAAGCTAACCAAATCCTGCTTCGAAGCGCGGAAATCCCGGCTTTCCGCAGCAAGTGCACTGATCCACACCCGACATCTGCGGCGAACGCCTTGATCTTAAAGCGTTAATCCTTGGATCGCTTTTGCGCCCGGCGAACCGCACACCGCGAACCGGAAAGAGCACTGCGGCGCCACGATCTTAACCAAAAGGGGCGGTCACCACCCGGCGCCGCCCCTTTCGAGTCTCCCGAATGCTATCGGGACAAATTGCTCCACGTGGAACTTCAGTAGGTTGCCGGCGGATCGCTGGCCGGGAAGCTCTCGTCGCTCGCCTCGTCCACCTTGTTCCATGTCGACGGACGATTCTTCATCGCACTTGGCCCTGCTTCGCGAACTTGCGAGAAATTCTCGTCGCCACCAGCGTAGGCCGTCTCTTCCTTCTCGCGTGTCGCATATTTGTAGAGCGCGTAACCGGCCGCGCCGGCTGCAGCCATCTTGATCAGGCCCATTGTTCAACTCCTCTCGTCTATACGAGGAAGTAATGCATGGGGACTGCCGGTGGTTGCCGCCTGCGGCTCAGTCGCCGCCGACCCGTTCGACCTGAGCGCCGACCAGAGCGAGCTTTTCCTCGAGCCGCTCGTACCCGCGATCGAGGTGATAGAGGCGGTGCACCTGGGTCTCGCCCTCGGCAGCCAGGCCGGCAATGACGAGGCTCATCGAAGCGCGCAAGTCGGTTGCCATGACTTCCGCCCCGGTCAGCCTAGGAACACCGTGGACGATGGCCGTGCGGCCCGAAGTCTCGATATGCGCGCTCATGCGGTTGAGTTCGGGAACGTGCATGTAGCGGTTCTCGAAGATGGTCTCGTTCAGAACGCTGGTACCCTCGGCCCGGCACAGCAGCGCCATGAGCTGGGCCTGCATGTCGGTGGCGAAGCCGGGATAGGGCGCAGTGGACAGGTTGACCGGGCGCAGCTTTCCGTCGGACGCAACATGGATGCCGCCCGCGCGCGGCTCGACGGAAACGCCGGCATCGCGCAGCGCTTGCACGGTCGCTTCCATGTCCTCGATCCGCGCGCCCTTGAGCATGACCTCGCCCCCGGTGATCGCCGCGGCGCAGGCATAGGAGCCGGCCTCGATGCGATCGGGCATGACCATGTAAGTGGCACCGTGCAGGCGCGGCACGCCATGAATGGTGAGGTCGGACGTGCCGATACCCTCGATCTGCGCGCCCATCGCCACGAGCAGGTTGCACAAGTCGACGATTTCCGGCTCGCGCGCGGCATTGTGCAGCGTCGACTTGCCGTTCGCCAGCACTGCCGCCATCAGCGCGTTCTCCGTGGCGCCGACCGAAACGACCGGGAAGGAATAGCGGCCGCCGGGCAGGCCGCCATCGGGCGCGATCGCCTTCACGTAGCCCGCGGCCAGTTCGATCTGCGCGCCGAAAGCCTCCAGCGCCTTGAGGTGCAGATCGATCGGGCGATTGCCGATGGCGCAGCCGCCCGGCAGCGAGACGGTGGCTTCGCCCATGCGCGCCAGCATCGGGCCGAGGACGAGAATCGACGCGCGCATCTTGCGCACGAGGTCATAGGGGGCGACCGAGCTGGTGATGCGCGTCGCCTGCAGGGTCATGACGCGGCCGAAGTCTTCCGGGCGCGATCCGGCGATCATCGTCGAGACGCCGAACTGGTTCATGAGGTGCTGGAAACCGTCGATATCCGCCAGACGCGGCAGATTGCGCAGGGTCAGGGGTTCGTCGGTCAGCAGCGCGCAAGGCAGCAGCGTAAGCGCGGCGTTCTTTGCACCAGATACGGGAATCGTTCCGGAAAGGCGCTTTCCGCCTTCAATGATGATCTTGTCCATTTAGTGCCATTTAGTGGAATTCGTCAGGGCGGCAAGCATCGCACGCAACCTTCCGGTCGCCGAAGAATTAGGCTTACTCATGTTGCACTGCCGCATCCAAGGCGCTTTAATCGGCCTGCAACAAAACGAGGCGAAGACTTAGTCCATGTCAGACAACAATTTCCGCAAGCCCGTCCGCAAGGCCGTCTTTCCTGTTGCCGGTCTGGGCACGCGCTTCCTGCCCGCCACCAAGGCGATCCCCAAGGAACTGCTTCCGGTGGTCGATCGCCCGCTGATCCAGTACGCCGTGGATGAGGCGCGCGAGGCGGGGATCGAGGAGTTCGTCTTCGTCACAGGTCGCGGCAAGACCGCGATCGTGGAGCATTTCGATACCGCCTACGAACTGGAAGCGACGATGAATTCGCGCGGAAAGTCGCTCGATCCGCTGGATCCGACGCGCATCCAGCCGGGTAATCTGGTCACCGTGCGCCAGCAGGTGCCGATGGGACTGGGCCACGCGATCTGGTGCGCGCGCGCCGTCGTCGGCGACGAGCCCTTCGCGATCTTCCTTCCCGACGAGCTGATGTACGGCTCACCCGGCTGCATGGCGCAGATGGTCGAGGCCTACAACACGGTCGGCGGCAACCTCGTCTCGGTGATCGAAGTCCCGCATGAGGAAGTCTCGAGCTACGGCGTCATCGCGCCGGGCGAAAGCAAGGGCAACCTTACCGAAGTGAAGGGCCTCGTGGAGAAGCCCAGGGCAGAAGACGCCCCTTCGAACAAGATCGTCTCGGGCCGCTACATCCTCCAGCCCGAGATCATGGGCCTGCTCGCCAACCAGGGCAAAGGTGCAGGCGGCGAAATCCAGCTGACCGATTCGATGGCCAAGCTGATCGGCGCACAGCCCTTCCATGCCGTGACTTTCGATGGCCGCCGCTTCGACTGCGGATCGAAGGTCGGCTTCGTCGAAGCGACCCTCGCCATCGCGCTCGACCGTGAGGACATGGGCGCCGAAGTGCGCTCGATGATGCAGGCCATGCTCGGCTGAGAGACAGGACGGGCGCGCTGCAGCTGCGGCGCGCCGCCTAGGCCGTCACGGCCTGAACCGCCTAGCAGATTTACTGGCGGACCGGATCGGCCAAACGCGCCATGATCGCCGCGACATAGGCCTGCGTCTCGCGAATGCGCGGGATGCCACCGGCCTGCTGCACGCGCATCGGCCCTGCATTGTAGGCCGCCAGCGCCTTCTCGATATCGCCGCCGAAAGCGTCCAGCTGCATGCGCAGGTATCGCGCGCCGCCTTCCAGATTCGCCATGGGATCGGCGGCATCGACCCCCATCTGCCGCGCGGTGCCGGGCATGAGCTGGGCGAGACCGCGCGCGCCGACGGGGGAAACCGCCTTTTCGTTCCAGCGGCTTTCCTGCCAGACCACGGCTTCGAGCAGGCTGGGGCTGATGTCATACTTCGCCGCCAGCTCGGCCACGCGTGTCCGCCAGCGCGAAGGCCCGGCGGCATCGAGGGCATGGGTGATCGACTGGGGCTCCAGCCCGGCGTCGAGATGCTCGGGAACCGCTAGTGCTTCGCCGGCCAGGGCCTCCTGCCCGGGAAGCTGGACCGGACCGCCTGCAATCCAGGTGAAGCCGCCCTCGCCCACTTGCAGGACATCGGCGCAGGCAACGCCCGGGATGGCCAGAATCGTGGCACCCAGGGCAGCAATGATCGCATTACGCATGTCCAAAGGTCACGATTCCCTCGCCAGTCCCGGCCCCATACCGCAATTGCCGCCCGAGCCTCAAGCGGATTGCACCATGGCGGCCGGGTGCGGCGAGCGCCCGGCTCGGGTCAGTCGAGGCCGAGCGCAGTGCGGATCGCGCGCCAGGAGAGCAGCTTGAAGTTCTGCGCATCGGGGGCGTTGTCCCCGTCCTGCGCAATGAACAGGCCTTCCGGGAACTGCGGACCGAAATCGCCGAGCACCACCTCGATCCCGTCGGTATCGCTGGTCCCGTCGATCGCCCCGCCATTGATGCGGAAGCGGCCTGCGAGCTTGCCCGAAGCCGGATCGAACACGGCATAGGCATTGTCGCCCTGGCTCGAAGCCACCAGCCAGCTGCTGCTGCCGCCCGGTTTCTGGGCAATGGCAAGTCCCTCGACATCGTCGACCAGCCCGTCTTCGGCCCCGACGCGCGCGAACGGCGCGGCTTTCAGTTCGCCCGTCAGAGGCACGCGCCAGATGCCGACGTCCTCTTCGGCGATGTAGAGCGTGTGTGTCGCATCGTCGACGACGCAGCCTTCCGACTGGCTGGCGAACTTCACCTGCCGCAGATAGTCCGGCACGATCCGGCCATCCTTTTCGTACAGGCCGCTTTCGGCGACGGTCCCATCCTTGAGCACGACATAGGCCCGCGCCAGCTCGTTCGGGCCGAGCGCACCGCCAAGGCAGAACCCGTAGGCCTCGGCCGGTGCATGACCGGCAGGCAGGAAGGTATCCGAACCGATTTCCGTCAACTTGCCCGTCGCACCATCGAGCCAGAACAGGGCAATGCGCGGCTGCGCCTTGTCGGTGCGGTCGCTGGCAGCCACGAGGATACGCGTGCCGCCATCGGCCATGCGCACCTCACGCAGGTCGACATTGTTGATCGCCCCGGCAGCAAGGAAATCGCGAACCTTGCCGTCAAGATCATAGACATAGAGACCGGCCTTCTTGTCGGTGCCGACGATCAGGCTCGCCGCGGGATCGGCCGCATTGCGCCAGATTGCCGGGTCGTCGGCGGCATCGGCATGGGCCGTACCCACCGGCAGGGTTTCGGCCTGGGCCGGAACGTCGATGGCAGGCAGGTAGGGCCGCGGCGCCTCGCCGGTTGTCGCGCAACCGGCGAGGAGGACGGCCGGGAGCATCACTCCCGACCCGGCCCCGAGGATGGTCCGCCAATCCATCAGAAGTTCATCCTTGCACCGAACTTGAAGGTCGGGCCGTACTTCTCGAACTGCAGCAGGCGCTGCGCACCGGCGAAGTTCTGGTAGGCGAAGTACTTCGCGTTGTTGATGTTGATGACGTCGAGCGTCAGGCGCAGGTTGTCGGTCACCTTGAGCTTGCCCGAGAAATCGAGCTGGAAGTGATTGTCGACGAACCTGTCTTGCGTCGCATCGTCACCCACTTCATCGAGGTACTTGTCACGATAGGTCCCGGCCAGACGCAGGTCCACCGGACCCTTCTCATAGCCAAGCACGACGTTGAAGGTGTTCTTCGAAGAGCTGGGCAGCGAGATCTTGCGACCGTCGGCCAAGGTGCCGTTGGCGTAAGTGTAGGTGTAGTTGAGCTGGGTCAGCAGGCCGTCGAAGGGCGCCGGCAGCATCGAATAGACCTGGCTGAAGCTCGCTTCGAAACCGACTATTTGAGCGCTGTCGCCGTTGATGGTGGTCTGGAACTGGTCGTAGAGCGTGCCGTTGTAGGTGAAGTCGTCGAAGGTCTGCTTGACAGCGTAGTTGCTGATATCCTTGTAGAAGCCTCCGAACGAGATCGCCCCGTTGCCCGAGAAGTAGTACTCGAACCCGACGTCGGCGTTCCACGCTTCGTAGGGCTTGAGATCGGGGTTGCCGAATTCAGCCTCGTTGTCCTCGTTCACCGTGTTGCGCGGCGCCATTGCCGAGAGCTTGGGACGCACGAGACTCTTGTAGCCTGCCGCGCGGAACACGAGGTCGTTCTGCGGAGCCCAGCGGACCGTCAGGCTCGGCAGCCAGTCGGTGTAACTGCGTTTGAACCGGACCGGATCGACGGCAACGGTATCCCCGTCATCCGTGACGATGTTGCCGTTGAGCACATTGCGGGTGTGCTCCATGCGCACGCCGCCGATGACGCGCAGGGCATCGCTGTCCCAACGGGCCAGGGCATAGCCGGCGGTGATGTCTTCCTTGACCGAATAGTCGTCCGTCGCCGAAGCGAGCGCGGTCTCGTAGTCGTCGATCTCGAAACCGTCGCGGTTGGCGAGCAGGAAGTCCTTGGGGCCGGTCTTGCTGGCGACGGGGCCAAGGCTGATCCCGTCGAGCCGGTAGGTCTGCTCGCCCAGCACGTCGGCAAGCGTGTAGTCGCCGTCGTAGTCACCGTAGTAGATCATGTCGAAGTTGTAGGACTTCTTACGCCAGCGTGCCTTCGCGCCCGCCTGGATCGTGAAGTCGCCGCTGTCGGTCGCGAAAGTCCGCGCCAGGTCGGCCTTCACCGCATATTCCCGGTCCTGGCTGTCCGAATTCGTGGTCAGCTCGGTGCGGTTGAACTTATAGAGCGTAGGATCGTTGACGAGGTCGGCCCCGCTGGCAATCGAATAGTGCGGAACCCGCGGATCGCTGTAATCCCAGTCGATCGCCACGCCATCGTCGTCGAAACGGGCGCGGAAGCGGGTCGGGTCGACGGAGAAGTCTTCCTTCTCGGTCGACTTGGCATAGCTGGCCGACCAGTTGAACTTCCAGGTCCCGGTATCGGTGTCGCTGCCGATCGCGACGGTGCGGATGCGCTGGCGCTCGAAGCGATCCTTGAGGTCGCGGCGCACTTCGATGCGATCGTCTGAATCGCGGAACGATGCACTGGCATCGTCGCCGGCAAAGGGCTCGGCGTCGAAGATGAAAGTCGTGCGGCGGCGATACTCGTGATCGTCGAACTGGCTCCAGTTGCCGCGCACATAGGCGGTCGTCGTGTCGGACACGCGCCAGTCGAAGTTGAGCGTCGCGTTGAGGCGCTTACGCGTGACGTCGTAGTCGCGGTATTCCAGTTCGGGCGAATAGGCGATGCCGCCGTCGGTAACGTCCCAGTTGTCCGATTCGACGTTATCCGTCTCGAACTTGCGCTCGTAGTAGCTCACGCCGCCCGAAACGCCGAAGTCGTCGCCGATGCGCGTCGAGAAGTCGAAACCGCCCTTGGGCGTGACCTCGCCCGAGTAGTCGTTGTAGCTGCCCTCGGCGCGGACCGCGTAGTAGTCCTTCTTGCGGTCGAAGGCGCTGGTGGTCTTGATCTCGATCGAGGCGCCGATGGTGTCGGCGTCCATGTCCGGTGTCAGCGACTTCTTCACTTCGATCGATTCGATCGTGTCAGAGGAAATGACGTCCAGCGCGACCTGACGGGTATCCGATTCCGGCGCAGGCACGCGCACGCCGTTGAGCGAGGTGGCGTTGAGTTCGGGATCGAGGCCGCGCACGGAAACGAAGCGGCCTTCGCCCTGGTCGTTGAGAATGTTCACGCCCGGCAGGCGGCGCAGCGATTCGGCGACGTTCTGGTCCGGGAACTGGCCGATGGCATCGCGCGTCAGCACCGATTCCACCCCGTCGGCGGCCTTCTGGCGCGAGAGCGAGCTGGACAGGTTGGCCGCCTGGCCGACGACGAGGATGTCGCCCCCGCCGATGCCGCGCAGGTCGAAATCGCCCGAAACGCTGCCCGTCTCCGGCACTTCGATCGTCCGCGATTCGATCTCGGCGCCGACATAGCGCGCTTCCAGCGTGTAGGTGCCCGCCGGAATGTCGGCGATGATGTAATTGCCGCTGCGGTCCGTCTCCACCGAACGGTCCAGTTCGACGATTCTGACCGAGGCCGACTGCAGAGCGCGCGTGCCGGTGGCGTCATAGACGTTACCGGAAATTTCGCCTGCATGGGCAATGGAGGCAAAAGAGGCCGAAGCAAGCAGCCCCGCAAGGAGGCGAGCAGTGGAGTTCATGGTGGAGAGTTCCCTGTGACTTTTCTGATGTCGCGGGGCGCCCACTAGGCACGAACGATGACACTGCCGTGCCAATCCGACGACAGTTTGATGACAATAGGTTGCAAAACAGCAACTTAGGTTAAAGCTCTGAACAGGGAAAAACGGCGCAAGTCCGCGCCTTCAGCACCGACAGCACTTACATTCGACATGGCGATGAAAGAATAATGGTGCTGCTGGGGAGGATTGAACTCCCGACCTCACCCTTACCAAGGGTGCGCTCTACCACTGAGCTACAGCAGCGCCTGCAACCGGCAAAGTCCGGCGCCGTCTCCCCGGCGATGCGGGGCAGGGGCGCGCTATTGTCTGCGTGCGGACCAATTGTCAAGCGTCGCTTGCGCTTTCCCGATCATGGATGCATTGCGCATGCCATGAACGACGATGTCCGCAAACCCCAGGCATCCCCCGCAGCCGCGCAGACTCGCGAGGAAAGGCTGGCTGCCAAGCTGCGCGAGAATCTGCGCCGCCGCAAGGCCCAGGCCCGGGCCCTGGGCGCCCCCGGCGATGCCGCGAGCGATGCGCAGCCCGATTGAGCCGCGCGCGAAAACGAATCGGGCAGGCTTTCCAAATCGCGCCCGGAAAGCTAGGGGCTGCGGCCTGAAAGTTCAGTCCGACCCTTTCGAAGGTACCGCCACGGCCAAGACGCCGCCAAATAAAGGATATCCGCCTTGCCTCGCCTGATCCTCGTTCGCCACGGCCAGAGCCAATGGAATCTCGAGAACCGTTTCACCGGCTGGTGGGACGTCGACCTCACCGAGAAAGGCGAAGCAGAGGCCCGAGCGGCCGGCGCGCTGCTGAAGGAAAAGGGCATCCTGCCGACCGTCGCGTTCACCTCGCTGCAGACCCGGGCGATCAAGACGCTGCACTTCGCGCTGGAGGCCGCGGGCATCCTGTGGATCCCGGAAACCAAGGACTGGCGCCTCAATGAGCGTCACTACGGCGGGCTCACCGGCCTCGACAAGGCCGAGACCGCGGCCAAGCACGGCGAGGACCAGGTGAAGATCTGGCGCCGCAGCTTCGATACGCCGCCGCCGGTCCTCGAACGCGGCAGCGAGTTCGACCTGTCCTCCGACCCGCGCTATGCCGGAATCGACGTGCCGCAGACCGAGAGCCTCAAGGACACCATCGCGCGCGTCCTGCCCTATTACCAGAGCTCGATCGTCCCCCACCTGCGGACGAGCTCGGATGCCACCGTGATCGTTTCGGCCCACGGCAATTCCCTGCGCGCGCTGGTGAAGCACCTCTCCAACATCTCGGACGAGGAAATCACCGGACTGGAAATCCCGACCGGCCAGCCGATCGTCTACGACCTCGACACCGACCTCAACGTGGTCGACCGTTACTACCTGTCGGAGCGTTGAGGTGAGCGAACAGCCGACTGTCGCGATCATCATGGGCAGCCAGTCCGACTGGCCGACCATGCAGCGCGCCGCCGCCATGCTCGACAAGCTGGGCGTGCCCTACGACGCGCGCATCGTTTCCGCGCACCGCACGCCCGATCGTCTCGTCGCCTTCGCCAAGAGCGCCGAGGACGAAGGCTTCAAGGTGATCATCGCCGGAGCGGGCGGCGCGGCGCACCTGCCGGGCATGGTCGCATCGATGACGCACCTGCCGGTGCTGGGCGTGCCGGTCCAGTCGAAAGCGCTTTCGGGGCAGGACAGCCTGCTCTCGATCGTACAGATGCCCGCCGGCATTCCTGTAGGCACACTGGCGATCGGCGAAGCGGGCGCGGCCAACGCCGGCCTCCTTGCTGCCTCGATCCTGTCCACCGGCGATGCCGAGCTGGCCGAACGCCTCAAGGCGTTCCGCGCCGAGCAAACCGAGAGCGTGGCCGAGCGCCCGTCCTGACCGGCAAGCGAAACGCATTCCTCCCAACCCAAGACCAAGAAAGCACAGTCCCGGGCCAATGATCCCACCAGGCGAAACGATCGGAATTCTCGGCGGCGGCCAACTGGGCCGGATGATCGCGGTGGCGGCCGCGCAGCTCGGCTATCGCTG
This sequence comes from Novosphingobium pentaromativorans US6-1, assembly GCF_000767465.1. Taxonomy (NCBI): domain Bacteria; kingdom Pseudomonadati; phylum Pseudomonadota; class Alphaproteobacteria; order Sphingomonadales; family Sphingomonadaceae; genus Novosphingobium; species Novosphingobium pentaromativorans. Next base: position 2,340,580 of record NZ_CP009291.1, read on the forward strand.
CCATATCTTTGCACCCGAAGCCGATTCGATCGCTGCAGAAGTAAGCGCGGCGTTCACCTGTGCGGACTGGCACGATGCCGAAGCCCTCGCCCGCTTCGCCGCGGACTGCGCAGTGGTGACCTACGAATTCGAGAACGTGCCGGTCGCGCCGCTGCTGCAGCTTGGCGATACCGTCCTCCATCCCCACCCGCGCGCCCTGGAAACCGCGCAGGATCGCCTCAACGAAAAGACCTTCGTCACCGATCTGGGCGGCGCTCCCGCGCCCTTCGCCCCGGTCGATTCGGCGGCCGACCTCGACGCGGCCATTGCCGCCATCGGCGCGCCGGGCATCCTCAAGACCCGCCGCGACGGCTATGACGGCAAGGGCCAGTGGCGGATCATGACGGCCGAGGACGCCAGGGGACTGGACCTGCCGGCCAAGCCGCTGATCTACGAAGGGTTCGTGAACTTCTTCGCCGAATTCTCGGTCATCCTGTGCCGCGGCGAAGACGGCGACATCCGCTATTTCGATAGCGCCCAGAATATCCATGAGGGCGGCATTCTCTCGCTCAGCACGGTCCCGGCCAGCGCCGAAGTCGAGGCGCAGGTCCCCGCCGCGCGCGAACTGGCGGCCAGGGTCGCCGACGCGCTGGGCTATGTCGGGGTGCTCACGCTGGAATTCTTCGCGACCAGGGACGGCCCGGTCTTCAACGAGATGGCGCCGCGCGTGCACAATTCGGGGCACTGGACCATCGAAGGCGCGGTCACCAGCCAGTTCGAAAACCACGTCCGCGCGATCTGCGGGCTGCCGCTGGGCGGCACCGGCCTTGCCGCCAGGGCCGTGGAGATGCGCAACCTGATCGGCGACGAGGCGCACGACTGGCCCGCGATCCTCTCCGATCCGGCCAACCACCTGCACCTCTACGGCAAGGCGGCCGCGCGCCCCGGCCGAAAGATGGGCCACGTCACCCGCCTGACATTCGACTGAGGGCACGAAACGGGGTGAAGCAGGACATCTTCCTCATCTATGCCCGCGCCGCCAATGGCGTGATCGGGCGCGACGGCCAGTTGCCGTGGCGCCTGCCCGCCGATCTCAAGCGCTTCAAAGCCATGACCATGGGCAAGCCGATGATCATGGGCCGCAAGACCTTCGAGAGCTTTCCCAGCCCCCTGCCCGGCCGTCGCCACATCGTCCTGACCCGCGATGCAAGCTGGCAAGCTCCCGGCGCCGAAGTCGCCCACTCGGTGGAAGAGGCGCTTGCGGCAGCGGGAGAAGGCGACGTTGCAGTGATCGGCGGCGCAGAAATCTACGCCTTGTTCCTGGACAAGGCCACGCGCATAGAACTGACCGAAGTCCATGCCGATTTCGAGGGCGACACCTTCATGCCGCCGGCGGGACCGTCATGGCATGAAGCGGCGCGCGAGGAACACCCGGCCGAAGGCGCGTATCCCGCACACGCTTTCGTGACGCTTCTCCGCCACGTATAGGCCCAGACGACATGATTCGCCTCGACAACCACAATCCCATCCCCGAATCCTGCCGCGGCGCGATCATCGCGCTGGGCAACTTCGACGGATTCCACCAGGGCCACCAGGCCGTGGTCGGCGAAGCGATCGCCTGGGCCCGGGCGGAAGGCCGCCCGGCCGTCGTGGCGACATTCGATCCGCATCCGGTGCGTTATTTCCAGCCCGAAGCCGAACCGTTCCGACTCACCACCCTCGCTCAGCGGCAGGAACTATTCGCTGCAGCCGGGGCCGATGCCATGCTGGTGTTCCACTTCGACGCGGCAATGGCGAACACGACGGCTGAGCACTGGATCGAGGAAATCCTCGCCGGTCAACTCGGCGCTGCCGGCGTCGTGACCGGCGACGACTTCACTTTCGGCAAGGGCCGCGGCGGCAATCCCTGCATCCTGCGCGAAATGGGCCCGCAATTCGGCATCTCCTCGCGCTCGGTGGGCGCGGTGCACGACGATGAAGGCCCGATCAGTTCCAGCCGCATCCGCGACGCGCTGCGCGCGGGCGAGTGCGAGACGGTCAAGCGCCTGCTGACCCGCCCCTTCGCCATACGCGGCATCGTCCAGCACGGCGATAAGCGCGGCCGCGTGATCGGCTTCCCGACCGCGAACCTCGACCTCGGCACATACCTGCGTCCACGTTACGGCATCTATGCAGTGACCGGACACCTTCCCGACGGCCGCACGGTGCTCGGCGCTGCCAACATCGGCGTGCGCCCCACCTTCGATCCGCCGCGCGAACTTCTCGAGCCGCATTTCTTCGACTTTTCCGGTGACCTCTACGGCCAGGAAATCGAGATCGCCTTTCACCACTATCTGCGAGCCGAAGCGAAATTCGATTCGCTCGACGCCCTGGTCGCGCAGATGACCCGCGACTGCGACAAGGCCCGCGAACTGCTTTCCGATCTGGCCTGAGAGTTTCTCCGGGGCATCCCCAGATCAGCACGGCACACTCCGCGCATCCTGAGCGGGATTGATAATCCTCGCTCGCAGGCGGCTGTCACGGCGCAAAGGGACGTACAGGTCCGTCCGATTCTGCTCCAATCTGGCGGAACTGGCGCCCGACACGAATGCGCACCCTTTTCCGATGGCGCAGATTGCTCTAACGCCCGCCGATCATGACCGAACAGCGCGATTATCGTAGCACCGTCTTCCTGCCGAAGACCGATTTCCCGATGAAGGCCGGACTCCCCCAGAAGGAGCCGGGCATTCTGGCGCGCTGGCAGGAACAGGACATTTACGCAAGAACGCGCGAGGCCCGCTCGGGCCGCGACAAGTTCATCCTTCATGACGGCCCGCCCTACGCCAATGGCGACATGCACATCGGCCATGCGCTCAACCACATCCTCAAGGACATGGTCGCGCGCACCCAGACGCTGCTGGGCAAGGACGCGCCCTACGTTCCGGGCTGGGACTGCCACGGCCTGCCGATCGAATGGAAGGTCGAGGAGCAGTACCGCAAGAAGAAGAAGAACAAGGACGAAGTCCCGGCCGAGGAATTCCGCGCCGAATGCCGCGCCTATGCACAGAGCTGGGTCGACGTGCAGCGCGAACAGCTCAAGCGGCTGGGCGTCAACGGCCACTGGGACAAGCCCTACCTGACGATGGACTTCGCCGCCGAGGCGACCATCGTCACCGAACTGCTCAAGTTCGCCGAGAACGACATGCTCTACCGCGGCGCCAAGCCGGTGATGTGGAGCCCGGTCGAAAAGACCGCGCTGGCCGAGGCCGAGGTCGAGTACGAGGACATCGTCTCCACCCAGATCGACGTCGCCTTCGAGATCGTCGAAGCCGAGGACGAGGACCTGCTCGGCGCCTCGGTGGTGATCTGGACGACCACGCCCTGGACGATCCCGGTCAACCAGGCGATCGCCTATGGCAAGCACATCGATTACCACATGATCGAGGTCGAGGGCGGCGCGCGCTACATGGTCGCCGAACCGCTCGTCGAGAACTTCCTCAAGCGTATCGGCGCCGAGAGCCACAAGCTGCACTTCTTCATCAAGGGCGCGTCGCTTGCAGGCACCAAGGTGCGCCATCCGATGCACGCGCTGGGCGGCTTCTTCGCCGAACCGCGCCCGCTGCTCGACGGCTCCAGCTTCGTCACCACCGAAAGCGGCACCGGCTTCGTCCACATGGCGCCCGACCACGGCGAGGACGACTTCGAGCTGTGCAAGGCGAACGGGATCAATCCCAAGTTCGCGGTCGAGGGCGACGGTCGCTATCGTGAGGACTGGGGTTGGCTCGGCGGCCAGGGTTCGGTCATCAACCCGAAGTTCAACGCGCCCGACGGCCCGATCTGCAGCGACCTTCGCGAAGCCGGCGGCCTGCTGGCGGCCAGCGCGGACTACAGCCACTCCTATCCGCACTCGTGGCGGTCCAAGGCCAAGGTGATCTTCCGCTGCACGCCGCAGTGGTTCGTGCCGATGGACAAGGCGCTGGGCCACCTGCCCGCCACCACCCGCGCTGAGCAGCGCTGGGAAGGCGAAGGCGGCGCGGTCGACCAACTGGACGAGAGCGAGGGCGCTGCCCCGACGCTGCGCCAGGCCGCCGTGCAGGCAATCGCCGCTACCCGCTTCGTTCCCGAAAAGGGCCGCAACCGCATCGGTTCGATGGTCGAAGGCCGCCCCGACTGGGTCCTGTCGCGCCAGCGCGCCTGGGGCGTGCCGATCACGCTGTTCGTCAACCGCGAGACCGGCGAATACCTCGTCGACGCCGAAGTCAACGCCCGCATCATCAACGCGATCCGCGAATCGGGTGTGGATGCCTGGAGCGAAGCGCGCGCGCAGGAATTCCTCGGCCCGGACTACAAGGCCGACGACTACGAGCGGGTCACCGACATTCTCGACGTCTGGTTCGATTCCGGCTCGACCCACGCCTTCGTCCTCGAAAGCGGCAAGTGGCCCGAACTGGCCCCGCACGAGGATCACGTCGGCCCGATCGCCGATCTCTACCTCGAAGGATCGGACCAGCATCGCGGCTGGTTCCAGTCCTCGCTGCTCGAAGCCTGCGCGACGCGCGGCCATGCGCCCTACAAGGCCATCCTCACCCACGGCTTCACGATGGACGCCAAGGGCATGAAGATGTCCAAGTCGCTGGGCAACACGGTCAGCCCGCTCAAGGTCATGGAGCAGTACGGCGCCGACATCATCCGGCTCTGGGCGCTTTCGGTCGACTTCACCGAAGACCACCGCATCGGCGACGAGATCCTCAAGGGCGTGGCCGACCAGTACCGCCGCCTGCGCAACACGTTCCGCTACATGCTGGGCGCGCTCGCCGACTTCGACGAAGCCGAACGCCTGCCGGTTGCCGAAATGCCGGAACTGGAGCGCTATGTGCTCGCCCTGCTCGGCAAGCTCGACAGGAAGCTGCACGAAGCGGTCCGCGACTACGACTTCAACGAGTACGTGCGGTCGCTGATCGACTTCTGCAACGAGGACCTTTCGGCCTTCTTCTTCGACATCCGCAAGGACTGCCTCTACTGCGATGCGCCGACGGATCCGAAGCGGCGCGCCTATCGCACCGTCCTCGACACGCTGTTCCATGCGCTGATCCGCTATGCCGCGCCGGTGATCGTCTTCACCACCGAGGAAGTCTGGGGCACGCGCTATCCCGATGGCGACAGCGTCCACCTGCTGGAATGGCCCAAGGTGCCCGAGGTCGAGGCCGACCTGGCGCGCTGGGATGCCCTGCGCGACCTGCGCGAGAAGGTCACCGAAGCGATCGAGCCGCTGCGCCGCGAGAAGATCGTCGGCTCCAGCCTTGCCGCCGAAGTGACCGTACCGGCATCGGCTCCCGAAGCGGACTTCGCCGAACTGTTCATCACAGCGACAGTGACCCGGGGGCAAGGCGAAACAGTGTCCGCGTCCCCGACCTCCCACCACAAGTGCGGCCGCTGCTGGCGCCACCTTCCGGAAGTGTCCGAGGACGGCGCGCTGTGCGATCGCTGCGACGATGTCGTCGGCGCGATGGAAACCCCTGCGTGAGCAGTCCCATGCGCAACCGGCTGCTGGGCCTGCTGATCGCGGCCGTGGTCTTCCTTATCGACCAGGGCTTCAAGTCCTGGGTGGTGAACGGCCTCAACCTGCGCGAAGTGCGGGTCATCGAACTGTTGCCGTTCTTCGACCTCAACTGGACACAGAACTTCGGCGTCTCGCTGGGCCTGTTCACTGCCGGGTCGACCGAGGGCCGCTGGGCGCTCGTGGCGATGACCGCGGCAATCGCGACTTTCGTGTTCGTCTGGCTGCTGCGCGAGCGCAAGATGGCCGACATCGCCGCCCTGGCCCTCGTGCTCGGCGGTGCGCTCGGCAATATCCGCGACCGCTTCCTGCTCGGCTACGTGATCGACTATGCCGACTTGCATTTCGGGGAATTTCGCCCCTTCCTGATCTTCAATATCGCCGATGCCGCCATTACCATCGGCGTCCTGATTATCCTTGCCCGATCCCTGCTTTCGCGCGAGAAGCCTGATTCAACGGTCGAAACGGCCCCGGAGAGTTGATTTGATGCCCAAGATGAAAACTGGCGCCCTCGTTCTCGTCACTGCAGGCGCCGTGTTCCTGTCCGGCTGCGGCAGCACCGGCCTGTTCAATCGCAATCGTCCCGACGAATTCGCGGTGCAGCGCCAGTCGCCGCTGGTCGTACCGCCCGATTTCTCGCTGAGCCCGCCCAAGGAAGGCCAGCCGCGCCCGACCGACGGCACCCTGCAGCAGCAGACGCTCGACGCGATGTTCGGCGGCCCGCAGGCCCGCAGCGAGATCGAGAAGACCACGCTGGGCATGGCCGGCACGCCCGACCCGGCAATCCGCTCGACGGTTGGCGATCCCTCGACCTACACGGTCGCCAAGGGCCAGGTCACCCGCCAGATCCTCTCCGCCCCCGAAGGCGACGGACGCGACGCGCAGACCGCCATCGGCGGCTGATTTGCCACGACAGATCGCGAAAAGGCCGGGGCGATTGCTCCGGCCTTTTTGTTTGCGGACGGCCGATTGAGCTCCGGCGAAGGCATCCAAGGCCCGGCCGAGCGTCAGCCGTCGCCGGAAACCCCGTCGTCCCCGCCGTCGACCGCCTCCATCTCGACCAGGAGCTTGTCGATGCGCAGGCCGTCCATGTCGACGACCTCGAAGCGCCAACCCTGTTCGGTGAAGACTTCACCCTCGCGGGGGACTTTCTTGAGAACCGCAAGCACGAAGCCGGCCACGGTCGCATATTCGCGGTCATGGGACAGATCTATGTCCAGCCGCTCGGCAAAGGCGTCGGCCGGCATCGAGCCGGAGACGAGCAGCGAACCGTCGGCGCGTTCGATAACCATCGGCTCGTCGCCTTCGTCCTGGTGGCTGACGAAGTTACCGGCAAGGGCCGCAAGCATGTCCGAAGGCGTCACCACGCCTTCGAGATGGCCGTACTCGTCATGGACCACCGCCATCGAGACTTCCGCCACCTGCAGCTTGCGCAGCGCATCCATCGCATCGAGCTGGTCGGGAATGACTTCGGCCTTCTTCATCATGGCGCGGATATCGACCTCGCGCCCCTCGACGAGCGCGGCCAGGACCTCGCGGACCTTGAGGATGCCCAGCACCTTGTCGGGTACGTCCTCGTCCGCCACGGGCAGCAGCGAGTGCGGCGATCCGGCAATCCGCGCGCGCAGTTCCTCGCTGGTGGAATCGACGTCGATCCAGTCGATCTGGTTGCGCGGGGTCATCAGTTCGCGCACCGGCCGGTCGGCCAGCTTCATGACCCCTGCCATCATTGCCCGCTCGTCCTCGTCGATCGCGCCCGAACGGGTCGCCTCGGCGAAAATCATGTGCAGTTCCTCGGCGGTCAGCTGCTCTTCCCCGCCGCGGCGCACCGCCAGCAGGCGCAGGATCAGGCCCGAGGACTTGTCGAGCAGCCAGACGAAAGGCGCCATGATCTGCGCCAGCAATGCCATCGGCCGGGCCATGATGATCGCCACCGGCTCCGCGGCGCGCAAGGCCAGTTGCTTGGGCACCAGTTCGCCGATCACGAGGCTGCCGTAAGTCGTCGCGATAATGACGAGCGCGAAACCGATCTGGCCCGAGAGATGGCCCGGAACGCCCAGCATCGCCAGCCTCTCGCCCACCGGCTCGCCCAGGCTTGCCCCCGAATAGGCGCCCGCGATGATGCCGATCAGGGTGATGCCGATCTGCACCGTGGAGAGAAACTTGCCCGGGTCCGAAGCAAGATCGAGCGCAGTCTGCGCAGCTCTGCTACCTTTTTCCGCGGATACCTTGAGCCGGGCCGCCCGAGCCGACACGATCGCCAGTTCGGACATGGAAAACAGGCCGTTGATCAGGATCAGGCCGGCGATGATGAGGAGGTCTGTCCAGGGAAAGGGCGTCACAATATCCCTGCGCTAGCAGAGATTTCCGCAATAGCGAAGCGCTGCGTGAAGCGGCAACAAATGCTCACAAGCGAACGTGCCTCTGGAACATAGGCGGGCAACAAGCGTTTGGCCGACATCATCAATTTGCCATTCATGTTCACTATCACACAGATGAATGCGCAGACAGAGATATACAGAGGAAGGGCCAAGACCATGAAACGAACTCGCCTGTTCACGGCAACAGCCGCCGCCATTTCGCTGATCGCAGTGTCCGGCTGCGTCACCGATCCGAACACCGGCGAACGCAAGGTCTCGCGCACGGCCATCGGCGGCGTGGGCGGCGCCGGGCTCGGCTATCTTCTGGGCAGCGTGATCGGCGGCAAGACCGCGCGCATCGTCGGCGCGGGCATCGGCGGCGTCGCCGGTGGCGTGGTCGGCTACCAGATGGACAAGCAGATCAAGGAACTGAAGGAACAGACCGCCGGTTCCGGCGTCGACGTCAGCCAGGAAGGCGACGGTATTCTCGTCAACCTGCCCGACGTGACTTTCGCCGTGGATTCCACCGCGATCAGCCCCTCGTTTCAAGCGACGCTCGACAAGGTCGCGCAGAGCATGATCCAGTATCCCAACAGCCTGATCGACGTGTACGGCCACACCGATTCAACCGGCTCGGACGCGTACAACATGGACCTGTCCAAGCGCCGTGCCGATTCCGTCGGGCGCTACCTGATTTCGCGCGGCGTGTCGTCGGCTCGCATCCAGACCCAGGGCATGGGCGAGAACTACCCGGTAGCCGACAATTCGACCGCCGAGGGCCGCGCGCTCAACCGCCGCGTGGAAATCAAGATCACCCCGGTGACGACCGACGAGGCTGCCGCCGCACGCTGATTGCACACCCCGTAGACGGGATCGGTAGAGGGGTCGGCGCGTGGGAACGCCGGCCCCTTCTTCGTTGGCGCCCACTGCACGATGGGCAGCCCGCGTGAATCTTCCCCAGTTCGGCCTTGCGCCGGTCATTTCCTTTTGCGCATGGGCGCTCTAGTTAACCGGGTGTGACGCCCGCTTCGCGCAAGATCCTGCTCGTTTCCGCTGCCGGCCTGGGGCTGTGCGCCGCCATGGTGGCAGGCCGCGGGCTGAGCCAGGTGGGTGCATTCGCGGTGCTCAATCCCGCGGTCGACGCCACCCGGGCGCAGGAAGACATGCTGGCCGCGCGCCGCGAGGGCGATGCCGCTCGCGAGCGCGCCGAAAAGCTCGAAAAGCAGGCGCGGCAGGTAACCCAGCAGGCCGAGAAGACCGCGCGCGAGGCCGCTGCGGTCGCCGCCCGCATCCAGCAGACCGAAGCAGCCATTGCGGTACAGGCGGCGAAAGTCCGGCTGGTCGCCTCGCAGAGAGCCGAGCTGCGCGCGCGTCTGGCCGAGCGGCAGGCACCGCTGGCCGGGCTGACCGGTGCGTTGCAGCGCCTGTCGCGCCGACCGCCCCTGCTCGCCCTGCTGCGGCCGGGATCGGTGCGCGATGCCGTTTACCTTCGCGCCCTGCTCGATACGATGCTGCCCGAAGTGCAGCGCCGCACCGCCTCACTGCGCAGCGAGATCGAGCGTGGCCGGGCGCTGGAGCGCAATGCCCAGGCCGCGGCCAACGACCTGAAGATGGCCGAGGCGGAAATGCGCCGACGGCGCGGCGAACTGGCAACCCTGGAAGCACGCCAGCGGCTGGCCAGCCGCGAGGCTACCGGCGTCGCCGCGCGCGAAAGCGAGCGCGCCCTGGCCCTGGCCGAAAAGGCCCGCGACCTGAGCGATATCGTCGACGAGATGGGGCGGCAAGGCGAACTGCGCCAAGAGCTGGCCGCACTGCCCGGACCGATCATGCGTCCGCCGCGCCCCGAGGAAGCGCAAGTGATCGCCTCCTCGCAGTTCGTCACCCCGCCCGAGGGTCTTCCCACCTACATGCTTCCCGTCACCGGCCGCGTCGTGACCGGATTCGGAGAGGATGCTCCCGGGCTCAACCGTTCGCGCGGCATCACCCTGGCGACCCGGGCCAATGCCCAGGCCGTCGCCCCTGCGCCGGGACGCATCGCCTATGCCGGGCCCTACCGCGGCTACGACCGCATCGTCATCATCGAACACAGCGGCGGCTGGACCTCGCTGATCACCGGCCTCGCCCGCCTTGACGTCGATGTCGGCGAACGGGTGGTGGCCGGATCGCCGCTGGGCATGACAGGGCCCGGCCAGCCGCAAGTCCTCGTCGAACTGCGGCGCGAGGGCGAACCCGTTAATCCCCTGCAATATATCCGCTCGCTATAGTGCAGTGACGAGGATCGCTGCTTCACACCGTGCCGAGGGCCAAGGCCGCATCGCTGGCAATTGGCGCAAAGGCCCGGTAATATGCGCGATCATGTGCCAAGACCGGCTGCGGCCGGCGTGACGAACGAGAGGCAGTCAAGCCCGATGAAGATCAGATCCATCCTGCGCGCGACCATGCTGGTTTCCGCCGTAGCGGTCCTGCCGGTGGCAACGTCCGGCCTGTCGGCCGTCGACAGCCGCGTGAATCCGGGTTTCGACAAGCTGTTCACCATCTACGAACTGGTGAAGCAGAACTATGTCGACCCGGTCGACGACGACAAGCTGCTCAAGGGCGCCATCGACGGCATGCTCGCCAGCCTCGATCCGCACTCCAACTATCTCGACGGCCCTTCGCTGCAGCGGCTCGAGACGATGATCGACGGCAACTATTCCGGCCTCGGCCTTTCGGTCGTGGAGGATGACGGCGCGGTCAAGGTGGTCTCGCCGTTCAAGGGCAGCCCGGCGGAAAAGGCCGGAGTGAAGGCGGGCGACTACATCACCCACCTCGACGGCGTGCTCTACTACGAACGCGACCTCGACGAGGCCGTGTCCAAGATGCGCGGCCCGGCCGGCACTTCGATCCGCCTGACGATCTATCGCCCCGGGCGCGACGAACCCTTCGACGTCACCGTGACTCGCGGCGTCATCGAGCTCGAGCCGGTGACCTGGGAGCTCAAGGACGACATCGGCGTCATCTCGGTCAACGAATTCTCGCGCGATGTCGGCAACGACGTGAACAAGGCGATCGCCGACCTCAAGAAGCAGGCGGCAACGGCGGGCGGCAAGCTCGACGGCCTCGTGCTCGACCTGCGCTCCAATCCGGGCGGTTCGCTCGACGAAGCCGTGGCGCTCTCGGACCTGTTCCTCGACAAGGGCGTGATCGTCTCGCAGCGCGGCCGCATCGCCAGCGAGAACCAGTATTATCGCGCCGAAACCATGTTCCGCGGCGACGTCGTCAAGGGCATGCCGGTGATCGTCCTGGTCGACGCGGGCTCCGCCTCGGCCTCGGAAATCGTGGCCGGCGCGCTGCAGGACCAGCACCGCGCTGTGGTGATGGGCGAGCGCACCTTCGGCAAGGGGTCGGTCCAGTCGTTCATCCAGCTCGACAAGAACAGCGCAGTCAAGCTGACGACGGCGCGCTACTTCACGCCTTCGGGCCACTCGGTGCAGGAAGGCGGCATCGTGCCCGACATCAAGGTGCCGCAGATGTCCGATCCCGATGCAAGGGCCCGCGCCGAACGGGCAGTGCGCGAATCCGACCTGCGCGGCCACCTGATCAACGAGGCCGCGCTTGAGGACAAGGACCTCGAGAACGACAAGATGGACGATCCGCGCTTCAAGGTTTCGGCCGAGGAGCTGAAGGAAAAGGGCATCGACGACTTCCAGCTTCACTACGCGATCGCGACGCTGCAGCGCACCGCCGGCAAGCCGGCGCTCGCAACCAATGCGCCATCCGACAAGAAGAACTGAGCGGGCCGGACACGGGAAAGCTGAACATATGACCGTCGCCGTCGCCACGCCCTTGCGCGCCGCCCGCCTGCTTGCGCTCGCCATTCCGCTGGCTTTGCTGGGCGGCGCCTACCTCAGCCAGTACGGCTTCGGCCTCTACCCTTGCGAGATGTGCTGGTGGCAACGCTATCCGCACATGATCGCGATACCGTTCGCCCTGCTTGCCTTTTTCTGGCGACCGGTCGCGCCGCTGGTGGCGATCGCCGCGCTGGCAGTGCTCGTTTCAGGCCTGATCGGCGGCTTTCACGCCGGAGTCGAGTATGGCTGGTGGCATGGCGTCACCGCCTGCACCGCCAGCGTGTTCGACGGCGGCGGCGATCCCCTTGCCGCGATCATGAAGGCCCCGGTGATCCGCTGCGACGTGGCGCCCTGGGACCTGTGGGGCATTTCGCTGGCGGGCTGGAATTTCCTCATTTCCACCGGCGGGGCCCTGCTTGTCTTCACGCTGATCGCGATGAACGGCAAAGTACAGCTCACGGCGCCCGAAAAGGTATAAGGCACAAGGTTTGGACACAGGCATGGACGCGAAATCGGAACGCAACGCCCGGATCCTCAGGGTCGATCAGGCCGGCGAATATGGCGCCACGCGCATCTACGCAGGCCAGCTCGCGGTCATGGGTACCCGCGCCGAGCATTCGAGCGAGATCGCCGGCATGGCCGAGCAGGAAGCCGATCACCGCGCCCGCTTCGATGCGATGATCGCCGAGCGAGGCGTGCGCCCCACCCTGCTCCAGCCGGTGTGGTCCGTCGCCGGTTATGCGCTGGGCGCGGCAACCGCACTGCTGGGCCCCAAGGCCGCGATGGCCTGCACCGCCGCAATCGAAACCGAGATCGACCGCCACTACACCCAGCAACTCGAAGAGCTGGAAGGCGACGACGACACTGAACTGCGAGAGACGATCCGCGAATTCCGCGATGACGAGCGCGAGCATCGCGACGCCGCACTGGCCGCCGGGGCCGAGCAGGCGCCCGCCTATCCGCTGTTGTTCAACGCCATCCGGCTGGGCTGCCGCGCGGCCATCAAGCTGTCCGAGCGCATCTGACGCTTCGCAGGAGAAATTGATCCGCGTCAGGGCTTTCTTCCTGGCTTCACCTACCGTTCAAGGCCGGTCTGGCCTATATCCTGACCGATAACGATCAATCCGATGCATGGAGCATAACCGATGGCCCGCCTCCTGACTGCCGCCGCAGCCCTCGCCGCCCTTTCCGCGGGCCTGACTTTCGCAGCCGCTCCTGCCACCGCGCAAGAGGACGATGGCGAGAAGGTCAACCAGGTCATCGTCTTCGGCGACGATCCCTGCCCCGAATCGTCGGGCAACGAGATCACCGTCTGCGCGCGCAAGGCCGAAGCGGAACGCTACCGCATTCCCGAACCTCTGCGCGGTGTGGATTCGCCCAAGTCCGAAGCCTGGACCAACCGGGTGGAAGCCTACGAAACGGTCGGCGCGTTCGGCACGATGAGCTGCTCTCCGGTCGGCGGCGGTGGCGCGCTAGGCTGCACCCAGAAGCTGATCGACCAGGCCTATGCCGAGAAGGCCAACGCCTCCGACGTGAAATTCAGCGAACTGATCGCACAAGAACGCGCCAAGCGGCTCTCGACCATCGATGCCGAAGCGGCCGCGCAGCAGAAGCGGGTCGAGGCGGCCGAAAAGGCCTATCTCGAGCAGAAGCAGCGCCAGCAGGCGGAAACCGATGCCGCCGAAGACAAGAGCGGCACCGCGACCATTGCTACGCCGGTTGATGAATCCGAAGACAAGTAAGCGCGGCCGGTCCGCCCTTCGCGGCGGGCTGCGGCGTCGAACATGAAAAAGGCCGGGATCGCTCCCGGCCTTTTTACTTTTCGGTTCGCGTTCCGATCTTGCCCGAAACTCAGGTCAGGGCAATGTCGGGAGCATCTTCCTGCTTCATGCCCACGACGTGGTAGCCGGCATCGACATGGTGCGTCTCGCCGGTCACGCCCGAGGAGAGGTCCGAGAGGAAATAGAGGCCCGAACCGCCGACGTCCTCGATCGTGACGTTACGGCGCAGCGGCGAGTTCAGCTCGTTCCACCTTAGAATGTAGCGGAAATCGCCGATGCCGCTGGCAGCCAGCGTCTTGATCGGACCGGCCGAGATCGCATTGACGCGGATGTTCTGCGGGCCGAGATCGTTGGCAAGATACTGCACCGAAGTTTCAAGCGCGGCCTTGGCCACGCCCATGACGTTGTAGTGCGGCACGACCTTTTCCGCGCCGTAATAGGTCAGTGTCAGGATCGAGCCGCCATTCGGCATCATTTCCACCGCCCGCTTCGTCACCGCGACGAGGCTGTAGGCGGAGATGTTCATCGTCATCAGGAAGTTTTCAAGGCTGGTATCGACGTACTTGCCGCGCAGCTCGCTCTTGTCCGAAAAGCCGATGGCGTGGACGATGAAGTCAATCGTGTCCCAGCGCTCGCGGATCTGGTCGAAGCACGCGTCGACCGCTTCCATGTTCGCCACGTCGCATTCGACGAGAAAATCGCTGCCAAGGCTTTCGGCCAGCGGCTTCACGCGCTTGGCGAGTGCTTCCCCCTGATAGGAGAAGGCCAGCTCGGCGCCGTGTTCATGCAGCTTCCTGGCAATGCCCCAGGCCAGCGACTTATCATTGGCTAGGCCCATGATCAGGCCGCGTTTCCCCTGCATCAGACCGGTCATTCGTGTTCATCCTGTACTTCGTTATCGTCCTGGGCCGAGGACGCCCGCGCCCGCCTGAGCAATTCGCGCTCTTCCGGCGATTCCGCGAGCGCCGCATTGAGTTCGGCGCCCACGACCATCCCTAGTCCGACAAGCCAGAAAAAGAAAAGCGCGATCATCACTCCGGCGAGACTTCCGTAAGTCAGATCGTAAACGAAGAAATTGCGCAACACCTGCGGGAGCAACCAGACGACAAGCAGCCACCAGACGGTAACGAGCGCGGCGCCGGGCCACTTGGGATAGATCCCGCGCTGGTAGGCCCGCGGCGTCAGCAGGTAGAAAAGCGTGTAAATTGAACCGAATAGCGTGGCGGTCGAGATCGTGCGCGAGACCATGATCTGGTCGATCACCGAATCGAGGCGGGGAAACAGAACCAGAAGGACTTCCTCGATCGCCCCGATCAGGACCTGCGATGACAGCGAGACCAGAAGCAGGATCACCGAGCCGAAAATCAGACCGGTGGAAAACAGGCGGTAGCGCCAGAAGGCCCTGTCCTTGGCCATGCCGTAGGCGCGGTGGAGAATGTCGCGGATCGTCTCGATCAGGCTGGTCGCGGTCCACAGGCCGAACAGCCCGCCGACCCAGAGCAGCCAGCCATGCCGGGCCGCCACGACGTCGCGCGCGACCGGGTCGATCACTTCGGCCACGCGCGGTGGCACCGCGATCAGCAGGGCATCGATCGAAGCGTCGAGGCGACCCTGCTCGCCAAGCGCCGAGAAAATGGCGGCCAGGGCGATGAAGAAGGGAAACAGCGCCAGCAGGGTCATGTAGGCAAGGTTGCCGGCGTGGATGAAGCCGTCGTGCCACGCCCCCGACAAAACCCGCCGCAGGACGGCGAAAAAGCGCGATCCGGGCCCGGCCCGGCGCCGCAGCTCATCCTTGATCCGGTCACGCCGCCGTAGCGCCTCGCGCCGCCGGGACTCTGGCGAGAGGTCCGCCATGACCCGGTCCAGCGGGTCATCCTGTTCTATAGGCTGTTCGACCTGCACCGGGCAGTCATAGGTCCTGGGCCGTCACACGCCAAGTTTGCCGCGCACGTCACGGTTGTCGCGCCAGCCCTCCAGCCGCTTGGCAAGGTCGCTGTCGTTTTCCGGCAGTACGATCTCGAGGGTAATGAGCTGGTCCCCGCGCGATCCGTCCTTGCGGCTGAAGCCCTTGCCCTTGATACGCAGGACCTTGCCCGAGCTGACCCCCGGAGGGATCGAGAGCATGACCGCACCCGATGCCGTGGGTGCCTTGACCTTGGCTCCGGCGATCGCCTCGTCCAGCGTGATCGGCAGATCGATCCGCAAGTCGTCGCCGTCGCGGTGGAAGAACGGGTGATGCTGGATATGCACCGTCACGGTCGCATCGCCGGGGCCGCCCGGCCCCTGCTCGCCCTTGCCGGCAAGGCGCATCTGCGTGCCTTCCTCGACTCCGGCGGGCAGCTTGAGGTCGATGGTCTTGCCATCGGAAAGGGTAATGCGCTGGTCCTTGCGTTCGGCCGCGTCGGTCAGCGAGACGGAAAGCCGGTAGGACACGTTGGCACCGCGCGGCGCCCGCCCGCGACCTCCGCCCATTCCTCCCATACCGCCCATACCGCCCATACCGCCGGCGCCGCCGCGTGGGCCGCCACCGCCGAAGATCCCGCCGAACAGGTCTTCGAGGTCAATGCCGTCGTTGCTGCCGAAGCCTCCGCCGAAACCGCGCTGGCCGCCCGGTCCGCCGCCGAAACCACCGCCCGGGCCGCCGAAGCCGCCCATCGTCGGATTGCCGTCGGCATCGATCTCACCGCGATCGAACTGCGCGCGCTTGGCCTTGTCGGAAAGCAGGTCATAAGCCGCGGTGACCTGGCTGAAGCGGTCAGCGGCCTTCGGATTGTCCTTGTTGGCGTCGGGATGAAACTCCTTCGCAAGCTTGCGATATGCGGACTTGATGTCCTTCTCGCTCGCCCCGCGCGAAACGCCTAGAATGGTATAAGGATCTGCTGCCATGGTGACATTTAGCTAGGTGTCCAATTGGATTACGGCAAGCGCTGTCTGTGCGGCAGCGTCTCTGGCGACTTTCCCACGGGGGGACAGGCCGCTATTGGCATTCCCATGCCAAGCATTGCGCGCCCCGATTGTCCCCGATCAAGGCAGGATGCCCTCGCTTGCTCCACAAGGACCGGGGCAACCCCGACCGCAATCGTCGCAGCGGCATTCGTTGAATTCAACCTGACAGGATATTTCCATGGAAGCTGAACAGGCCCGCGAGGTCATCCCCCACGGCGACCCCTTTGCGCTGTTCACGGCCTGGTACGACGAGGCCCGCGAAACCGAGCCCAACGATTCCAATGCCATGGCCCTGGCCACCGCGACGCCCGAGGGCCTGCCGTCGGTGCGCATGGTCCTGCTCAAGGGCTACGGCCCGGATGGCTTCGTCTTCTACACCAACGGCCACAGCCGCAAGGGCCAGGAGATCGCCGCCAACCCCAACGTCGCGCTGCTGTTCCACTGGAAGAGCTTGCGCCGCCAGATCCGCATCGAAGGCCGGCTCCAGCCGGTCAGCGATGCCGAGGCCGACGCTTATTTCCACTCGCGCGCGCGCGATTCCCAACTGGGCGCGGTCGCGTCCGACCAGTCGGCCCCGCTCGACAGCCGCGAGACCTTCCTGGCCCGCTACGAAGCCGCGCGTGACAGGTTCGCTCATGGCGAAGTCGACCGCCCGCCGCACTGGGGCGGCTTCCGGGTGGTGCCCAGCGCCATCGAATTCTGGCATGATCGCCCCTATCGCCTGCACGAGCGCCGCCGTTTCGTGCGCGATGTCACGTCTCATGGCCATGCCGGTGCATGGTCCAGCACCCTGCTCTACCCGTGAGGTCCAGCACTTGAGCTTGAATCACGATCACGAATCGGCCGGACTGAACCGCAGCGCCGCTCTTGCCAGCATCGGCGCGGCGTTTTTCCTTCTGGCGCTCAAGTCGTGGGCCGCGTGGTCGACAGGCTCGATCGCGATGCTCGGCAGCCTTGCCGACACCACGCTCGACCTCGTTGCCAGCTTGGCCACGCTCCTGGGCGTGTGGATCGCATCGCAGCCCGCAGACGACAAGCACCGCTTCGGCCACGGTAAGGCCGAAGCCATCGCCGCCCTGTTCCAGATCCTGCTGATCTCGATCTCGGCACTGGGCATCGCCACCCGCGCGATCGAGGAATTCCTGTCCGGCGGGCGGGTCGAAGCAGCCGACATGGGGATCGGCGTCTCCGTAGTGGCGATCGTGGTCACTTTCGCGCTGCTGTCCTGGCAGCGCTACGTGATCCGAAAGACCAAGAGCCTCGCGATCCATACCGACAGCGTCCACTACCAGTCGGACCTGCTCCTCAACGTCGCCGTGATCGCAGCGCTCGTGCTCGACCAGTACGCGGGACTGCGCGGCGCTGACCCGGTGTTCGGCCTGGGCATCGCCCTCTGGCTGGGGTGGGGCGCCTGGAACGCTTCGAAGGCCGTGCTGAACCAGTTGATGGACCACGAATGGCCAGAGGAAAAGAAGCAGCGCGTGCTGGAGCTGATTGCCCACAATCCCGACATCAGCGGGGTCCATGACCTGCGCACGCGCGTTTCGGGCAACAAGCACTTCGTGCAATTCCACGTCTGGGTCGACGCCAACATGACCGTGCGCCAGGCCCACCGCGTGATGGACGACATCGAGGGAACCATTCACGCCGAATTCCCCGAAGTGGAGATCCTGATCCACACCGACCCGGACGGCCTCGTCGACGAAGTGGGCAGTGCGGGCAAGGACGTCCTGCCCCCTATCCGCGTCGAAGCCACGAAATAGGCGGCCTGCCTCAGTTCGAGGGGAACAGCGCCAGCAGGGCGCCCAGTTCGTAATGCAGCGCCTGTTCCTGCTGCGCGTCGCTGGCTCCCAGCCGCACCACCGTCAGCAGCTGGCTTGGCGAACCGATGACGTACTGGCCATGTTCGCCAAGACAGGCGAAAACGTCGGACTTGGCAGTGCCGGGATAGAGCCTTGCGTTCTCGCCCGGTTCGGCCCGGTTGAGCCAGACCCCGGCGCCATAGCCCGGATTGCGCGGGCTCGGCGCCAGCATGAACTGCACCCAGCGACGCGGCAGGATCTGCGCGCCCTTGACCGAACCGTTGTGGCGCAGGAACTCGCCCAGGTTCGCCCAGTCGCGTGCCGAGGCATCGACCATGGCCGCACCGATCATCGTGCCCGCCCGGTCATACTCGACGCGCATGGTCTTTAGCCCAAGCGGGTCGAGCACGCGGTTGTCGAGGTATTCTTCCACGGCCCTGCGACGGCGGCCCGGATCGCTGTCGGGCGAAAGCACCCGCGCGGCGAGGTCGGAAAGGATCACCGCGCTCGCGGAGGAATTCTCGAAGACCTGTCCGGCCGGCGCTTCGAGCGGCTGCGCCTCGGCATAGGCCGCCATGTCGTCGCGGCCATCGAGGAACAGCATGCGGATGCGATCCGACTGGCGCGCGACATCGCCTTGCCCGGCATCGCCGGTCTCACTGTGGCGCAGGCCCGAACGCATCTGCAGCAGCTGCTTGAGTGTGATTTCGCCGCGCGGATCGCCCGGGCGCTGCCATGCGGGCACCGGAGCCGATTCGTTCAGCCGCAGGCGTCCGTCGCTGACGAGCTGGCCGATCATCAGCGCCGTCACGCACTGGCCCATGGCCCAGCCCTGCAGCGGCGTCGTGGCCGAAACGCCCTGTCCATAGCGCTCGGCAATCACCGAGCCGCGCTTCATGATCACCAGTGCGTCTGTCCGCCCGACCGCATCGTCGTCGAACAGGCGGTCGATCGCGCGGCCAAGGGCATCGCGGGGCGCGCCGCCTTCGTCCTTGATCGCGGCCTGCGCCTGCGCGCTGGGAGGCGGCGGCGCATCTGCTCCACCGTTACTGCAGCCCCACAGGGTTGGCACGGCAAGGAAGGCGAGGATATGGGAGAGGCGGCGCACCGTCATGATGCGCGGTGTAGTGTGCGAGGCGCGAGCGGATGGCAACAGCCAAGGTAAATACGACTGGTGACAGGCAGCCTTCGCGCTGGAAGCGCAATCTCGTGCTGCTGGTGCTGGCCGTTGCGGGCACCGCCCTCGCCTTTTCGTGGAACAGCCTGGGCGCGCAGGCTCGGATCACCACGGCCTACGGCGCGCGCGTCGGCTGCGTGTGCCGCTTCGTTTCGAATCGCGAACTGAACAGCTGCAAGGGCGATATCGCCGCCGCGGGTCTGGGACGCACCGCCAGCCTGATGTTCCTCTCCGACGATGCCGAGACCAAGTCGCTGACCGCCAGAGTCCCGCTCTTGGCAAGTTCGAGGGCAACCTATAGCCAAGAACGCGGCTGCCAGCTGGAACCGTGGGACGACTAGGCTGTCTGCAGGTCAGGCCGGAATGACTTCAGCCGCCTCGGTTTCCTCGATCCAGCCGCCACCGACGATGCGCTCGCCGCAATAGATCACTGCGGCCTGCCCGGGGGCTACGCCATATTCCGGGCTGGCGAAGCGGATCACGGTGCCCGCGCCTTCGCCCAGCGGACCTTCCAGCGTAACCGGAACCGGCTTGGCCAGCGAGCGCACTTTGGCGGTCAGCGGCGCGTCGGGCAGCGGCCCGATGCGGTTGGTCTCCGAAAGCCGTGCCGCAGCAACGCCGAGCAGCCGGCGCGGGCCGACCAGGACCCGGCGCGTCTCGGCATCGAGGCGTACGACATAGAGCGGCTCGGGCTGTCCGCCGATCTCGAGCCCCCGGCGCTGGCCGACGGTATAGTGAATGATCCCGCGATGCTCGCCCAGCACTTCGCCGCTGGTGGCGTGTACGATCTCGCCCGGCGCTTCGCCCTCGGGACGCACCTGGCGCACGATCCTGGCGTAGTCGCCGTCGGGAACGAAGCAGATGTCCTGGCTGTCCGGCTTGGCCGCCACGCGCAGGCCCGCCGCCTCGGCCAGCCGGCGCGTCTCCGTCTTCGGCAAGCCGCCCAGGGGAAAGCGCAGGAAGTCGAGCTGTGCCTCGGTCGTGCCGTAAAGAAAATAGCTCTGGTCGCGTGCCGGATCGACTGCGCGGTGCAGCTCGGACCCGGCCGGGCCGAGGACGCGCTGGACGTAGTGCCCGGTCGCCAGACAATCGGCGCCCAATTCGCGCGCCATCGTCAGCAGGTCGGTGAACTTGGGCCCCATGTTGCAGCGGATGCAGGGGATCGGGGTCCGGCCCGCAAGGTAATCGTCGGCGAAGCGCTCGACCACTTCCTCGCGAAAGCTGCTCTCATGGTCGAAGACATAGTGGGCTATGCCCAGCCGGTCTGCCACCGCGCGCGCATCGCGGATATCGTCGCCGGCGCAGCAGGCGCCCTTGCGCCCGGTCGCCGCGCCGTAATCGTAAAGCTGCAGGGTGACGCCGATGGTCTCCGCGCCCGTCGCAGCCGCCAGCGCGGCCACGACCGAACTGTCCACGCCGCCAGACATCGCCACGACGATACGGCGCTCGCAAAGCGGTTCGGGCAGCTGGAACAGTACGGACGGATCGAGCCTGTCGAGCAGTCCGGCAATATCGGGAGTCGCAGTCATGCGTGGCCCCATACAGGGGTATGCGCGGTTTTCCTACCTTTCAGCGCGATTTCGAAACCGCTGGCCCGGAAACGGGACGCAACTGCGCAGAGGCTTCTTTACCCTCCCTTCACCATGTCTAGCGTATGGCAGTTCCATGAACATCGCCTTTGATCATGAGACCTGCAAAGCAGGGCATGCGCTGGGTCGCAGCAGCGAGGAGTTCACGGGGTTCCCGTCGGCTCCCGATTGGAATGACCTGAGGACGCGTCTGTTTGCAGCCCATGAAGTGCGGACAATCCTGACCGGGCAAGGCACGCCGGTCCGCTTGCGGACGCGCGGCAGCTTCGCAGGCGAGGCGGCATCATTGCTGAATACTTACGGGCTACGCTCAAGCCCTGTTAACCTTGAAGTTTCAACCAATGGCAAGCCTGACGGGGCCAAGGTCGCACGAGTTGCCGGCGACAACAATGCCGGCGAACGAGGGTAACGATGATCGAGAACCAGAAGATTCGCCCAGCCCAGGTGATCGGGCCGCTTGGTGAGCCGCTGACGATTGAGTCGCTGCCGCCCCCCAACACGACCCGCTGGGTCGTGCGCCGCAAGGCCGAAGTCGTCGCTGCCGTCAATGGCGGCCTGCTGACGATCGACGAGGTCTGCGAACGGTACCAGCTTACGCTGGAGGAATTCGCATCCTGGCAAAGGGCGGTCGATCGCTCAGGCATGCAGGGCCTGCGTGTGACGAGAATTCAACACTACCGCGATCTCTACGAGCGTCAGCAGAAGTATTGACAGTTTCTCTTCAGGTTCGCTGAAATCATTCGGAAACGGCGGTAAACAAACGGTTTGCCGCCGTTTCTGATTCCAGCAAGTCAAATTTACGGTTCGAGCGCAAGGCATTAGCCGCTCGACGCCCGTCGAGCGATATATGTCGTGAAGCGGGTGAAAGTTGCCAGCCGGTCAGCGCACGTATATGTCGGCACCCATGAAATTCTGCCGCAGGTGCGGCCCGGATCGTCGTATCCCGGCTCTATAGCGGCAAATCGCTCCGCACCGGACAGGAGTGTTCGGAGAGGGGTTATTGCGGTGAACCGATGAATTACGACACCAAGATTGAATCGATACCGGAAGAAGACGCCCTCGCCGCAAGTGAATTGTTGTCTGGCGACGACGACCAGGACCGGATCATGCGCCGCCGCATCTGGGTGGCGGCCGCCATTGCGCTCGTCCTGATGGTCGGCATCTGGGCCCTCACCCACTTGCGCGGCGGCTCCGACCTCACCGACGAGTCCGACATACAGACGCCCGTCGTCACTGTCGTCGTGCCGGGCAAGACCACAGTGCAGGGCGAAATCAGCGCTACCGGCACCCTCGCCGCACGCCGCGAGATGCCGGTCGGCTCGGTCGGCGAAGGCGGCGAGATCCGTCAGGTCCTCGTCGAGCCGGGCGATTGGGTCGAACGGGGACAGGTCCTCGCCATCGTCGACCGTTCGGTGCAAAGCCAGCAGATCGCCAGCCAGACCGCACAGGTCGATGTCGCCCGCGCCGATGCCCAGCTTGCGCAGTCGAACCTCGAACGCGCGCTCAAGCTCGTCGACCGCGGCTTCATCTCCAAGGCCGACGTCGACCGGCTGACTGCCGAACGCAATGCGGCCAATGCGCGCGTTCGCGTGGCGCAGGCCACGCTCGGCCAGCTCAAGGCCCAGGCCGCGCGCCTCAACATCGTCGCCCCCGCCGCGGGCCTCGTGCTCGAACGCAATGCCGAGCCCGGCCAGGTGGTCGGCGGCGGCACCGGCGTCCTGTTTCGACTGGCCAAGGCCGGCGAGATGGAGCTGCTCGCCGATCTGAGCGAAGACGATCTCGCCAAGCTGAGCGTGGGCGTGACCGCGCAAGTCATCCCGGTGGGCTCGAACAAGACATTCACCGGCCAGGTATGGCAGATCTCGCCCGTCATCGATCCCGACAACCGCCAGGGCACCGCGCGCATCGCGCTGTCCTACGCCAAGGAACTGCGTCCGGGCGGCTTCGCCTCGGCAACCATCGAGACCGGCGCCGTCGTCGCCCCGATGCTGCCGGAATCGGCGATCCAGAACGACGAAAAGGGCGCCTTCGTCTATGTCGTGGGCAAGGACGACAGGGTCCAGCACCGCGACGTGAAGACCGGCCTGGTCACTGCCGACGGCATCGCCATCAAGTCCGGGCTCAACGGCACGGAGAAAGTCGTGCTGCGCGCCGGCGGGTTCCTCAACAACGGCGACAAGGTCCAGACCAAGCTTGTCACCGAGAAGAACTGAACCGGACGCATGAGCCTGCGCAACATCTCGGCATGGTCGATCCGCAATCCGATCGTCCCCATCGTCTTCTTCGTCGGCGTGATGATCGCCGGCATGGTTTCGTTCTCGCGGATGGACGTGAACAACATGCCGGACATCGAGTTCCCGGGCGTTCACGTGCTGGTCACCCAGCCAGGTGCCGCGCCGAGCGAAATCGAAACGCAGATCACCCAGAAAATCGAGGCAGCGACGCGCTCGGTCCCGGGCGTCGAGGAAATCCAGTCGACGGCGTCCGAGGGCAGTTCCTCCACTTTCGTGATGTTCTCGATCGGCACCGATCCGGACGTCGCCACCAACCAGGTCAAGAATGCGGTCGACCAGATCCGCAGCGACCTGCCCGATGGCATCCTCGAACCGCAGGTCGCCAAGGTCGAGGCCGGCGGCGGCGGTAGCCTCGCGCTCTTCGCGGTCAGCGCCGACGACATGACGATGGAGCAGCTCAGCTGGTTCATCGACGACACCATCGCCAAGAAGCTGCTCTCGATCGAAGGTCTCGCCGCGGTGTCGCGCCAGGGCGGCGTGGACCGCGAGATCCGCGTGGTCGTCGATCCCGACAAGATGGCCGCGCTGGGCGTGACCGCGCGCGACGTCAACAATGCCCTGCGCCAGGTCAACACCGATGCGGCCGGCGGCCAGGCCGAAATCGCCGGTTCGCGCCAGTCGGTCCGCGTGCTCGGCAATGCCGACAACGCGTTCGACCTCTCGCAGACCCGCATAAACCTGGGTGGCGGCCGTTCGATCAAGCTGTCGGACGTCGCCAAGGTCTATGACGGCTATTCCGAGCAGACCCGCATCGCCAAGCTGCATGGCCGCGAGGTAGTGACCTTCGGCTTCGAACGCGCACTCGGCGCCTCTGACGTGACCGTCTACGACGCGGCGATAGAGGCGCTTGAGAAAATCAAGCAGGACAACCCGCGCGTCCACGTCACGCAGCTGTTCTCGCAGGTGGACTACACCAAGGAACAGTACACCAGCTCGATGGAAGCGCTGGTCGAAGGCGCAGTGCTGGCCATCGTCATCGTCTACCTGTTCCTGCGCGACTGGCGGGCAACCTTCATTTCCGCCATCGCGATCCCGCTCTCGGCCATCCCGACCTTCTGGTTCATGGACATGATGGGCTTCACGCTCAACTTCCTGTCCCTGCTGGCGCTCAGCCTCGTCGCAGGCGTTCTGGTCGACGACGCGATTGTGGAGATCGAGAACATCGTGCGCCACATGCGCATGGGCAAGTCGGCCTACCAGGCCTCGATCGACGCTGCCGACGAGATCGGACTCGCCGTCGTCGCCACCACATTCTCGATCGTCGCGGTATTCCTCCCCGTCGG
Source organism: Novosphingobium pentaromativorans US6-1 (assembly GCF_000767465.1). NCBI lineage: Bacteria > Pseudomonadati > Pseudomonadota > Alphaproteobacteria > Sphingomonadales > Sphingomonadaceae > Novosphingobium > Novosphingobium pentaromativorans. The sequence continues at coordinate 2,365,157 of NZ_CP009291.1, forward strand.
CCTCATGCCCGGCATTCCCGGCCAGTTCTTCAAGGCATTCGGCCTGACCGTCGTCGTCGCGGTGCTGATGAGCCTTGCCGTCGCCCGCCTCATCACGCCGATGGTGGCCGCCTACTTCCTCAAGGCCCACGGCCACGCGGAACACGGCGAAGGCCGCGCGATGGACCTGTACATGAAGGTGCTGGCCTGGACTCTGGACACCACCGAGGCGAAGCGCCGGCGCGCGCAGATCGCCGAAGTCCCCGCGCAGATGTGGTACTACCCGGTCGGTGCGCTCGCCATTGTCCTGATCATTGCCTTGGGCGCTGGTGCAGCCACTGCGGTCTACTACCTTCTGCACCTGGTGTTCACGTCGGCCGGGCTCAAGAACGGCGCCGTGATCATCGCCGCCCTGATCGCACCGCTGGCCGTGCCGATGGTCGCCTTTGTTCTGGGCAGGATTGCCTCTGGCACCGCCGCGGGCTTCGGCCATTTCGGCCGTTGGTATCAGACACTTTCCGCGCGTCTGTCCGCCCGCTCGCGCGACCACCGCTTCTATGCTTTTTGCGCCGGGCTCTACGCGCTTGTCGTCACGGCCGCCCTGCTCGTGGGCTCGCAGCAGCAGTTCCAGCCCAACGAGAACAACAATACCAGCCAGATCAATATCGAGATGGTCCCCGGCACGACCATCGAGCAGACCTCGGCCCTCTCGGACCAGGTCACCCGCCTCATCGAAAAGCAGCCCGAGGTCGAACGCGTCCTCGAAACCTCACGCGAAGCGGCCGCGACGCTCTACGTCTCGCTGAAGCCGGCCAAGGAACGCGACACGACCAGCAAGCAGTTCGAACAGCGTCTGGCGCCCCAGCTCCAGAAGATCGCCGATGCCCGCGTGACCTTCGCCAGCCAGGCCGGCGGCTTCGGTACCGGTCGTGACATCTCGGTCATGCTCTCGGGTAACGATTCAGACCTGCTCAATGCCACTGCGCAGAAGCTCGTCGAGCAGATGCGCAGCGTCAAGGGTGTGGTCGCCCCGCGCATTGCCGCCGACCTCAAGCGCCCGGAGCTGGTCATCGTGCCCAGGCTGGACCTTGCCGCCCAGCTAGGGGTGACGACGACGGCCCTGAGCCAGACGATCCGCATCGCTACCCTGGGCGAAATCGACCAGAACGCCGCCAAGTTTTCGCTCAGCGACCGCCAGATCCCGATCCGGGTGATCCTGCCGCGCTCCTCGCGCCGCGATCTCACGACGATCGAGAACCTGCCGGTGCCCACCGCGACCGGCGGCTCGGTACCGCTCAAGCGCGTCGCCGAGATCCGCTTCGGCGCCGGTCCGACCCAGATCCAGCGCTACAACCAGTCCCGCCGCGTCTTCGTCGGCGCCGATCTCGGCGAAGGCCAGGTCAAGGGGCCGCTGATGGAGCAGATCCAGAAACTGCCGATCATGCAGCACCTTCCGGCAGGCGTCTCCAATGCCCCGGTGGGCGAGGACAAGTGGCAGGCGGAGATGATCAGCGATTTCGTCATCGCCGTCATCAGCGGCATCTTCCTGGTCTTCGCGGTGCTGGTGCTGCTCTACAAGCGCTTCGTCTCTCCGCTGGTGAACATGGCCTCGCTGCTGCTTGCCCCGCTGGGCGGCATGATCGCCCTCACCATCGTCGGCCAGCCGGTGTCGATGCCGGTCTATATCGGCATTCTCATGCTGCTGGGCATCGTCGCCAAGAACTCGATCCTGCTGATCGACTTTGCGATCGAGGAAATGGCGAGCGGCGTCGACAAGCTCCACGCGATCATGGACGCAGGGCACAAGCGTGCGCAGCCGATCATCATGACCACCGTAGCCATGACCGCGGGCATGGTGCCGACCGCAGCCTCCCTTTCAGGCGACGGTGCCTGGCGCGCACCCATGGGTATCACCGTGATCGGCGGCCTGCTGCTTTCGACGTTCCTGACGCTCATCATCGTCCCGGCGGCATTCAGCCTGGCGGACGGCTTCGAGAAGCGGATCGGCCCGCGCCTGCGCAAGTCCCTGCTCACCTTCGAACCGCATCACGCGCACGAGACACGTCATCCCGGCGACAAGGACGGCGCGGCCGTCCCTGCCGAGTAGGCAGCCTGGGCAAGGACACAGGGAACCTTGCAGGGCGCGGCGCGTAAAACTGAAGTGGTGACACAGGACAGACAGAGGCAGGATCGCGCGAGGCGCATGCGCCTGTTCGCGACGGGGCTGCTGCTGCTGATGGCCGGGTCCTTCATCGCGCTGCGGCGTCTCGCGGTGCTTCACCCCGCCTGGGACCCGGTGCTGGGCTATGCGATCGCTTTTACCGAGGCGGCGATGGTCGGCGGCCTCGCCGACTGGTTCGCCGTCACTGCACTGTTCCGCCGGCCGCTGGGGCTGCCGATCCCGCACACCGCGATCATCCCGGTCAACAAGGACCGTATCGCCGATTCGATGGCGACCTTCCTGCGCGACAACTTCCTGACGCCGCAAGTGGTGGCCCGCCGCCTGAACGGCTTCAACCTCGCAGCCAGTGCCGGGGCCTTCCTCGCCGATCCGCGTCGCGACGAACAGTCGCGCCTACGGGCCGGCGCCGCGGGCCTCTTCGCCGACATCCTGGAATCGCTCGACCCCGACCAGATGGGCGGCATGGTCAAGGCCGGCTTGCGCAAGCAACTCTCCCGCATCGATCTCGCCCCCCTGCTCGGCCAGATCCTTGCCAATGCCATTGCCGACAAACGCCACCTGCCGGTGCTGGCGTCGGTCCTGCGCAAGATCGGCGAGGCCATCGAGGCAAACGAGCCGATGATCCGAGAGATGATTCACCAGCGCGCCAACGCAATCATGCGCTGGACCGGGCTGGACGAACGCCTTGCCAACGGTGTGCTCGACGGCGCCTATCGCCTGCTGGCCGAAGTGATCGTGCAGCCGGACCACCCCTTGCGCGCCAAGATCGACGAGGCGCTCGGCCGCCTTGCCGACGATCTGCGCCACGATCCGGCAATGCGCACCAAGGTTGAGCGCATCAAGACAGAGTTGATCGAGAACCCGGCCATGGCGGCCTGGCTCGATGCCATGTGGGAACGCGCCCGCGAGGCGCTCCTGCGTGCAGTCCGCAACCCCGACAAGGCGCTTTCGGGCAGCCTCGGCGATTCGATTTCCCAGCTTGGCCTTGCCCTCGGCGAGGACCGGCGCCTCCAGGCCCTCGTCAATCGGTTCGCCCGCAGGACGCTGGTCGGCGTAGCCTCGCGCTATGGCTCGGAAATCGTGCGACTCGTATCCGAAACCGTGAAGCGCTGGGATGCCAAGACCGTTTCGGACCGGATAGAAGGTGCCGTGGGCCGGGACCTGCAGTTCATCCGCATCAACGGCACCCTTGTCGGCGGGCTCGTCGGCATGGCAATCCACACCGTGGAGCGATGGCTGTGAACGCCAGGAAACCCCTTCTGACCACCGGGCGCTACGACTTGTGGCAACCCCGGCCGGGCGATCTGGACGGGCTGGTGCGCCTGCTCGAAGGCAAGGACATGACCCGTTTCCTGGGTCCCGCGCGCGCGGACCACTTCTCGCAGTTCGAACGGCTCAGCCGCAACACCGGAAGCTGGGCGCTCTACGGCTACGGCACGTTCTATGTCCGCAAGCGCGGCGAGGCCGACCTCATTGCCAATTGCGGCATTTTCCATTCCTGGCGCGGCTTCGGCAAGGGCATGGACGACGTGCCCGAAGCAGGCTGGATCGTGCGCCAGGACCACTGGGGCGAGGGCCTCGCCGGCGAAGTCATGGCTGCGGTTCTGCCCTGGTTCGACCGGGTCCACGGCAAGCGCCGGATCGCCTGCATGATCGAGGAAGGCAACACCCCTTCCGAACGCCTTGCCGCCCGCCTCGGCTTCAGACCCTACGGGCAGCACTTGGCGGAAGACGACAAGACGATCCTCAACCTCTTCGAGCGCCTGCCCGCCTGATCCGGGGTTCTGCAGCAGGCATACAAAAAACCCCGAAAGCAAGCTCTCGGGGTTCCTTGTCATGAATTCAGCGACTTCGAGCTTCAGAGCTTGCCGGTCAGCTCCGGCACGGCCTTGAACAGGTCGGCGACGAGGCCGATGTCGGCGACCTGGAAGATCGGCGCGTCCTCGTCCTTGTTGATGGCGATGATGGTCTTGGAGTCCTTCATGCCGGCGAGGTGCTGGATCGCGCCCGAGATGCCGACGGCGATATAGACTTCCGGCGCCACGATCTTGCCGGTCTGGCCGACCTGGTAGTCGTTGGGCACGTAGCCGGCATCGACTGCCGCGCGCGAAGCACCCACGCCTGCGCCGAGCTTGTCGGCGAGCGGCATGATGTATTCCTCGAAAGTCGCCGCATCCTTGAGCGCACGGCCACCCGAGACGATGATCTTGGCGCTGGTCAGTTCCGGACGTTCCGACTTGGCCAGTTCGGCTCCGACGAAGCTCGACAGACCGGCCTCGCCCGGTCCGGCGACATCTTCGATAGCAGCCGAGCCGCCGGTGGTGGCGGCCTTCTCGAAGGCGGTACCGCGCACGGTGATGACCAGCTTGGCATCGGTGCTTTCGACCGTGGCAATCGCGTTGCCGGCATAGATCGGACGGGTGAAGGTCTTCTCGCCTTCGACCGAGAGGATGTCCGAAACCTGCATCACGTCGAGCAAGGCGGCGACGCGCGGCGCCACGTTCTTGCCGGTGGTGGTTGCCGGGGCGAGGAAGGCGTCGTGATCGGCCATGAGATCGGCGATCAGCGGCGCGACGTTCTCGGCCAGGCCATGCTCGTAGGCCGCATTGTCGGCCAGGTGGACTTTGCCCACGCCAGCGATCTGCGCGGCCGCTTCGGCGACGGCGCGGCAGCCCGAACCGGCAACGAGGAGGTGGACTTCACCCAGCTTGGCAGCCGCGGTAACAGTGGCGAGCGTCGCGTCCTTGAGCGACGCGTTGTCGTGTTCGACCCAAACAAGCGTCTTCATGATCAGGCGACTCCCATTTCCTTGAGCTTGGCGACGAGGGCATCGACGTCCTCGACCTTGATGCCCGCCTGGCGCACCGGCGGTTCGGAGACCTTGAGGGTCTTGAGACGCGGAGCGATCTCGACGCCGTAGTCGGCCGGCGACTTGCTATCGAGCGGCTTCTTCTTCGCCTTCATGATGTTGGGCAGCGAAGCATAGCGCGGTTCGTTGAGGCGCAGGTCGGTGGTGACGATCGCCGGCATGGCGAGCTTCACGGTCTCCAGACCGCCGTCGACTTCGCGAGTCACGGCAACGCTGTCGCCGTCGATCTCGACCTTGCTGGCGAAAGTGCCCTGCGGGCGGCCCAGCAGCGCCGCGAGCATCTGGCCGGTCTGGTTGCTATCGTCGTCGATGGCCTGCTTGCCGAGGATGACGAGGCCTGGATTCTCTTCGCCAACGATGGCCTTGAGGATCTTGGCAACGGCGAGCGGTTCGACTTCTTCGTCGGTCTCGACGAGAATCGCGCGGTCCGCACCCATGGCGAGCGCCGTGCGCAGTGTTTCCTGTGCCTTGGCCGGGCCGACCGAGACCGCGATGATCTCTTCGGCCTTGCCGGCTTCCTTCAGGCGGATGGCTTCCTCGACGGCGATTTCGTCGAAGGGGTTCATGCTCATCTTGACGTTGGCAAGGTCAACGCCCGTGCCGTCGGACTTCACCCGCGGCTTCACGTTGTAGTCGATCACCCGCTTTACCGGGACGATGATTTTCATGCGATTCGGTCCTCTCTAAGGTCGGGACGGCAAATTTAACCGCGCAATTAAACTATAACGGGCTCGCTATTGCGCCCCCCGGACTTCCCGTCAAGCCCCTCCAATAAACTGAAGATCCATAGAACGTAGACAGGAGGTCGCGGATCGGGTGCCGGGAAAGCTACGTACGCAAACGGCGGAGGTTATCGAACCCCCGCCGTCAGCTAGTGCGTCATGCCAAAATGGGCCTGAAACGATCAGGCCGCGTTCTTGACTTCCGCGACGATCTTCTTGGCGGCATCGCCCAGGTCGTTGGCGGGGACGATCGGCAGGCCCGAATTGGCCAGGATGTCCTTGCCCTGCTGGACGTTGGTGCCTTCGAGACGAACCACGAGCGGCACACCCAGGTTCACTTCCTTGGCCGCAGCGACGATGCCTTCCGCGATGACGTCGCACTTCATGATGCCGCCGAAGATATTCACGAGGATGCCCTTCACGTTGGGGTCCTTGAGAATGATCTTGAACGCCGCAGTCACCTTCTCGGTGGTGGCGCCGCCGCCCACGTCGAGGAAGTTGGCCGGGAACGAGCCGTTGAGCTTGATGATGTCCATCGTCGCCATGGCGAGGCCGGCGCCGTTGACCATGCAGCCGATATCGCCGTCGAGCTTGATGTAGGCGAGGTCGTACTTGCTCGCTTCGATCTCGGCCGGGTCTTCCTCGGTCTCGTCGCGCAGGGCGAAGACGTCGGGGTGACGGTAGAGAGCGTTCGAGTCGAAGCTCATCTTGGTGTCGAGGACGAGCAGCTGGCCGTCCTTGGTTTCGACCAGCGGATTGATCTCGAGCATGTCGCAGTCAAGCGCCATGAAGGCCTCGTAGATCTGCTTGGCGATCTTCTGGGCCTGCTTGTTGAGGTCACCGTCCAGCTTGAGCGCATAAGCGACCGCGCGGCCGTGGTGGGGCTGGAAGCCTTCGGCGGGGTCGATGGTGACGGTGGTGATCTTTTCGGGAGTCGAGTGCGCGACTTCCTCGATGTCCATGCCGCCCTCGGTCGAGGCGATCATCGCGACACGGCCCGAGGCGCGGTCGACGAGCATCGAGAAGTAGTATTCCTTGGCAATGTCGACGCCGTCGGTCACGTAGAGGCGGTTGACCTGCTTGCCGGCTTCACCGGTCTGCACGGTAACGAGGGTGTTGCCGAGCATTTCCTTGGCGAAGGCTTCGACTTCCTCGATCGACTTGGCAAGGCGAACGCCGCCCTTCGCGTCGGGGCCGAGTTCCTTGAACTTGCCCTTGCCACGGCCACCGGCATGGATCTGGGCCTTCACGACATAAAGCGGACCAGGCAGCTGCTTGGCGGCGGCGACCGCTTCTTCGACCGTGAGGGCGGCGATGCCGGCGGGAATGCCCACGCCATACTTCGCAAGCAGTTCCTTCGCCTGATATTCGTGAATGTTCATATGAAGAATCGCTTTCTGCTGGAGTGTCCTAGGGAAGGCGCGGGGAGCCCCGTATTTTGCCGCGCCGCATAAGCACATCCCTGCGCGCTTGAAAAGTCCCGATCCCTGCGCAATTTCATAGGTGGGACGCAACACACTCGGGAAACATGATTCCCGGCAACCGATTGTTCAAAGATGATAGACCGCAGCAAACTGGAATCCATCGTGCGCGAGGCTGGCCGCCTTGCCCTGGCCGGCTGGCCGGGTGACGGGCATGACCTCAAGCACTGGGAAAAGACGCCCGGGAGCCCGGTGTGCGAAGCGGATCTGGCGGTGGACGCCTTTCTCAAGAGGGAATTGTCTGCCCTGCTCCCGTCGGCCGGCTGGCTTTCCGAGGAAACCGCCGACGCACCCGACCGCCTGCAGGACCAGCTGGTGTGGCTGGTCGATCCGATCGACGGAACGCGCGATTTCATCGCCGGGCGGACCGGCTGGGCCATTTCGGTCGCGCTCGTGAACACGCGCCGCCCGCTTTTCGGCTATCTCTATGCCCCGGTCCGCCGCCGCGACGAAGGCGGGGAGTTCTGGCATGCCGAAGCGGGCAAGGGCAGCTGGCGCAATGGCCGGCGACTCGTCGCGAGCGATTGCAAGTCTCTCCTGGGGGCGCGGGTTCCCGCGAAGAAGCTGGCCGCCGAGGACACCGATCTCACCCTTGTCGACCAGCCCAATTCAATCGCGCTACGCATGGCCATGGTTGCCGCGGACGAGGCGGATCTGCTCGCCACGCTGCGCTGGGGCTATGAGTGGGACATCGCCGCCGCAGGCCTGATCGCGCGCGAGGCCGGCGCCACGGTCACCGACGCCTTCGGCAAGGCGCTCAATTACAACAAGCACGACCCGCGCGCCTTCGGCGTGCTCGTCACTTCCTCGGCGATTCACGCTGATGCCGTGACCCGACTCGCGGATCGCGCCCGCCGATTCTCGGCCTGAGTCGCAAAAGCCAGTTCATGTTCGCCATCGGTTGCCTGCTGCCCGTCCTGCTCTTCGTCGCCGGTGCCATTCTGGGGGCCATGCTCGGCGGCAATGCGGGTTCGATCTGGGGCGCGGCGATCGGCTTTGCGGTGGGGGTGATCGTTCCGGTGCTGTTTCTGCTCATCGCCCGAAAGGGACGCAGGCGCGGCGGCTGACCCCGCTCATCCGGAGCGGTGATAGGGATGTCCTGCCAGAATCGCGGTCGCACGCCAGAGCTGTTCGGCCAGCATCGCCCGGGCCATGAGATGCGGCCAGGTCATCTTGCCGAAGCACAGCAGGTGGTCCGCCCGGGCCCTCGCCTCGTCGCCGTGGCCGTCGGCGGCGCCGATCAGGAAACGGCATTCCCGCACGCCTTCGTCACGCCAGCGACCCAGCAGCGCGGCGAATTCTTCGGACGACATCGCCTTGCCCCGCTCGTCGAGCAGGACCTCGCGCACGGGCGTCTGCACCGGGGGCGGAACCTTGCCGCCGGTGTCGGGCAATTCGCTGTGCTTGAAAGGCCAGGTGATCCGCTTGGCATAGCGATCGAGCAGCTCGGCTTCCGGCGAGCGGGCGATCTTGCCGCGAGCGATGATATGCAAAAGCATGGCGTTGGCGCGCACTGCCCCATGGGACGCAGGCGCGTCTCAAGCTCCTTTCGCGAGCCCGGCCGGTAGTCTTCCGGACCGGGTCTATCCTCTCAAACCGTCTTCAACGGACCGAATCGACCCTCAGGCTGCGCCCGAGGGACCGTCGAAACCCCACATCCGTTCAAGGTTGTAGAAGCTGCGTACTTCGGGACGGAAGAGATGGACGATCACGCCGCCTGCGTCGACGAGTACCCAGTCGGCTGCCGGCAGGCCCTCGACGCGGGGATTGCCGAAGCCGCCCTGTTTGAGGCGTTCGCCGAGTTTCTGGGCCATCGCGGCCACTTGCCTCGTCGACCGGCCGGAAGCGATCACCATGTAGTCGGCGATGCTCGACTTGCCTTCGAGATCGATCGTAACAAGGTCCTGCGCCTGGTCGTCATCCAGGGACTGCAGGACCAAGGCCAATTGCGGGTCGTCGCTGTCGACCATGGCCGGGGGCGTTGCGCCGGTTGAAGCCGGCTGTATCTGTGCCTGTGGCATCTAGTTCGGTACTGCTCCTTTCAATGACCGTCCCGGCGCGATGGCAAACATCCCGCCGCAGACAATCAGGTTTTCGAGGGGATGGATTCGCAGCAAAGACGGGCGAGGCCCAATCACGCTGCATCTCCGGTAATCGGGCGGTGCGTGACACCGTCCCGATAGCGACCGTTGCGCGAAAGTCCGTTCGACGGCTTCCGGGCCCAGTCCGGATCGGCCCGGCGTATCGCCGTTGCCGACCGCGTATCGGGGTCGAATCGCAATGTCACCAGCGCAGGTGCGCTCCACCTTTCCGGACCTCTGAGACTGGATTGGGGTCTCCGGAACTTCCCCAGCCAGGCCATCGCGGGGCTCGCGAGGGCAGCGCCATCATACCCCGGACGCGCAATTACCGCAATCGGCATGAGTCGGGCGAGATTGCGCCAGTCCTTCCAGCGGTGCAGCTGGGCGAGATTGTCCGCGCCCATGAGCCAGACGAACCGGCGTTTCGGATAGCGCCGAAGCAGCTTCCCGAGCGTGTCGACGGTATAGCGAGTCCCCAGTTCCCGCTCGATCGCAGTCACGCGGATTCGCGATCTGCGCGCCTGCCGCCGGGCCGAGGCGACACGCGCCGCCAGCGGCGCCATGCCCGCCGTCGGCTTGAGCGGATTGCCTGGAGAGACCAGCCACCAGACCTCGTCCAGCCCCAACGCGTCCATCGCGAAGAGGCTGATGCGCCGATGAGCGCCATGCGCCGGGTTGAAACTGCCGCCCAGCAGACCGGTGACCGGCCCCGTGCGGCCCATTCGGGTTGCCTTTCTCAGGGCCGTCTCACTCAGGGCCGGGCCTGCCCGTTCCCGCGCACCTGCCACTTGTAGGTCGTCAGCCCTTCGAGCGCGACCGGGCCGCGCGCATGAAGGCGGCCGGTGGCAATGCCGATCTCCGCGCCGAGACCGAACTCCCCGCCGTCGGCGAACTGGCTCGAGGCATTGACCATGACGATGGCGCTGTCGGCTTCGGCAAGGAACCGCTCGGCCACGTCCTCATCGGCCGTGATGATCGCGTCGGTATGATGCGAGGAATGCGCCGCGATGTGATCGAGCGCAGCATCGAGGCCGTCGACGACGGCAACCGAGAGCACCGCGTCGAGATACTCGGTATCCCAGTCTTCCTCGGTCGCAGGCAGGATCCGCGGATCGAGCGCGCGCGCACGGGCATCGCCGCGCAGTTCGCAGCCGGCATCGAGCAATGACGTCACGACGTCGCGCGAACCGGGGAACTGCGTATCGAGCAGCAGGGTCTCCATCGCCCCGCAGATACCGGTCCGCCGCATCTTGGCGTTGAGCGCGACGCTACGGGCCATTTCCGGATCGGCAGCAGCATGGACGTACGTGTGGCAGATGCCGTCGAGGTGGGCGAGCACCGGCACGCGGGCATCGGCCTGGACCCGCGCGACGAGGCTCTTGCCGCCGCGCGGCACGATCATGTCGATCAGGCCGGCCGCGGTCAGCATGGCACCGACGACCGCACGGTCCTGCGTCGGTACGAGTTGGATCGCCGCTGCAGGTATGCCGACACTCTCCAGCCCCTTGGCCATCGCGGCCTGGATCGCTCGGTTGGAATGGAGCGCCTCGCTGCCGCCGCGCAGCAGCACGGCATTGCCTGAGCGCAGACACAGGGCTGCGGCATCGGCGGTCACGTTGGGACGGCTTTCGTAGATGATACCGATCAGGCCGATCGGGATACGCACGCGGCTGAGTTGCAGGCCGTTGGGCCGCTCGGTCCGTTCGATAACCTGCCCGACGGGATCGGGCAAGGCGGCGACCTGCTCGAGGCCATGGGCAATGCCTTCGAGACGCGCCGGGTCGAGCCGCAGGCGATCGAGCAGGGCACCGGTCAGGCCCTTGGCTTCACCTGCAGCGATGTCGAGAGCGTTCGCCTCGAGGATTGGCCCTTCCGCCTCCCGCAGAGCCGCAGCCGCAGCGCGCAGGGCCTCGGCCTTCCTGGCATCGCTGAGCCGGGCAAGGACGCGCTGGGCGGCGCGTCCGTCACGGGCGATGCGCGCAACGAGCATTTCGGGCGATTCGGTATCGGTCGTACCGGCTATCGTGGTCTCTACGGTCATGGGCGCGAACTAGCACCGAAGCGGCCGCCTGTCACCGATCCGCATCACTAACCAGATCGGTGCGACTCGGATAAATGGTTAACCGCTTACGGAAACAGGGCAACCATTCTTGACAAGAACTGCGCAAACCCGGGGCTTGGGTCAAAGGGCGGTTCCATCAAGTCATCGCACCGGGCGCTCAACTCACCCCGATTCTGCAGCCCTTTAAGGCCAGTCGATTCGCAATTTGCCCCCTCCCCTGCTACCTGCCGGCGCCGGGACTGGGAAAACAACAGTTTAGCGAGCGGGGTCGTTTTGAATTTCACATCAGCCGGGGCGTGGCTTTCACGCCTCAGGGCCAAATTTCCAGATCGCGAGTTCATCATGCGGTCAGACGGACAGGTCCGATTCATCCGCATTTCCTCTGCCATGCAGCTGAGTGCCGTCGGCGGCGCAGTGTTGCTGGCGACGGCCTGGTGCGGCTCGATGGGCGCAGTGGCGTTCGAGCGTTGGTCCGCGACGAGCGAACAGGCCGAACTGCTCGACCGTGAAGCCAAGGTCGCCACGGCCGAAAGCCGAGTCGCCAAGTATCGCGACGGCCTCGATGAAGTGACGTCCGACCTCTCGCGCCGCCAGAAGTTCATCGAACAGATGGTCGAAGCGCACATCGGCGACCTCCCCGAAGACAAGGCCGAAGACGAGACCGTTTCCGACAGCACGCCGGAGACCGCCAAGTCCGTCTCCAAGGTCAGCGCCGTCCTGCCCGAGGCTTCGGAACTGACCCGGATCGAGTCCGAGCAGCTCGCCTTCGTCGAACGCCTGACCCGCTATGCCGACCGCCGCTCCGAATCGGCCTCCAACGCCATTCGCAAGCTCGGTCTCAATCCCAGCACGATCATCGCCGGCTCGCGCCGCGCTGAAGGTGGTCCGCTGCTGCGCCTTGCCACCGGCAAGGACGGTTCGCTGGACCCGCGCTTCAAACGTCTGGGCGTCAGCCTCGCCCGGATGGACGCCCTGGAAAACGGTCTCGCGTCGATCCCGCAGGTAAAACCCGCCAGGGTCGCCTACGTTTCCTCGAGCTACGGCTATCGTGCCGACCCGTTCACCGGCGCCGCCGCTTTCCATGCCGGGCTCGACTTCCCCGGCCCGAAAGGATCGCCGATCTACGCTGCGGCCAAGGGCAAGATCACTTTCGTCGGTCGCCGCCAGGGCTACGGCAACTGCATCGAGATCAGCCATGGCAATGGCCTGATGACCCGCTACGGCCACCTTTCGGCCTTCAAGGCCAAGGTCGGCCAGAAGGTCGACGCCGGAACCGTCATCGCCGCCATGGGCAGCACCGGTCGCTCGACCGGTTCACACCTCCACTTCGAAGTCCGCGTCAATGGCCGGCCGGTCAACCCGCGCCCGTTCCTCGAGGCTGCCACCAATGTTCAGCAAGAAGCCCGCTAATATGGCCAAGTCGAATGCAGGCCTGCGTCCGTCGAATGGTTCGACGTTCTCGATGCTGGGCGCCGACACCAATATCGTCGGTAATATCGAGGCTTCGGCAGACCTGCACATCGACGGCCGGATCGAAGGCGACATCACCTGCAATGCCCTGGTCCAGGGTGAGGCGAGCGAAATCGTCGGCGCCGTGAAGGCGGAAACGGTCCGCATCGCCGGCACCGTGCGCGGGACCATCGCCGCACGCGAGGTCGTCGTCCTCAGGACCGCGAAGATCGACGGTGACGTGGCCTACGATGCCCTCACCATCGAACAGGGTGCCCGCCTAGACGGACGCCTGAGCCCGAGCGGTGGCCACATGCCACCCGCCTTCGGCGCTGCCGACGAAGCGCAAGTCGCGCTCGAAGCGGCCGAATAATCGCAATTCCGTGATGTGAAGCAGGCCGCTCGCTCAGGAGCGCCTGCTCTTTCTACTTGCCCAGCACCTCGGCACGCAGCGCCTTGCGGTCGAGCTTGCCGACCATCGTCTTTGGCAGCGAATCGCGCAGGACCACCTTGTCGACGCGCTCATGCTTGCCGACCCGCTCGTTGAGCCAGGCGGCGATGTCTTCGGCGCTCGCAGCCTCACCGCTTTCGGCGACCACATAGGCGCGCGGGACTTCACCGTGATACTCGTCGGGCACGCCCAGCACCATCGCTTCGCGCACGGCGGGATTGGCGAGGAGGATTTCCTCCACCTGGCTGGGAAAGACCTTAAACCCGCCAACGGCGATCATGTCCTTGCTGCGGTCGATAAGGTGGACATAGCCGTCCTCATCGATCGTTGCGATGTCACCGGTGCGCAGCCAGCGCTTGCCTTCCAGTTCGACGAAGACCGCGGACGCGGCCTCGGGCCGATTCCAGTAGCCGGCCATGACCTGCGGACCATTGATCGCCAGTTCACCCGGCTCGCCTGAGGCTGCCGCACGCGTGGGATCGTCCTTGTCTAGCAGGCGCAGGTCCGTGCCGGGCATGGGATGGCCGATGGTTCCCGGTCGTTCCGGCCCGTCGAAAGGATTGGTGGCGACAACCCCGGCGGCCTCGGTCAGCCCGTAGCCTTCAACCAAGGTCGCGCCACTCGCCTGCTCAAAGCGCGCCTTGACCGGGCCCGGCAGCGGCGCCCCACCGGAAATGCAGGTGAACAGGCTTGAGAAATCGGTCCGGGCCATGTCGGGATGATCGAGCAGGGCCTGGTACATCGTCGGCACGCCAGGCATCGCCGTCGCTTTCACCCGCTGCAGCGTGGCCAGGCATTGCCCGGCATCGAAGCGCGGCAGCATGGCGATGGTGCCGCCATCATAGACCGTGCGGTTCAGCACCGTCGCATTGGCAAAGACATGGAAGAAGGGCAGAACGCCGACGATCACGTCGCGCGCATGGGCGTGGGGATCGATCTCTTCGATCTGCCGCGCGTTCACCGTGAGATTCTGGTGGGTGAGCATCGCGCCCTTGGGTGTTCCGGTCGTGCCGCCGGTATACTGGAGCATCGCAAGGTCGGTCATCGGCTCGATATCGACCGGCGCAAGGTCACCTTCATGCAGCACGTCGGTAAATTCGAACACGCCTTCTTCGCGCGGGATAGCGGCGATATCCTTGCGGCGAAGCAGGCGCAGGCCAAGGCTTTTCCAGAACGGCAGCATGCTGGAGAGACGCGCGACCACCAGCCATTCAAGCGCCGATTCGCGGTGCACCTTGCAAGCCGTCGGCAGGAGAGCGGGAACGTCGAGCGTCACCAGCAGGCGCGCCCCGGAATCGGCAACTTGCGCTTCCAGTTCCGTAGCCGTGTAGAGTGGTGAGAAGTTGACGACGGTAACGCCAGCCATGAAGGCGCCGAAGTAGGCCGACAGGTAACAGGGCACGTTGGGCAGGAAGAGCCCGATCCGGTCGCCCTTGCCCAGCCCCAGCGATTGCAAGCCGCAGGCGAAGCGACGCGCCTCTGCATCGATTTGCCGATACGTGAACGTGCGCCCGAGAAAGTCGGCGAGAACCCGCTCACCGTAAGCCGCCACACTGCCCGCGAACATCTGCGGCATGGCAAGCGGGGCGAAATCCTGCTGCCAGTCGCAAGGGTGCGCATAGCTTTCCCGCCAGGCCCTGGGACCGATCCTCTCATCCATAATTGCAGTGTGAAGCGTCACTGGTCCCACGGCAAGGGCAGTGCAGCTCATGCAAACGATTACAGCGGGAACGGCCTTTCGGTCATCCCCGCTGTTGGAATTCTCGTCCGTTCTGGAGGTAGAGTCGGCTTACTCGCCGTTCTCTGCCTCGGCAGCGCGCTTGGCTTCGAGCCAAGCGGCGGCTTCGGCTTCCTGCGCGGCCTCGCTGGCGGCCTTGGTGGCGGCCTCGCGCTCGGCGCGCAGTTCCTCGATCAGCGCCTCGCGATCGTCGACCAGACGCTCGTCGCCGGCGACCTCTTCCTCGATGCCGGCCTTCTTGGCGGCCTTGGCAACGATCGCATCCAGCTCGCGCTGCGAGCACAGGCCCAGCGTAACCGGATCCTTCGGCGTGATGTTAGCAATGTTCCAGTGCGAACGGTCGCGGATCGCGGCGATGGTGTTGCGAGTCGTTCCGATCAGCTTGCCGATCTGCGCGTCCGACACCTCCGGGTGGTTGCGCAGGATCCAGGCGATGCCGTCCGGCTTGTCCTGGCGCTTCGAGACCGGGGTGTAACGCGGGCCCTTGGTGCGACTGACGGTGACGGGCACCTTGTGCATCTTGAGCTTGTACTCAGGGTCCTGCTGGCCCTTTTCGATCTCGTCCATGGTCAGCTCGCCGGCGCGCACAGGATCGCGGCCAGTGTACTTGCTGGAGGCCAGGTCATCGGCCATCGCCTGCACTTCGAGCATGTGCAGGCCGCAGAATTCGGCGATCTGCTCGAAAGTCAGGGCAGTATTGTCGACCAGCCAGGAGGCGGTCGCATGCGGCATGAGCGGTGTCGGCTGGCTCATTGTTCTGGATCTCCGACGAACTTTGGCAAGTAGCGCAAATAATAAGGGCCGCCCCTTCGCGGAGCGGCCGTTCCCGACCCGATTTAGGTGAAACTTCCGGATTCGGCAAGCACGATGCCCGAGAATCGCGCATTCTCGGCTCAGACCGCATCGGCAAGGCTGGCAAGGCGCGCTCTCCGGCCGGGCCGTCATTGCCGCAAGTTAATCCATCGGCACGTAACCGGGAAGCGCGGAGACGCGGTCAAGCCAGCGGCAGATCGCCGGATAATCGTGCAGGCGAAAGCCCCCCGCCTCGCAGACGTGGGTATAGGCATAGAGCGAGACATCGGCGAGACTCGCGCTGCTGCCGACGAACCACTGGTGCACGGCAAGGTGCTGTTCCATGACTGAAAGAGCTGCCTCGCCCCCCGCCCGCTTCGCCATGATCTGGTCGCGCTGCATCGGCGTGAGATTGGCCTCGCCGACATAGCAGAGCCAGAATCGCAGGGTCGCGATATTCGGTTCGTGATTGTACTGCTCGAAGAACATCCAGCGCAGCATGTCGGCCCGCTCGAACCGGTCGGCGGGAACGAGGCGCGATCCCTCGGCCAGATACCAGCAGGCGGCATTGCTTTCCGGCAGGAACCTGTCGCCGATCTGGAGAACCGGGATCCGGCCATTGGCATTCACGTTCGCCACGAATTCCGGCGTGCGCGTTTCGCCCTTCATGATGTCGTAACCGCGCCGCTCGAGCGGCAGCCCCAGCAGGGCCGCCGTCAGACGGATCTTGTAGCAATTGCCGCTGCGGGGATCCTCGTGGAGGATCAGGTTCTCTCGCAATCCCTCCTCCTGCAGTCGAAAGCGGCTTTTCCCGCCAATGACGTCATGACGTCAGCCCGCGAGAACGATCTTCCCGACATGATCTCCGGATTCCATGTAGGCATGCGCTCTGGCTGCTTCAGCCAGCGGGAACTGCTTGTCCATGATCGGGCGCAAGGAACCGTCGGCCACCATGGGCCAGACATTCGTGAGCAGTTCCTGCGCCAGCAGTTCCTTGAACGTGTCGGACCTCGGCCGCAGCGTCGAGCCCGTCAGGGTATAGCGCTTGCTCATCACGAAGGCCATGTTGATCTCGGCCCGGGCACCGCCCTGAACCGCGATCGTCACGTGCCGCCCGTCCGGGGCAAGACACTTGAGATTGCGGGCGACGTAATCGCCGGCGACCATGTCGAGCACGAGGTTTACGCCCTTGCCGTCAGTGATCCGCGCGACTTCGGCGACGAAATCGAAAGCCTTGTAATCGATGGCGTGATCGGCGCCGATCTTGAGCGCCTGGGCGCATTTCTCCGCCGACCCGCAGGTAACGATGACAGTCAGGCCGAAGAGCTTGCCGAGCATCGTCGCCATCGTCCCGATGCCGCTGGTGCCGCCGTGAACGAGCAGGGTTTCACCCTCGCAGGCATAGCCGCGTTCGAACACGTTGTGCCAGACGGTGAACAGGGTCTCGGGCAAGGCCGCGGCCTGGTCGAGCGAAAGGCTGGCAGGTACAGGCAGGCAGTGCCCGGCGCGGGCGATGCAGAATTCGGCATAGCCGCCACCGGAAACGAGCGCGCAGACCCGGTCCCCCTCCCCGATTTGCACGACCCCTTCCCCGACCGCAACGACCGTGCCGGAAACCTCCAGGCCCGGAATCGGCGAGGCGCCCGGCGGCGGCGGATAATGGCCCTGCCGCTGCACGACATCGGGTCGGTTCACGCCTGCGAAGGCAACCTGGACGAGGACTTCTCCCGGGCCCGGAACAGGCACGGGAAGCTCCTGCGGCTGCAGCACCTCGGGACCTCCCGGTTCGAGAAATCCCACGGCGGTCATGATCTTGGGCAGTTTAACTGACATGGCTTTCTAGTTGGCACAGTCACTGGCCACAAGGAAACCACTTTGATGCATTGACATGGAGAAATTCCCGTCCGATGCTGCAGTGCAATGGACGATGATGATCGACCGCGGCGGCGGTCGTCCGGGGACAACCTCGGCGCTGCCAGCCTCCTCGCCAGCGAAAGCCTGGATCGCTATTCGCTGGACGAACTCGATGCACGTGTCGCGCTTCTCCACGAAGAGATCGATCGCATAAAGGCGCACCGCCAGAAAGCCTCGGCGCACATGCAGGCGGCCGAGTCCCTGTTCAGGCCGAGGACATCGTGATGGCGGCAGGTTCCCAACGTGAACCTCGCAAGCACCCTGAGTGTTCCTATATGGAACCTGAAACCAGTTTTCGTCCAAAAACTCCCCTGCAAGGAGAGTCCCACTTCGCAATGAAAGTGTCCTAGATGCCCAGTTTCGCGCAAAGCCTAGAAAAGACCCTGCACTCCGCGCTGTCACACGCGTCCGAGCGGAGCCACGAATATGCGACTCTCGAGCACTTGCTGCTCGCGCTGATCGACGATCCGGACGCGGCCCAGGTCATGCAGGCTTGTGGCGTGGATCTCGGCGATCTGGGCGATGTCGTGCGGCAGTACCTCGACCAGGAATACCAGTCGCTGAAAACCGAGGAAAAGGGCGACCCGGCCCCGACCGCCGGATTCCAGCGGGTGATCCAGCGCGCGATCCTGCACGTACAGTCTTCGGGCAAGGATACCGTGACGGGTGCCAACGTCCTCGTCGCCCTGTTTTCCGAACGCGATTCCTACGCGGTCTATTTCCTGCAGCAGCAGGACATGAGCCGTCTCGACGCAGTCAGCTACATCAGCCACGGCATCGGCAAGGGCGGCAAGCGGATCGAGGACCGCAGCCCCAAGGGATCGGAGGAACAGACGCCGACCCCGGAAGAAAAGGCCGAGACCAAGGCCGCCAACAAGAAGGACTCGGCGCTCGACCAATTCTGCGTCAACCTCAACGAGAAGGCGCTGGCGGGCAAGGTCGACCCGCTGATCGGGCGTGGCCCGGAAGTGGATCGCACGATCCAGATCCTGTGCCGTCGTTCCAAGAACAACCCGCTCTACGTGGGCGATCCCGGCGTCGGCAAGACCGCTATCGCGGAAGGCCTGGCGCGCAAGATCGTCGAAGGCGAAGTGCCTGAAGTCCTTTCCGAAGCTGTGATCTACTCGCTCGACATGGGCTCGCTGCTCGCCGGCACGCGCTATCGCGGCGACTTCGAGGAACGCCTCAAGCAGGTGGTCGCCGAGCTCGAAAAGATGCCGCACGCGATCCTGTTCATCGACGAGATCCACACGGTGATCGGCGCCGGCGCTACCAGCGGCGGCGCGATGGACGCCTCCAATCTGCTCAAGCCGGCGCTTTCGGGCGGTACGATCCGCTGCATCGGTTCGACCACCTACAAGGAGTTCCGCAACCACTTCGAAAAGGACCGCGCCCTGCTGCGCCGGTTCCAGAAGATCGATGTGAACGAGCCCACGGTCGAGGACACCGTCAAGATCCTCAAGGGCCTTCGCACGGCGTTCGAGGATCACCACGGCGTGCGCTACACGCCCGACGCGATCAAGACCGCGGTGGAGCTTTCGGCCCGCTACATCAATGACCGCAAGCTGCCCGACAAGGCGATCGACGTGATCGACGAAGTCGGCGCGATGCAGATGCTCGTGCCGCCCAGCCGCCGCAAGAAGACGATCACCGCCCGCGAGATCGAACAGGTCATCGCAACGATGGCCCGCATCCCGCCCAAGTCGGTCTCTTCGGACGACAAGAAGGCGCTCGAGAATCTCGAGCGCGACCTGAAGCGCGTGGTGTTCGGCCAGGACAAGGCGATCGAAGTCCTGTCGACCGCCATGAAGCTGAGCCGCGCCGGCCTGCGCGATCCGGACAAGCCGATCGGCTCGTTCCTGTTCTCCGGCCCGACCGGCGTGGGCAAGACCGAAGTCGCCAAGCAGCTTGCCACGATCATGGGCATTCCGATGCAGCGCTTCGACATGTCCGAGTACATGGAGCGTCATTCGGTCAGTCGCCTGATCGGCGCGCCTCCGGGCTACGTCGGGTTCGACCAGGGCGGTCTGCTCACCGATGCCATCGACCAGCAGCCGCACTGCGTCCTGCTGCTCGACGAAATCGAGAAGGCCCACCCCGACCTGTTCAACATCCTCCTGCAGGTGATGGACAACGGCAAGCTGACCGACCACCACGGCAAGACCGTCGACTTCCGCAACGTCGTCCTGATCATGACGACCAATGCAGGCGCTTCGGACATGGCGAAGCAAGGCATCGGCTTCGGCGACACCTCCAAGGCCGACGCCGGCGAGGAAGCCGTGAAGCAGATGTTCAGCCCCGAGTTCCGCAACCGTCTCGATGCCATCGTGCCCTTTGCCTATCTCGCCAAGGAGACGATCAGCCGGGTCGTGGACAAGTTCATCCTCCAGCTCGAACTGCAGCTGGCCGACCAGAACGTCCACATCCAGTTCGACTCCGATGCGCGCGAATGGCTCGGCCACCGTGGCTACGACCGCCTCTACGGTGCCCGCCCGATGGCACGGGTCATCCAGGAGCGCGTCAAGCAGCCGTTGGCGGAGGAGCTGCTCTTCGGCAAGCTCGCCCATGGCGGCGAGGTCCACGTCTCGGTGAAGGAAGATGCGCTCAACTTCGAGCTGACGCCTGCACCGCCGAAGGAAACGAAGTCCAGGAAGAAAAAGGCACCTGCCAAGAAGCCGGTCCGCAAGACCGGGCCCCAGCCGGAAGAGAACACCGACGACTGAGGCCGCACGGCATGATCGACGCGAAGGGGCGGGCACCGGGAGGTCCCCGCCCCTTTTTCGTTCGGCCCCTCATTTCGCCCGGCTTCCAGGCCGCATTCCGACAATTCGCCGCTGTTTGACCGCGATCAAGTTCCACGTGAAACGCATGGGCTATCCGGCGAGAAAAGCCCCCACGTGCGGAGAAGATATCAGTGCCGAGCCAAGCCCCCGTCATCGAAGAAACCCGGAACCCCGATACCCCCTACTATCGCCTTGGCGGCGCCCCCGTGTTCGAGGCGATCTGCAACCGCTTCTACGACCTGATGGATGAAGACCCGCAATACGCTGAACTGCGCGCGATGCATGCCGAGGACCTTGGCCCGATGCGCGAAGCCCTGCCCCGTTTCCTCGCCGGATGGGCCGGCGGTCCGCGCGACTGGTTCGAGGCCGTTCCGGGTCGATGCATGATGAGTGTGCACAAGCCTTTCGCCATCAACAGGGCCGTCGCCGATCAATGGGCCGACGCCATGACGCGGGCCGTCTCCGATGTCGCGCCCGAACCCGCGGACATGGCCAAGGCAATGGGCGAGGTTCTCGGCAATCTCGCGCGCGGCATGGGCCGCTGATCTGCGCCTGCAGATCGACGCTCACGCAAATCGCTTCTTTTCAGATCTCTCTCGCCAGACGGACAGGCGCGCGATAGGCTGCACCGGTGAATGCACTCGATCCACCGCGACAGGCCCTTGCGACTGCGCTTGCCGCGCTGGCGGGTTATGTGGACGCCGTTGGGTTCCTTTCCGCAGATCGCTATTTCGTATCGTTCATGTCGGGCAACTCGACGCGAATGGCCACCGATCTGATCGCCGAAGGGCCGCGCAAGGCCATGGTCCCGGCGCTGCTGATCCTCGGTTTCGTGCTGGGCGTGGCGATGGGCAATGTCGTCGCACACAAGGCGGGCCGCTGGCGAAAGCCCGCCGTCCTCTCGTTCGTTACCGCGCTCCTCGCATTGGCGGCGCTCCTGGCCTTGTCGCAATACCTTGAAGCGATGATGGCCATGCTCGTCTTCGCCATGGGCGCGCTTAACAACACGATGCAGCGCAACGAGACGCCCGTGGCGCTGACTTATCTCACCGGGGCGCTGGTCCGCATCGGTCAGGGCCTGGGCGGCATGCTAACCGGACGTGGAGCGAACGGCATTGCCGGTTTCTTCGCCCTGTGGCTGGCCCTGGCCGGCGGCGCGGCACTTGGCGCGACGATGTTCCTGAGAGTCGGCGCGGCATGCCTGCCCCTCGCCGTCCTCGCCGCGGCACTGCTTTCACTTGCGGGCTGGCGCATCGCCCGGGTCAATCACGGATCCTGAACTGCTTCTCGCGAGAAGTTGCGCCGCGCAACAACTCCAGCCGCGACGGGGCCAGGCCAAGGGCGCCCGCAAGCAGGTCGCGCACGGCATCGTTGGCCTTGCCGTCCTGCGGCTTCGCCCGGACCTTGGCGAGCAGCCTGCCCGCCGCGATCTCCAGCCCTTCGACCTTTGCGCCCGGAGTCACGCGGACTGCGAGCCGACTTTCCGCATCGACCAGCGCCCTGAGCGCCTGCGCATCGGGAAGTGCTGGCCTGGGCCTTGCCATCAGCCTGCGACGCCAAGTGCCTCGGCATGGTTTCGGCCGTTGATGACATAACGAGCGACACCTTCGCGATTGGCGGCAATCGCCTCATCGGACAGATCGCGCATGAACTTGGCCGGACGCCCTATCCAAAGCTGGCGGGCGCCGATGCGCTTGCCGGTCAACTGCGCCCCGGCGGCAAGCATGCCGTCGGTTTCGATATGGCTGCCGTCCATCACGATCGCGCCAAGCCCGACGAAGGCGCTGTCTTCCAGCGTGCAGCCATGAACCATCGCCATGTGGCCGATCAGAACGTCCTCTCCGATCAGCGTCGGATAGCCTTCGGGTCGCCCCGCCTTGGGGCTGTCGCAATGAACGACGGTACCATCCTGGATATTGGTGCGCGCGCCGATGACGATGCGGTTCACGTCCGCGCGGATCACGCAATTGTACCAGATGCTCACGTCGGGGCCGATTTCGACATCGCCGACGATCCGGCAGCCCGGCGCGATGAAGGCGCTGGAGTGGATCTTCGGAGCCTTGCCGTGGATGGCGGCGACGGTGATGTCGTTGCGGTTCTCGATCATGGGTATCCTATCAGCCTGGACCAGCGGATGAACGGCAGGATAGAGGCATGGTCGTCCGTCCAGGGCCTCTGTGCCGGTGCTTGAAGCCGACTCCATGGGCTATCGGGATGCATCTTCGCAAGCTCGTTGATTGAAGAGCTGTCGCGCGAAAGGGCGATCCAGTGCGACGGCGTATAGAGGTCGAGGTTCTCCGGCCAGTCCTGGCGCACACGCGCGGTCAGCCCTTCGCTGCGGGCCAGGGCCGCGATGACCGGCTCCAGTTCCACGTAGCGGTTCGAGATATGCATGAGCAGGACCCCGCGCTCGCTCAACGCGCGCAAGTACACCTGCAGGGCCTCTTGGGTAAGCAGGTGAAGCGGGATGGCATCGGACGAAAAGGCATCGATCACCAGCATGTCGAACCGGCGCGGCGGCACCGCTTCCAGCTCCAGCCGGGCATCGCCCAGGATCACCCGCGCCCGCGGCGCGCAGTCACGCAGGTAGGTGAACTTGCCCGAGGTCGAATAGTGCAGGATGACGGGATCGATCTCGAAGAAGGTCCAGTCCTGACCCGGTCTGGCGTAACAGGCCAGCGACCCGGTGCCGAGGCCGACGACCCCGATTCGCGCCGAGTCTCCCTCCAGCCGATCCGCCGATGCCAGCGCCAGGCCGACGCCGGACCTTGGCCCGTAATAGGTCAGGGGCATGCGCCGCTTGTCAGGATCGAGCGACTGCTGGCCATGCAGCGTCGTGCCGTGGCTGAGTATGCGAAGGCCAGAGGAACGATAGTCGCGCACGGTATAGATGCCGAAGTAACTGCGGGTGCGCTGGCCCTCGTAGCTCGACATGATCGTGAGCAGGCCGCCCTGCCCGAGCATCGCCAGCAGCAACACTGCCACGAAAGCCCAGCGCCAACCCATGACCATCACGCCGGTCCCGGTGAGGAAGACCGTCAGCAGCATTGCGGTCATCTTCGTGCCGGGTTCGGTGAAGAGATCGAAGAGCTGGACCGAAAGGAACAGCGCCAGCAGCAGGAGAAGCACGAGCGCGATCCGGGCCAGCCTCTGGTCGAGGCCTTCCATGCGGCGCCAGCGCAGGATTTCATCGAGCGGGACAAGCAGGGCCGCACCGAGAATCAGCAGGGGATGTTCCCAGGACCAGTCGAATACGAGCGGCGCGACAAGAGCCGTGAACAGGCCGCCCAAGGCCCCGCCGGCCGACATGATCAGGTAGAAGCCGGTCAGGTGCCCTGCATCGGGTCGCAAGTCATAGAGCCGGGCGTGCAGCGCGACCGAAACCACGAAGAGCAGCACGCAGCTCCCGCCTGCCAGCAGCAGCGCCCCCGACCCATCGGCCAGCATCGCATAGCTTCCAGTGAAAAGCAGGACGACAGGCGCGACGAATGTCAGCACCCCAGCAAGAACGCGGCGATCGGCAAAGGCGACGACGAAACTGAGCAGGTAGAGCCCTAGCGGAATTACCCAAAGCAGCGGTGACGCGAAGATGTCGGTCGTCAGGTGGGTCGTCGTCGAGAGCATCAGTCCCGAGGGGATCGCCGCCAGGGCAAGCCAGTGCAGCTTGCGACGCCATGACGTCACCTCGCTTGCGCGCAGCAGCGGTGCGCTCGGTCTTGCGGCGTCGACAGTCTTGCGGCGGGACCATGCGCAGGCAGCGACCAGGAGGATCAGCAGGCCATATCCCACGGCCCAGACGAGGCTCTGGCCGTGCAGCGCCAGCAAGGGTTCGGCCACGAGCGGATAGGCGACCAGTCCGGCGAAGCTGCCGAGATTCGACGCGGCGTAGAGCGCCCAGGGCTGCCCGGCGCGGGAATCGGCAGCGAACCAGCGCTGCATCAGCGGCGCCTGTGCGGCGATGAGGAAAAATACCGGGCCGACCGTCAGCAGGAGCAGCCAGGGCACCCAGATCGCTTCCCAGCCGGGCGCGGGCGAAGCCACTTGCGCCAGCGCGATCGGCAGGGTCGTGGCGGCGATGCACAGGGCGATCAGGTGGATGACAGCCTGCCGCCACAAGGGCTTTCGCGAAAGCCAGTGCGCATAGCCGTATCCGGCAAGAAGGAGCGCCTGATAGACCAGCATCGCGCTGTTCCAGACATTGGGCGCACCGCCCAGCCGCGGCAGGGCCATCCGCGCGACCATCGGCTCGACCATGAACAGCAGGAAACTGCCGACAAGGATCGTCAGGATGAAGAGCGCGCGGTTCGACCTGCCCATGGCCTGCGTCTCAATCGTGGCGCGCGCGCCACTCCCCGGAAGTGATCGACCAGGCAAGCGTATCGCAAAGGGGCGGGTCGAACCGGCTGTCGACATAATCGAGGTCGGTGCGGCGGCGCATCCCCAGGCGTTCCATCAGCCCCCAGCTCGCCGTGTTTTCGCTGACCGTGATCGCCACGATCTCCTGCGCGCCGAAGCGCTCGAAGCCGGCATCGAGCGAGGCAATGGCCGCTTCCTTGGCATAGCCCTTGCCCCATGCCTCCTCGCGCAGGCGCCAGCCGATCTCGAAGCCGCCGGGGAACGTACTCTCGGGAGCATTGCCACGCTTGAGGCCGCAAAAGCCCAGAAGCTCTCCGGACAGATGGCCCCCATCGGCCTTGCGCTCGACCAGCCAGAAGCAGTGACCATGCTCATCTTCGCAGCCGATCACCGCGTCATAAAGCTGATCGAGCCGCTCATCGGACAGCAGTCCTCCCAGCCAGCGCATCACCGCAGGCGTATTGGTAACCTGCGCAAAGCGCGCGAGATCGGGTCTCGTCCAGGAACGCAGGACGAGACGCCCGGTCTCGAGGCGAAAGTCAGCCATGGAGCAATCGCGCCGCATGGGCGGCGTGATAGGTCAGCACGCCCGAGCAGCCGGCACGCTTGAATGCCATGAGCGTCTCCAGCACCAGCGCGTCGCGGTCGCCCGCCCCGGCTGCCACGCTGGCCTCGATCATCGCGTACTCGCCCGAGACCTGGTAGGCAAAGACGGGGACTTCGAATGCCTCCTTCACCCGGCGCACGATATCGAGATAAGGCAGCCCCGGCTTTACCATCACGCTGTCGGCGCCTTCGGCCAGGTCCAGTTCGACCTCGCGCAGCGCTTCCTCGCCGTTGGCCGGGTCCATCTGGTAGGTCTTCTTGTCGCCCTTGAGCAGGCCGCGCGAACCCACGGCATCGCGGAACGGACCATAGAAGGCCGAAGCATATTTCGCTGCGTAGGACATGATCTGCACGTTGGCGTGCCCTTCGTCCTCCAGCGCATCGCGGATCGCGCCGATGCGTCCGTCCATCATGTCCGACGGCGCGATGATGTCGGCACCGGCCGACGCCTGGTTGAGCGACTGGCCGACCAGGACCTCGACGGTCTCGTCGTTGAGGACATAGCCGTTCGCATCGACGAGCCCGTCCTGGCCGTGGCTGGTATAGGGATCGAGCGCCACATCGGTAAGCAGTCCGACCCGGTCGCCCAGCGCATCGCGCACGGCCCGCAGCGCGCGGCACATGAGGTTGTCGGGATTGAGCGCTTCCTTGCCGTCGTCGCTGCGACGCTCGCGCTGGGTATTGGGGAACAGGGCAAGGCAGGGAATGCCCAGGTCCGCCGCTTCCCTGGCCCGCTCGACAATGCCGTCCACCGACCAGCGCGACACGCCGGGCAGCGAAGCTATCGGCTCTTCCACGCCCTGCCCTTCAGTCACGAAAAGCGGCCAGATCAGGTCGGCGGGAGTGAGCACGTTCTCGCGGTGCATGGCACGGCTCCAGGCCGTGGCGCGGGTGCGGCGAAGTCGGGTGTGGGGATAGGATCCAGTCATCACCGGTGATTGCCGGAAAATCCCCAAAGGTTCAATCTGGGCAAAATGTCCCGCAGCACCGACGCAGTGCGATCAGCCGACCTTCTTCGGCTCGAGACGGTCGATCTCGCGGGTGTCCGCAGCCTGCTCCGCTTCGGGCTTTACGAAGCTGTCGAGCGCCGCGCCGGGTTCGACCGTCAGGAGCGCCCTCATCCGCTGCCTGAACTCATCGCGTTCCTTGCCGTCGATCTGCGGGCGGGTGACGAGACGGATCGACAGGGGATCGACCGTCTTGCCGCCGCGATAGGCTTCGAAATGCAGGTGCGGCCCAGTCGACAGACCGGTGGACCCAACGTAACCGATCACCTGCCCCGCTCTTACGTGGGTACCGTTCTTCACCGCGATGCGGCTCATGTGGCCATAGCCGGTGCCGAGGCCGCCGCCGTGGTTGATCCGCACGTAATTGCCGTGGCCGCCATGGCGCCCTGCATAGGTGACCGTGCCATCGCTCACGGCATAGATCGGCGAGCCGTAGGCTGCGCCGAAATCGACGCCGGCATGCATGCGCGTGTAGCCGAGAATCGGGTGACGGCGCATTCCGTAGCGTGAGGTGATCCGTCCCGCGACCGGCATCCCGATCGGCGCGCTGCGCGTCTCGGCAAGGCCAGAGGCGGAGAACATCTGCCCGTCCTTGCCCCAACGCATGAGCTGGAGGCGCGGCTTCCCATCGCGTTCGACACCCGCATAGAGCAGCTCGCCCACTTGCCGTTCGCCCTTGGCCGAACGCTTGTAGGAGAGGATCAGGTCGAATTCGTCATTCGCCGAAATGTCGTTTTCGAGCGAGAGATACTTGTCGACAGCACGCAGGTAGCTCTGGATCGCGGCGACCGGCGCCCCGGCATTGCGCGCCGATCGATAGAGGCTCGACCCGACGGTGCCGCGAATGCGCAATGGGGTCGTATCGACGGCAATGGGATGGCGCACCAGGGCCAGCGCACCGTCATGGCGTTCGACCGAGAGATCGAGGTCGAAACGCGCGCGAAAGGCCATTTCGTCCAGCGGTCGCGAGGCGCCTTCGGTCGGGCGCTTGCCCAGAGTGATGTCGAACTGTGTACCCGAAGCGATGTCGGACAGCGGCACCGCACCGGAAATGAGATCGGAAACCTGAGAAATGTCGGTGTTGCCGACACCCGCCCGCTCCAGCATGCGGCGGAAGCTGTCGCCCTGCCCCAGTGTGGAGACCAGTTGGATCATTGGCCGTTCGGGCACTTTCGCCAGGGGGCGGACCAGCGGACTTGCCCCCATGTGGCGGCCGCTGTCGGCACCGAAGGCAAGCGGCGCGATGGTCTGGCTGCGGAATTCGTCGCGAACCCGGTCGTTGACCGGCATCGGCGTCGCCGCCTCTACTGACGAAAAGCTCGGTGAAAGGGCAATGGCGGCTGCGCTCAGGCCGAAGAGCGTGGCAAGACCGCGATACCAGCGCGGACTGCCGATGTCGGTGGCAAGATCGGGCGCAAGCTCGACCTTTTCGCACCACGATTCGATATCCTGCTTCCACGCCTGAATGCGCTCTCGAAGGCCCGGACCGTCTGAAGCGGTTTCGCCGGAAGGAGTCGGAGTTGCAGGCTCGGCGCTCTCGGGCAGAACCTGGGCATGCGAGAGCGAGGCAGCCGATGCCGCACCGCCTGCATAGTCCCCTTCGGCCGAATTTCCGCCGTTCTCGTCAAGCGCCTTGAACAAAGGCCCCTTCCTCATCGCAACCCACAGGCTCAGGCCGAACCTGGCACCCACCCCGGGCACTTTCTGCAAAAACCATGCCTGCTCAAGGTTAAGACCCCCCTAACTCTGTGGATTTCCACCCCCATACAGGACGAGTCGACCCTTGTACGCGGCCAGCGGCGATGCCACATTCGCTGGTGAAATGGTTCAGGACCGGAATGCAACGGCGCGCGGTGACGCTCCTTCAGGGGTGAAGGCCGTGCTCGGGCCGACCAACACCGGCAAGACTCACCTCGCCATCGAGCGGATGTGCGCCCATTCCAGCGGCGCGATCGGCTTTCCGCTGCGCCTGCTGGCGCGTGAGGTTTACGACCGGGTCTGCGCCATCAAGGGTGAACAGAACGTCGCCCTGATCACCGGCGAGGAACGGATCGAGCCGAAGCACGCTCGCTACCTGCTGTGCACGGCCGAGGCGATGCCGGTGCTCGATCGCAGCCTTGCCTTCGTCGCCATCGACGAAGCGCAACTGGGGGCGGACCGCGAACGCGGCCACGTCTTCACGGACCGCCTGCTCCATGCCCGCGGCCGCGAGGAGACGATGATCCTCGGTTCCTCGACGCTCGAACCGATGGTCAGGGCGCTCGTACCGCGCGCCGAGATCGTCACCCGGCCCCGCTTCTCCACGCTCAGCCATGCCGGCGCGAAGAAACTCAGCCGCATTCCGCCGCGCAGCGCCATCGTCGCCTTCTCGACCGAGCAGGTCTATGCGATCGCCGAAATGCTACGGCGCTTCCGGGGCGGGGCGGCCGTCGTCATGGGCGCGCTCAGCCCGCAGACGCGCAACGCGCAAGTCGCGCTCTACCAGTCTGGCGAAGTGGATTACCTTGTCGCCACCGACGCCATCGGCATGGGGCTCAACCTCGACGTCGAGCATGTCGCTTTCGCCGGGCTTTCCAAGTTCGACGGCGTCCGCCATCGCCGCCTCACCACGTCGGAAATGGCGCAGATCGCAGGACGCGCCGGGCGTCACCAGAAGGACGGCACGTTCGGCACCCTCACCGGTTCGGGCACGCACGATTCCGAATTCGATCCCGAAGAGATCTTCGCCATCGAAGAACACCGCTTCCCGCCGCTGACGAAACTGTTCTGGCGCGATGCGGAGCCGCGTTTCGACAGTATCGCCACCCTGATCGGCGACCTGGAGACCCCGCCCGACCTGCCCGAGCTGGTTCCGGCGCCCGAGGCCATCGACCTTTCCGTGCTCAAGCGCCTGTCCGAAGACCCACAGGTCGCCGATTCGGTTCGCGGCGCGGCGATGGTGCAGCGATTCTGGGACGTGTGCCGCCTGCCCGATTTTCGCCAGCAAGGGGCAGAGACCCATTCACGCTTCGTCGCCCGCCTGTGGCAGGATCTGCGCCACGGCGAACTGGGCGCCGACTACGTTGCCAATGCCATTGCCCAGCTCGACCGCACCGGCGGCGACATCGACACCCTGCAGGGCCGCATCGCCGCGATCCGGTCCTGGGCCTATATCGCGCAGCGCCCCGACTGGGTTCTCGCGCGCGACGAAATGGCCGCAAGGGCCCGCGCGGTGGAGGCGCGTCTGTCCGATGCCCTCCATGGCAAACTTACCGAACGATTCATCAACCGACGGACTGCCGTACTCATGAAGAAACTGGGGCCCGATGCCGGGCTGCTCTCTGTGCGCATGGAAGACGAGGAAGTACTCGTCGAAGGCGAACACATCGGCTCGCTGCGCGGATTCGCCTTCCATGTCGATCCCGGCGCCCGCCTGTCCGACCGCAAGCTGCTGCTCGCCGCCGCGGAAAAGCACCTCACCGCCTTGCTGCAGAAGCGCGCCGACGAATTGACCGAGGCGATTCACGCGGGAAGCGCGGCCATCACGCTTGATCGCGGCAAACTCAAATGGGACGGGGAATCGCTTGGCACTCTCGCCCCGGGCCGCTCGCTCCTGTCGCCTGTCCTAGTCCCCGACCGCACGCTCGATGCGGTACCCGGACCCGCGCGCAAGGTGCTTGTGGCGGCGCTTGAGGCATGGCTCGACAATGCGCTGCAACCGCTGGCTCCATTGCTCAAGCTCGATGAAGCCAGCCGTTCCGAGGAAGCCGGCCCCGATCTCAGGGCCCTGCTGATTGCACTGGTCGAAGCCGGCGGCATGACGTCACGCGAGGATTCGGGCGTCGACAAGCTCGACAAGCAGCGCCGCACGATGCTCTCGCGGCTCGGCGTGCGCGTGGGTGCGCTCGATGTTTTCGTACCTGCGATGCTTCGCCCGGGCCCGATCGTGCTGTGGCGCGAACTCGCACAGGTCTTCGGCAAGTCCCCGCGCGATGGGGCTCCCGAAGACGCGATGCCGCCCGCGCTTCCCGCCAAGCGCCGGCAGCGCACGCCGGGTTATCGCAGTCTTGGCAAGCAGCTCGTCCGTCTCGACATGGCTGAAAAGCTCCTGCGCGAAGCCCACGAGGCACGCAGCGGCGGCAAACCCGCGGGAAGCGGGCGCAGTTTCGCACTAGATCCGGCCAAGGCAGTCTCCATGGGCCTGACCACCGAGAGCTACGCACGATTGCTGCGGCTTGCCGGTTTCCAGCCGATCATGCCCCGACAGCTGGCCGACGGCGCGCACGGGCCGCCGGCCCCGGTCCGCTGGCGCTGGCGACCGCCGCGGCGCCACGTCGAAGACACGAAACCTCAGCCCGTGCGCAAGGAGAGTGCCTTTTCCATTCTTGCGGATATGGTGCGCAATTAGGGAGGATTCGGGGAGATGGAGGCTACCGCATGAGGATCGACAAGCTGATCTGGTTCCTGCGTCTCGCCAAGACCCGCACCATCGCCCAGACAATGGCCGAAGAGGGCCATATGCGCCTCAACGGCAGGCGCGTGGAGCGCGCGCACCAGAAGGTTTCGCAGGGTGATATCCTGACCCTTGCGACCCCTTCCGGGGTGCGGGTTATCGAAATCGTGACCCTGCCGATCCGCCGCGGCCCCGCTCCGGAAGCGCAAGCCTGTTACAGAGTGCTTGACGGCGGGGCAGATAATCCCATAGCAGCGGCGTTCCGTAACGAGGCCTGATGAAGAGGATACCGCCTCCATGACCTATGTCGTCACCGACGCCTGCATCAAGTGCAAGTACATGGACTGCGTGGAAGTCTGCCCTGTGGACTGCTTCTACGAAGGCGAGAACATGCTCGTCATCAATCCCAGCGAATGCATCGACTGCGGCGTCTGCGAACCGGAATGCCCTGCCGAAGCCATCCTTCCCGACACCGAAAGCGGTCTCGAGCAGTGGATGGAGCTGAACACGAAGTATTCGGCCGAATGGCCGAATCTCACGTCCAAGAAGGATTCGCCGGAAGACGCCGACGAGTACAAGGGCGTGGAAGGCAAGTTCGAGAAGTTCTTCTCGCCCGAGCCCGGCGAAGGCGACTGAGGCCTGATCTTTCCGGGGGTTCGCCCCCGGAAACAGACGTATCCCCCTGAGGGTGCGTCCGGAAACGGCATGCCGGGGGCTTGCTGAACCTAAAGGTTCGCGCCCCTCTGGCATTTTTGTCACATGTATGCTATATAATAGTCCAACTGCCCGGGCCATCTGCCCGTTCGGCAGGCGTTTCAGTGCGAGGCAGGGATTCGAGAGCAAGCGGTTGGGGGAGTAATCTGACCGGGCGGCGGAGGCGTCTATATGCTTCCAAGTCGCACCCCCGGTTATCTCCCGACAAAGGTATGGCGCTCGAACCTGCAGGTGAAAGGACGATACATGGCAACCAAGGCCGATGCCTTCGATGTTGGAGATTACGTCGTTTATCCCAAGCACGGCGTAGGCCGTGTGATCGAGTTGCAAAGGCAGGAAATTGCCGGAATGCAGCTCGAACTTTATGTGTTGCGTTTCGAAAAGGAACGCATGACCCTGCGCGTTCCCGTGAACAAGGTTGAATCGATCGGCATGCGCAAGCTGTCCTCGGACAAGACCCTGCGCGAGGCGCTCGACACCCTCAAGGGCAAGCCCAAGGTCAAGCGCACCATGTGGTCGCGCCGGGCCCAGGAATACGAAGCCAAGATCAATTCGGGCGATCTCGTCTCGATCGCGGAAGTCACTCGTGACCTGTTCCGCGCCGACGACCAGCCGGAACAGAGCTACTCCGAACGCCAGATCTTCGAGGCTGCGTCCTCGCGTCTGGCCCGCGAACTCGCGGCCATGGAAAAGACTGACGAACCGTCGGCTCTCCAGAAGATCCTCGCGATCCTCAACGAGTACGCACCGAAGTACTACGAAAGCGCCGAAACCGCCTGATCGGGCATTTCGATGCTAACGAAGGGGCCGCTCTCCGCAAGGAGGCGGCCCTTTTCGTTGGCGGGGCTGGCGAAGCCCTTCCCCAGCCCCCAAAGTTACGCGGCGCAATTTCCATAGCTTGCATTGTTGCGTTCATTGCGATGACAGCGCGAACGTGACAGGGTTTGCGGCGATGACTTCACGCCTCATGCCTTTCGCCCTCCTTGCCCTTGCCACGGCCCCGATGCTGGCAGGCTGCGTCTCCACCGTCGCCAAAGTGGCAACCGCCCCCGTGCGCGTTGCCGGAAAGGGCGTGGACATGATGACCACCAGCCAGTCCGAAGCCGATGAGAACCGCGGTCGCAATTTGCGCAAGCGCGAGGAACGCCTGGGGAAACTTCAGCGCGAATACGACCGCCACATGCGCGAATGCAATGACGGCGACAGCCGCTCCTGCCTCAAGGCACGCGACGACTACACCGAGATCCAGCAGATCCTTCCGACCGTTCCCGCGCAGCGCCGCTGAACCTCAAACCCGCATTGATCAGGCGGCCGCACGGCGAAGGCGATCGTTGATCGCCTTGCCGATGCCCACCTCAGGGATTGGTGCCACCGCGATGCGTGGCAACTGCGAAGCAGCGCCCTGATGCAACAGCGCGTAGAGCCGCGACGCAGCTTCGGCGAGATCGCCCGAGGCCGAGAGCGTCACCTGCCCGGCAACCTCGGCAAAACCGATATGGAACTCGTCCGAATCGGCGCTTCGCACAGCGAGACGCACCGGCTTGCCCGGCGCATAATGGCTGGCAAGCTGCCCGGGCGCTTCGATAGCCTGTGACGTCACGGCGTCACTGCCCGAACCGAGAACGGCGGCAATCTCGGACTCCGGGATCGGTCCGGGCCGCAGGATCTGCCAGCGCCCGCCTTCACGCAAGGCGATGATCGTCGATTCCAGGCCGGCCTCGCAGGCACCGCCATCTAAGACGGCGGCGATCCTGTCGCCCAGCGAGTCCACCACATGCATGGGCGTAGTCGGACTGACCCCGCCACTGCGATTCGCGGATGGAGCCGCCAGCGGCAGTCCGGCCTCGGCAATCACTCGGCGCATCACCGGATGCGCCGGACAACGTAATGCGACGGTCGGAAGGCCGGCAGTCACGGCGGCGGCGATCGGCGCGTTTTCCTGCACCGGCAGGACCAAGGTCAGGGCGCCGGGCCAGAAGCGCTCGGCCAGCAAGAGCGCACGCTCGTCAAACACGGCCAGCTGCATGGCCGAAGCCGTGTCCGCGATGTGGACGATCAATGGATTGAAGCTGGGCCGCCCCTTCGCGCGATAGATCGATGCCACCGCTTCATCGCGGTCCGCGCGGGCAGCGAGGCCATAGACCGTTTCGGTCGGCACGGCGACCAAGCCCCCTTCGCGCAGCACGCGCGCGGCTTCGGCTATACCTTCCGGATCGGACGGCAGCAGGGCAGGCCGACCTGCCGGACTTTGCTCGCTGGATTGGGCCATGGACCGCCGCTATAGGCGGATGCACAAAATGCCAAGGAAAAGCGCGCGGTGCCGGGCGCATCCCTAGCAAAAGACAACAGAGAAGTGACGTCATGACGCAAACCGACCTGCTATCCCGCATTGCCGACGCGCTCGAACGCATCGCACCTCCTGCCCCAGCCGAGACGCACTGGCTCGCCCATCCCGCCTATGTCTGGACCGGCCAGTCAGCACGCGCCGTCGACACGCTGGAGGCCCCGGCCCTCGATCTCCTGCGCGGAATCGACGATCAGAAGCAGCGCGTCGTCACCAATGTCACACGTCTGGCTGCCGGCTTCGCATCGCACGACATGCTCCTGTGGGGATCGCGAGGCATGGGCAAGTCGGCCGTGCTGCGCGCCGCGATCCGGGCCGCACAACAGGATCATCCGGGCCGCATCGCCCTCGTCCAGGTGGCGCAGGAGGCCCTTTCAGGGGTTACCGGACTGTTTTCGACGCTGGGCAGGATCGATCGCCAGTTCCTCGTCTTCGTCGACGATCTCGGCTTCGAGGAAAGCGAAACCAGCGGACCCCGACTGCTGCGCTCCTGGCTTGAAGGCGGGGTGGAGGCACGCCCGGCCAATGTCCGCCTCGCGGTCACGTCCAATCGCCGCGCCATCGTCGCGCGCACGATGTCCGAGCAGGACGACCCAATCAATCCGCGCGACGCCGTGGACGATCGCCTCGCTCTGGCCGACCGCTTCGGCCTGTCGATCGGCTTCCACAACTGCGATCAGGACGCCTATCTCGCGATCATCGGCGGCTATGCCGATGAATTCGGATTGCAGTGGGATTCGGGCGACGCGCTCGAGTGGTCGCGCCGTCGCGGAGCCCGTTCGGGCCGCGTCGCCTGGCAATACGTCAACGAGCTTGCCGGACGCGCCGGCAAGGCTCTCTGAGCGTTCGCTTTCAGTTGTCCATCATTCCCCCGAGCAGCGCCTCGGGGGTAAGCTGGGTAGGATCCTTGAGATCGGTCTGCGGCTCGAGGTGGTCTGTTTCGACGCGCTTGATCCCTTCGGAAGGCTTTGCGCCCGGCGCCATCACCCGCCAGATTACACCTGCGGTATCGTCACTCACCAGCAGCGCGCCGGTCTTGTCCCAGGTTACCCAGGTCGGACGGCCATGGGTCGAACCTTCCTTGTCGAGGAAGCCGGTCAGGACCCGCACCGGCTTCACGTCCTTGGGATTGCCGTTGGCATCGAAGGGAATGAAAACGACGTCGTAGCCGACCGCGGGGCGGCGATTCCATGAACCGTGGCGGGCGATAAAGGCGCCGTTCGCGAAGTCCGGCCCCATGATGTTGCCGCCATTGGCGAAGACCATGCCCAACACGGCCGTATGGGCGCCCATCGCGTACTCGGGCTTACGGGTATAGTCGCCCATGCCGTACTGCATCGGCCAGCTCACACGGTCGTCGTAGACGTTCTTCCAGTAGATCCAGGGCCAACCGTACTGGACGCCGACGGGGACGTTCGTGAAGTAGTCGGGAACGAGGTCCGGCCCGAGCATGTCACGCTCCTGCACCGTGGCCCACATTTCCTCGGTCGAGGGGTTCCAGGCCATGCCATTGGGATTGCGCATGCCGGCAGCGAACTGGCGGCGATGCCCGGTATCGGTGTCGATCTCCCAGATCGCAGCGCGTCCGGCTTCCTCCTCCATCCCGTTGTCGGCGATGTTCGTGGCCGAACCGACCGCAACATAGAGGTGCAGGCCGTCCTCGCTCAGCAGCAGGTTGCGCATCCAGTGATTGCCGGCCGGCGGCAGGTCCATCAGCTTCTTCGGCGCGCCTTCCAGCCTGGTGGCACCCGCTTCGAAGGAAAATTCCAGCACAGCGTCATGATTTGCGACGTAGAGTTTGCCGTTGCCGTAGGCCATGCCGGAAGGCGAATGCATGTCTGCCGTACGGAAGTCGAAACGCTCATCCGCCTTGCCGTCGCCATCCTCGTCGCGCAGCAGGACGATCTTGTCGGGCGAAGGCACGCCCGCACCGACGCGGTCCATCATCCAGGTCATCACGGCACCGGTGATGCCGCCCGGCTTGTTGCCGGCAGGCGCATTGGTCTCCGCTACTAGAACGTCACCGTTAGGCAGCGTGATCATCGTGCGCGGATGGTCCAGCTTGTCGGCAAACCGGCTGACCGACAAGCCCTTGGCCGCGATCGGCTTTTCACCCTCAGCCCAGCCGATGGTCTTGGGCAGGCTGACGCTGGGGATCCACTGCGGATCGGGATCGACCAACTTCGGGTCCGTGCCTGCCGTCGCATCGCTGGGCAGATCCGAGCTGTTTGAGTACTGCGCCCAGGCTATCGCCCCGACAAGGACGACAAGGAGCACGGCGAGGACCACGAGGGCCTTTATGAGAAAGGAGCGCATGTTCTGCGAGATAGGCTGCTGCCGGCTATGCGGCAACCTCGTGTTGAGCTAACGGAAGGGCCATGTTCGATTTCCAGACCGATAGCGCCCTAGACAAGCCCGAACTGTACGATGCCCTCGCCCAGGCAGCACAGGCGCTCGTCGAAGGCGAGAGCGATTCCATTGCTAACATGGCCAATCTGGCCGCCGCGATCTGGCAATTCCTGCCCGACCTCAACTGGGCCGGATTCTACCGCAGCGTGGGTGACGAACTCGTCCTCGGCCCGTTCATGGGCAAACCCGCCTGCATCCGCATTCCATTCGGTCAAGGGGTCTGCGGCACCGCTGCGGCAAGCGGACAAACGCAAGTCGTGCCCGATGTCCACGCCTTCCCCGGCCATATCGCCTGCGATGCCGAAACCCGGTCAGAACTGGTGGTGCCCGTCATCGTCGAAGGCAATGTCATTGCCGTGCTCGATCTCGACAGCCCGATCCCGGGCCGTTTCGACCAAGTGGATGCCGCCGGACTTGAGCGCCTCGCCCGGATCGCAGCAAAGGCGATCTGAACCGCTATCCGGTGCATCGAAACGGGACATGATCGAAGGAGGTATGCCCAGGCGCTTGGTTTTACAGGCAAGACGATGCTAAATTTCGCGTTAACTAACAGGGCCATCCATCCGGTCCTCGCGAAAGGGCATCCCGATGCGACTGCAACTCCTCGCCGCCGTAGGCACGGCACTGGTACTTTCGATTCAACCGGCCCTCGCCCAGCCTGACGAAGTTTACGATGACGGCATGGCAGCGGCGATCCCCATGCATCAAGCCCGCCATGGCGAGACGCGCTACGCTTTCGATCCCGCGGCGCGCGATGCATGGCTCGCCGATTGCCGCACGCGAGTCGCTCATCGAGACTCCGGCCTGGGCGGCGCGTTGATTGGCGGAGCAGTCGGCGGACTGGCTGGCAATCGCATTGCCGGTCGAGGAAACCGCACCGTCGGGACGATTGCCGGTGCGGTCGTGGGCGCTGCTGTCGGCGCCGCAATCGACAAGGCCGAGGATGCCGGCCGCTACCGTGACGAGTGCGAGGGCTATCTGGACGACTACTACGCCTGGTACACCCGGGGTAGCAGCTATGCACCCGGCTATGCGTCCGCAACTTACGTCGCGCCCATGTCGCTACCCGAACCGGAATGCACCGAGACAGTCGAATATGTCTACGAAGATGTCCCGGAACGCCCCGCGCCCCGCAAGCGCTACATCCCACGGCCTGCGCCGGACAAACGTATCAAGGTTGTTCCCGACAAGCGGGTCCCGATCAAGTAAGCGCAGTCGCAAGAAAAAGGCGGGATCGAAAATCTTCCGAACCCGCCTTTTCAGGATAAATTTCAGTAACTTGACTGACTTCTACGCAGGGCGGCCCCAAGCGGCTGCCCCACCTCAGATCGATCCTCCGGTCAATCGCTGGCAGATCAGATCGAGCTGATCGAGCGTTGCGTACTTGATCGTCACCGTACCCGACTTGGGATCGGCATCTGCATTGATCTTCACCGGCAGACCGAGAAATTCCTCGAGGTGATTCTGGACGGCCGCAATGTCGGCATCTTCCGAAGCGCTGCGGGCCGTGCGAACCCGACGCGGCGCCGCATCCCCGCGCGCCTTCTTGCGCACCAGCTTCTCGATCTCGCGAACCGACATCTGTTTGGCGATCGCCGCTTCGGCGATCTCGGCCGCTCCCTCACAACCGATCAGGGCGCGCGCATGCCCCATCGAAAGATCGCCCTTCTCGACCATCACGATCACATCGTCCGGCAGCGCGAGCAGGCGCTGGAAATTGGCGACATGACTGCGGCTCTTGTCGACCATGCGGGCGATCTCGGCCTGGGTCATGCCTTCCATCTCGGAAAGCCGATTATAGGCCCGCGCCTCTTCGATCGGGTTCAGGTCTTCGCGCTGGAGGTTCTCGATCAGCGCCAAGGCCATGACTTCGCGTTCGCTCAGATCGCGAATCAGCGCGGGGATCTCGTGCAACTGTGCCTTCTGCGCCGCGCGCCAGCGACGTTCACCGGCGACGAGCTGGTAGCGGCCATTGGCCATAGGCCGCACGATGATCGGTTGGATCACCCCGCGCTGGGCAATCGATGCAGCCAGTTCTTCGAGCGCCTCTTCCTCGAAAATGCGGCGCGGCTGATCCGGGTGCGGGGTGATATCGGATATCGAAAGCGTGGCGAGACCACCGACGCGCGGTGCGTCCGCCGCCGATCCGCCCGCTTCATCCGAATGTGCGAGCGGTTCCTCGCGGCGTGTCTCACCCAGCAAGGCACCGAGGCCGCGTCCCAGACCCTTGGGCTTCTGCTTCATCGGCTTGGCCCCCACGGAGCTCAATCCCTGGGGAGCACTGATACGGACAACAGAATCTTCGCTCATGCCGCTTTCCTCTTCTCGGGCAGTCGGGTGATCAGTTCCCGGGCCAGCGCCATGTAGGCGCGACTGCCGGCACAGGCGTGATCGTAAATCAATGCAGGAACGCCATGGCTGGGCGCTTCGGACAGACGGACGTTGCGCGGGATCGTCGTCTCGAACACCAGTTGGCCAAGGCACGAGCGCACATCGTCAGAGACCTGCTCGGTGAGGCGATTGCGCCGATCGAACATGGTGAGCGCGATGCCGATGATGCCGAGGTCTGGATTGAAGCGCTGCTGAACCCGCTCCACCGTCTGGAGCAGCTGGCTCAACCCCTCGAGCGCGAAGAATTCGCATTGCAGCGGTACCAGCAAGGTATCGGCTGCGGTCAGCGCATTGAGCGTCAGCAGCCCCAGCGAGGGCGGACAGTCGATCAGGCAGACATCGTAGCCGATATCCTTGCGAAGCGCGTGCTGGAGACGGTGAGCGCGATCCTCGGCGCCGACCAGTTCTACTTCGGCCCCGGACAGGTCGACTGTGGCGGGCAGAAGATCGAGTCCGGGAATACGCGTCGGGATGACGCAATTCTCGACCGGTGCCTGATCGACCAGCACATCGTAGGTCGATGCATCGCGCTCGGATGCCGAAATGCCGACTCCGGTCGATGCATTGCCCTGGGGATCAAGGTCGATAAGCAGAGTCTTCCAACCCGTGGCCGCGAGCGCAGTCGAGACATTGATCGCTGTGGTCGTCTTGCCGACGCCGCCCTTCTGGTTGGCAATCGCGATACGGATCACTTGGTCTTACCCTTCCTGCCGGTCAAGTTGCCGACAATAATGCCTGCCTGCGGGTCCGTAAGAGACTGTTCCACGTGGAACACATGCCGCCACTTGCGAAGGTCATCCAATTCTTGCTGTGCAGACCGCCCTTTGGGCAACAGCCAGATCGTGTCACTTGTGGAAAATCGCGCGGATAATGTCAGAAGTCGGTCCAACGGTGCAAATGCACGCGCGGAAATGACCCCCACCTGACATGTCTCGACCATTTCGAGACGCTGACCGACGATCCTTGAGCGCTCCAGACCCATGGCGATTCGCGCGCGGTCGAGCCATTCGATTCGGCGCGTGCGCGATTCGACCATCAGCACTTCAAGTTCGGGCCGAAGTGCTGCGATGACGAGACCAGGGAACCCCGCCCCTGTTCCCAGGTCCATCCATGGCAGCGATGTTTCACGTGGAACATGCGGCAACAATTGCGCGCTATCGACAATGTGGCGAAGCCAGACCTGATCGAGGCTTCCCGCTGAAACGAGGTTCTGGCGCTGATTCTCCTCGACCAGCAAATCCACCAGCCTCTCGAGCCGGGTCATGGCCGCATCGTCGCATTCGGGCAGCGC
This sequence comes from Novosphingobium pentaromativorans US6-1, assembly GCF_000767465.1. Taxonomy (NCBI): domain Bacteria; kingdom Pseudomonadati; phylum Pseudomonadota; class Alphaproteobacteria; order Sphingomonadales; family Sphingomonadaceae; genus Novosphingobium; species Novosphingobium pentaromativorans. The sequence goes on from NZ_CP009291.1 coordinate 2,405,210, forward strand.
TCGCAACCAGGCGCGCGCTTCATCTTCCGTGGTAATCAAGCAGCCTCCCGACGGGCATGAACAAGCAGGGCAGCCAAGGCTGCAGGGGTAATTCCGGGGATGCGACCGGCCGCCGCCAAGGTCTCCGGTCGGGCCCGCGTCAGGCGCTCGACCATCTCGCGAGAGAGACCCGGGATCTCGGCATAAGGAAAATCTTCGGCGAGTGGCAGGGCATCGCTCGCCCGCAGCTCGCGCAGTTCCCGCTCCTGCCGTTCGAGATAGGGAGCATAGGCAGCGTCTTCCGTGACTTCCTCAAGAAGCGACTGGTCATCCAACAACGCGGGGTCGACCCATTCGGTCAAACCGGTGATTTCCACACCATCGAAGCGCAACCACTCCCGGATCGGCATGCGTCCGGCATCGCTGCGAACGGGAAGTCCCGCCGCTACCAATTCGGAAGCCGAGGGCTTCTGGTCCATCGCACCGTTGAGGGCCGCCCTCGCCTGCTCGCGGCGCGCGAACCAGGCGCGACGTGCTTCACCGACGGCACCCACGGCAAGACCGAGCGGCGTCAGACGCGTCGAAGCATTATTCGCACGCAGACGCAGACGATACTCCGCGCGCGCAGTGAGCATGCGGTAAGGTTCGCTGACACCATGCAAGGTCAGATCGTCGATCATAACCGCCATGTAGCTGTTGGCCCGATCAATGGCCGGGGCCTCTTTTCCAAGAACAGCCGCGGCAGCATGCATGCCCGCCACAAGTCCCTGGGCAGCCGCTTCCTCGTATCCAGTCGTCCCGTTGATCTGGCCAGCGCAATAGAGCCCGGGCATCTCGCGCAGCTCGAGGCTTGAACGCAGGGCGCGTGGATCGATGTGATCGTACTCAACGGCATAGCCGGGCACGACCATCTCTACCGTCTCGAGGCCTTCCATCGTCCGCAACATTTCAAGCTGCACGTCCGCCGGAAGCGAGGTGCTGATCCCATTGGGATAGACGAGGTGCGTCCCCAGCCCTTCCGGCTCGAGGAAGATCTGATGGCCGTCGCGATCGGCAAAGCGATGAATCTTGTCCTCGATGGACGGACAGTAGCGCGGCCCCAGGGCCCCTATCGCACCCGAGAAGAGAGGCGAGCGATGGAGATTCGCGCGAATGACATCATGGCTGCGAAGGTTGGTACGGGTGATCGCACAGAACACCTGCGGGTTAAGGCGGCGCGCACCCATCGCCGACATCGTCCAGAACTCGCCGTCCGAGGGCTGCTCATCGAGACGAGCCCAATCGATCGTGCGGCCATCGAGCCGTGGCGGCGTCCCGGTCTTAAGCCGTGCCATGGGCAGCTGAGCACCGCGCATCTGCGCTGCCAGCTTCTGGGCCGAGGCCTCGCCGATCCGGCCACCGACAATACGCTCCTCACCCCGGAACAGAGTCCCGCCCAGAAAAGTCCCGGTGCACAGGATGACGGCTCGCGCCATGAGCCGCTCGCCTCCGGCAAGATCGATGCCGACCACGCGCTCACCGTCGAACACAAGAGCCGCCGCCTCTCCCGCGACCAGAGTCAGATCGCCCTGCTCCTTGAGCAGACGATGGATCGCCGCTTTGAACAGGCGCCGGTCAGCCTGGATGCGGGGTCCCTGGACTGCACTGCCCTTGGAGCGATTGAGCATGCGATAATGGATAGCCGCCGCATCGGCTGCGCGAGCAATCAGACCATCGAAGGCATCGACTTCGCGAACGAGGTGCCCCTTGCCCAGCCCGCCGATCGCCGGGTTGCAGCTCATCGCGCCAACAGCGTCGAGATCGAAGCTAACCAGGGCGACCCGCGCGCCCATGCGGCCGGCAACAGCAGCTGCCTCGCAGCCGGCATGGCCGCCGCCAATCACGATCACATCGAATGCAAGCATGGCGATGCGCTTACTCGAATGCGGGATTCGCGTCAAAGCACCTTGTGGTGTTTCACGTGAAACATGCGCTATTTGCCAATGCAGAAGCGGCCGAACAAGGCATCGAGCATATCCTCGGTCGTCGTCCGGCCAATCAAGGCGTCGAATGCAACCCGGGCCAACCGCAAGGCTTCTGCCACAAGAAGAGGATCGGTCTCGCGAACCGCAGCGGCAACGGCGGACGCCGCTTCCCCGACGAGCAGATGCTGCCGGCGATTGAGCGCTGCATCACCGGGCCGGGGCATCATCCCTTGCGCGGTCAGGATCAGGTCCCGACGAAGATCATCCAGGCCAGAACCCGTCACTGCCGAAACCCGATGACGCGGTTCAGTCTTTCCGCCGAGATCCACACGGTCGCTCTGCGCGGCGATCTCCCAGGCACCGCGAGGCCCTTCTCCTTCCGGCCCCAACCAGAGTATGAGATCAGCGCCATCCAGAGCCGCACGGGCACGGGCTATACCGATCGCTTCGATCTCGTCCCCCGTCTCGTCGCGCAGGCCGGCTGTATCTGCAAACACGAAGGGCATCCCGCCAATGGCGACCGCTCGCGTGAGCACATCGCGGGTCGTACCGGCGAGCGGTGCAGTGATCGCCGCCTCGTCTTCGACGAGCGCATTGAACAATGTGCTCTTGCCCGCGTTGGGCGGCCCGGCGAGTACGACGCGGAAACCGTCCTTCAGCCGTTCGGCACGTGGGCGCTCCAGCCACTGCGAAAGTTCCACGTGGAACTTCGCAAGGCCTTTGAGGAAGTCCTCCGGCAAGTCGGCGACATCGTCTTCATCACCGAAATCGAGAACTGCCTCGACGGCAGCCGAAGCTGCGAGGACCCGGTCACGCCAGATCTCAACCTGTCGGGAGAAGGCACCATCGGCCATGGCCAGGGCGCTGCGGCGTTGCAGCTCGGTCTCGGCCGAGAGAAGATCGGCAAGCCCTTCCGCCTCGGCGAGGTCGATCCGGCCATTTGCGAAGGCACGCCGGGTGAACTCACCAGGAGTTGCGCGGCGCAACTTCAGCATCTGCGCAAGCGCGGATTCGACGGCGCTCACCACTGCCCTGCCCCCGTGTAAATGGAACTCGGCAAGGTCCTCGCCCGTCGCCGTGTCGGGACCGGGGAACCAGAGCACCAGTGCATGATCGAGGATGGCGCCATCCCCATCGCGCAACTTGCGATAGCTGGCGCGGCGCGGCGATGGAATGGAACCGGCGAGCGCCGTCATCGCAGCGCCAGCTTCCGGCCCGCTCACGCGCAGGACCGCGATGGCCGCGGGCGGCGAACCACTCGAAAGCGCAAATATCGTATCGGTCATGAAAGGCCCATGCCCCGTCAAACGGAGCGAGGGAAGAGGCTAGATCAGCCGTCCCTCTTCGGCTTGTTCTGCCCCGCTCCGCTCATCGCCATTTGCGCCCCGCTTTCCAGCAACTGCTGGAACAGCTTGAGTCCGAACTGACCCATGGGAGCGATCTGCTTGGCCATCTCATTGAGTTGATCGAAATTGCCGACACCCTGCATCGCATTGGTGATCGCATCGACGTAGACCTCGTTGGCCTTCGTGACATCTGGCAAACCCAGGAAACGCCGCGCCTCTTCGGGGGAGCATTCCACCTCGACATTGACCTTCATGCGCGTCTCCCGCTTGAAATTTACTTGCTCTAGCTGGCACATACGCTTGGCAAAGTCCATTGCCAGTGCCTAACTCCCCCCAAAGAACCGCTCAAACGAACCGCCAACGAGGAGAGTCCCATGACCACGACCAACACCGAAATTCCTGCGCTCGATGGCAACGGCATGATTCCCGCCTACGTGGCCAGGCCCGAGGGAACGCCGCGCGGCGCCATCATCGTCCAGCAGGAAATCTTCGGTGTCGATGCCGGCATTCGCAAGAAGGCCGACGGCTGGGCCAGCAAAGGCTATCTCGCCGTCGCGCCTGACACGTTCTGGCGCCAGACGCCCGGCGTTGAGCTCGATGCCGACAAGCCGGAAGAATTCCAGAAGGCCATCGAATACATGTCGAACCACGATTTCGACCTCGGCATTCGCGACATCGAGGCCGTGATCCACTGGATCCGCCGCGAAGCGGGCGTCCCCAAAGTCGGGCTGGTGGGTTACTGCATGGGTGGCCGCGTGGCCTACATGACGGCCGCGCGAACCGACATCGACGCCTCGGTCGGCTACTACGGTGTGATGATCGACCAAATGCTCAACGAGAAGCACGCCATCGCGCGTCCGCTCATGCTCCACGTACCGACTGCCGACGGATTCGTTCCGCCCGAAGCGCAGAAGGCGATTCATGAAGGGCTGGACGATCACCCCAAGGTCATCCTTCACGACTACGAAGGCCTCGACCACGGCTTCGCTGCCGAGATCGGCTCGCGCCGCGACGAGGCAGGTGCCACGCTTGCGGACGAACGAACCACGGCATTCTTCGCGGAGCATATCGGCTGATCGCGCGTTAGGTCGGCATGCACATGGCCCCTCGCTATTTCGTGCCACTGGCGGTCGTGGTTCTCACGGCCGCCTGCTGGCTGATTCATCCCCTGCATTGGGCCCTGGTGATCATGGTGCCGGTTCTGCTGCTGACCTTATTGGACTTCGGTCAGAACCGGCACGCCTTGCGACGAAACTATCCGCTCATAGCGCGCATCCGCTGGCTGTTCGAAGACCTGCGACCTTACTTGCGCACCTATATCGTCGAGAGCGACCGGGAAGGACGGCCCTTCACCATCGACGAGCGCAGCCTCGTCTATGCGCGCGCCAAGGGCGATATTTCCACGCACCCGATGGGGACCGAGCTGGACGTCTATTCCGACGAGTACGAATGGCTCGGCCACTCGATCGCGCCGAACGAGGATGCGCCCAAGAGCTGGCACGTGCGCATCGGCGCCGACACTTGCGCCAAGCCCTATGACAGCGCCCTGCTCAATATCTCGGCGATGAGCTTCGGCTCGCTATCCGCCAATGCGATCGAGGCCCTCAACAAGGGAGCAGCGATTGGCGGATTCGCCCACGACACCGGCGAAGGTTCCATCAGCCGCTATCACCGCAAGCACGGCGGCGATCTGATCTGGGAACTGGGGAGCGGCTACTTCGGTTGCCGCACCAGGGACGGCAAGTTCAACCCTGACCTGTTCGCCGAACAGGCCCAGGACGACCAGGTCAAGATGGTCGAGATCAAGCTCAGCCAGGGAGCCAAGCCCGGCCACGGCGGAATGCTTCCCGGCGCCAAGGTGACTCCCGAAATCGCCGAGGCGCGCAAGGTCGAGATCGGCGAGGACTGCATCTCGCCAGCGGGCCACTCGACATTCTCGACGCCCATCGAGCTGCTTGAATGGGTGGCGCAACTGCGCGAGCTCTCGGGTGGAAAGCCGGCCGGGTTCAAACTCTGCGTCGGTCAGCCGCACGAAGTCATGGCCATCGTCAAGGCCATGATCGAGACCGACATTACCCCGGACTTCATCGTCGTCGACGGAGCCGAAGGCGGAACCGGCGCAGCGCCGCAGGAACTGACCGACAACGTGGGCATGCCGCTGCGCGAGGGACTCATCCTGATGCGCAATGCTCTCGTCGGCGCCAACCTGAAGGATCGCATTCGCGTCGGCGCCTCGGGCAAAGTGCATAGCGGTGCCGGCATGGCCCGGTCCTTCGCGCTCGGCGCCGACTGGTGCAACGCCGCGCGCGCCTTCATGTTCTCGCTGGGCTGTGTGCAATCGATGAAGTGTCATACCGGCGAATGTCCGACCGGTGTTGCCACCCAGGTTCCCTGGCGCCAGCGCGGGCTCGTGGTCGACGACAAGGCGGAGCGCGTCGCACGGTTCCAGAGCGAGACGCTCAAGTCCCTGCGCGAAATCGTCGTCGCCATGGGCTATGAGAGCCCTTGGGAACTGACCCAGCACGACATGTACCAGCGCATCGACAGCGCCAAGGCCGGTCCGCTCGATGAAGTTTACGGTTTCGTGAAGCCCGGCCAGCTGGTCGACGATCCGGACTCGACCCAGTATGCTCATGCCTGGCGCGTCGCGCGTGCGGACACGTTCCGCCGCGTTCTATGAATTCTATCCAAGGACCAAGACATGACGACCGGATACCGGATGATCGTTCCCGTTCACGGCGGGCCCGAAGTCATTGAACGAGAGGACTTCGAAGCCCCCACTCCCGGCCCGGACGAAGTGTTGATCGAGACCGAGGCCGTCGGCCTGAACTTCATCGATACCTATTACCGCAAGGGACTTTATGCAGATCCCTTGCCGGTCCGGCTCGGTTCGGAGAGTGTCGGGCGGATCACGGCGATCGGGGAAGGCGTCACCGGTCTTGCCATCGGGGATCGCATCGGCTGCACCCAGAATGGCGGCGCCTATGCAACACACCGCATCGTTCCGGCCGCGAAGGCCATTCCCGTACCATCGGACATCGACCCGCAGATTGCCGCAGCCGTCATGCTGAAAGGCCTGACCGCGTGCTATCTTGCAGAGGACACCTTTCCGGCAAAGGCTGGCGATATTGCCTTGGTCCATTCGGCTGCGGGCGGCGTGGGGTCTCTGCTTGTCCCTTGGCTGATCGACAAGGGTGTCACCGTGATTGCCCATACCGGGTCACCGGAAAAAGCCGCAAGTGTTCCTGGAGAACACAAGCTTTCATGCACATTCAGCGACTTGCCGGAAGCCGTGCGTGAACTGACTGCGGGACGGATGTGCGACGTTGTCTATGACGGTGTCGGCGCTGCCAGCTGGTCTGCTTCCCTGTCCTGTCTGCGTCGGCGCGGCATGATGGTAAGTTTCGGTAATGCATCGGGCGCAGTACCGCCGATAGCGGTGCTTGACCTGATGAAAGGCGGCTCACTCTTCCTGACCCGCCCCAATCTGGCCGATTACATCGCGACGCCCGAGATGTTGGCGACCAATGCGGCCAAGCTGTTCGGTCGGATCAGCCGCGGCGTTCTCAATCCGCGGATCGGAGCGCGGTTTGCACTGACCGATGCGGCCGAAGCCCACAGGGCGCTGGAGAGCCGCGCGACGACGGGGTCGACGGTTCTCCTTCCCTGAAGGCTAATATAAAGCGGATATCAGACGAGAGAGACGATGCCGAGATGCGGGTCGATCCAACCCTCGTAGATCATCTTGAGAGCGACGTAGAGGATCACCGCAAGGCCGACATAGCCGATCCAACGGTAGCGCTCGATATAGCGGGCGATGATATTGGCCGCGACGCCCATCAGGACGACGGAGAGCAGCAGGCCGACGATCAGTATCCCGGGATGCTCACGCGCTGCACCGGCGACGGCAAGCACGTTGTCGAGGCTCATCGAAACGTCGGCAATGGCTACGGCCCAGGCAGCGCCCGCAAAGCTCTTGGCAGAGCGCAGGCCACTGTGCTCGTCACCCTCGATCTCGGGAGAACCTGCGCTTTCACCGGCACCGTCCCGCAGATCGCGCCAGAACTTCCAGGCAACCCAGAGAAGCAGGAGGCCACCTGCGAAAATCAGCCCGACAATGCCGAGCAGCCAGGTTACGGCCAGCGCAAAGACGATGCGCAGGACGAGCGCGGCGCCGATGCCGATGAGGATCACCTTCTTGCGATCGGCCGCGGGAAGGCCCGCTGCCAGCGCGCCGACAACGATCGCGTTGTCGCCCGCCAGCAGCAGGTCGATCATCAGCACCTGACCGAAAGCGGCAAGCGCTGCCGCTTCGGTGATGTTGGAAAAGTCGCTGACGATATGCTGCCAGATCTCGGCCGGTCCACCGATCGAAGCGCTGGCGGCAAGCGTCATCAGGATACTCACGGATAACTCCCTTCGACGGCCTTACTGGTTCATCGTCGCGAAGAAGTCCTCGTTTGTCTTGGAATCCTTCATCTTGTCGAGAAGGAATTCCATCGCGTCGACTGTGCCCATCTGCATCAGGATGCGGCGCAGGACCCACATCTTGGATAGCTGGTCCTTGGGAACCAGCAGCTCTTCCTTGCGGGTGCCGGACTTGCCGACGTCCAGTGCAGGGAAGATGCGCTTGTCGGCGACCTTGCGGTCAAGGACGATTTCCGAGTTACCGGTGCCCTTGAATTCTTCGAAGATGACTTCGTCCATGCGGCTGCCGGTATCGATCAAGGCGGTGGCGATGATCGAGAGCGAACCACCCTCCTCGATGTTGCGCGCCGCGCCGAAGAAGCGCTTGGGGCGCTGCAGGGCGTTTGCGTCGACACCGCCGGTCAGCACCTTGCCCGAGCTGGGCACGACGGTGTTGTAGGCGCGGCCGAGGCGAGTGATCGAATCGAGCAGGATGACGACGTCGCGCTTGTGCTCGACGAGACGCTTGGCCTTCTCGATCACCATTTCCGCCACCTGCACGTGGCGCTGGGCCGGTTCGTCGAAGGTCGAGGAGATGACCTCGCCCTTCACCGAGCGCTGCATGTCGGTCACTTCTTCTGGGCGCTCGTCGACGAGCAGGACCAGCAGGAAGACTTCCGGATGGTTGTCGGTGATCGCCTTGGCGATGTTCTGCAGCAGGACGGTCTTACCGGTGCGCGGCGGAGCGACGATCAGGGCGCGCTGGCCCTTGCCTTGCGGGCTGATCAGATCGATCACGCGGGCCGACTTGTCCTTGACCGTCGGGTCGAGGCTGTCGAGCTTGAGACGTTCGTCGGGATAGAGCGGCGTCAGGTTGTCGAAGTTGACGCGGTGGCGGACCACGTCGGGATCGTCATAGTTGACGCTCATCAGCTTGGTGATGGCGAAGTAGCGCTCACCGTCCTTGGGAGCGCGGATCTCGCCTTCCACGGTATCGCCGGTACGCAGGCCCCATTTGCGGACCTGGTTGGGCGAGACGTAGATGTCGTCCGGGCCGGCGAGATAGTTCGCCTCGGGGCTGCGCAGGAAGCCGAAACCGTCGGGCAGCACTTCGATCGTGCCCTGGCCGATGATTTCCTCACCGTCTTCGGCGACTTCCTTGAGAATGCCGAACATCAGGTCCTGGCGGCGCATCGTCGAAGCGCCTTCTACTCCCATTTCCTCGGCCATCTCCACGAGCTCGGCCGGGGTTTTTCTTTTCAGTTCTTTCAGATGCATCTTGCTTGGTTTCCGGATGGAAAGGTTTGGATAAGGCCGGCTGATCGAGGGGCTTGGGGAAAGCAGATCCGGGCTTGCGGACGGGCGTCGCAGCCCAATGCCGGTGATCTGCCCAGATAAGGCCTGCGCGGCCCCCGGTCAACGGAACACTTCTCCATTCCCGCGCAAACGGGACAATCTGTCCCGCCCGCGCTCCGGACTATCCGTCAGGAAGAAGGCCTCAGAAAGGCTTGACGACCACCAGGACGACAATGATCGCGGCGGCAAGCCCGGGAATTTCGTTCAGCAGACGCAGCGTCTTGCCCGAAAGGCTCCGTTCGCCGCGTGCCAGCTTCTTGCCGTAGCCGACAAGCCAGCCGTGATAGCCGCTCAGCGCCACGACGAAAAGCAGCTTGGCATGCAGCCAGCCCTGGCTCCATGCGCCGATCGAGCTGGCCAGCGCCAGTCCGAAGAGCCAGACCATGATCAGCGAGGGAGTCAGGATGATCTTGCGCAGCTTGGCTTCGCGATCGACCCACTTCGCCTCCTCCTCCGAGCCGGGTGCCGACTCCTGGTGATAGACGTAGTAGCGCGGGAGCATGAAAAGCCCGGCCATCCAGAAGATCACGAAAATGATGTGGCCGGCTTTCAGCCAAAGGTAGGTGGTCTGCAAAATCTGCTCCATGAGTCACCTCTGGCGCGTGAAAGCCGCGCCCTCCTTCCTTCTACACTTACGCTTGGTGCTGCCAGGCTCGAACGACCCGCAGCAGGTCCTCGACATGGGCGATCGGCGTGTGCTGGCCGATGCCGTGGCCGAGATTGAACACGTGGGGACGCCCGGCGAAGGCATCAAGAACCGCATGAGCCTGCTTTTCGAGCTCCGCGCCGCCCGAAAGCAGCAGCAGCGGATCCAGGTTGCCCTGCACGGGCATGCCTTCGGGCAATTCGCGCGCGGCCCAGATCGGGTCTATCGTCTCGTCGATCCCGACGGCGTCGACTCCTGTCTCGCGGGCATAAGCGGCCAGTTTCTCTCCGGCGCCCTTCGGAAAGCCGATGATCGGTGTCTGCGGGTGCAGGGCCCTGATCCGCGCGACGATGCGCGCATTGGGCGCCAAGACCCATTTCTCGAACTGCGCGGGGGCAAGGCTGCCCGACCATGAATCGAACAGCTGGATGGCTTCGGCGCCGGCCGTGATCTGGCCGCTGAGGTACCCGACCGTCACGTCGACGATACCGTCGATGATCGCCTGGAAGGCTGCAGGATCGCGATAGGCCATGGCCCGGGTCTCATGCTGGTCCCGACTCCCCTCGCCAGCGACCATGTACGTCGCGACGGTCCAGGGGCTCCCTGCAAAGCCCAACATCGTCTTGTCGGCATCGAGCGAGGCCCGAACCTTGGCGACGGTATCGTAGATCGGGGAAAGCCGTTTCGGCACCGCGGTAAGTCCGTCCAGCGCATGGTCGACAAGGCGTGGACTCAGTTTCGGCCCCTCGCCTGCCAGGAACTCGAGGTTCTGGCCCATCGCGTAAGGCACGATGAGAATGTCGGAAAACAGGATCGCGCCATCGAATCCGAAGCGTTCGATCGGCTGGAGCGTAATCTCGGCTGCGGCATCGGTATCGTAGACCAGCGCGAGGAATCCGCCCTTCTCTGCACGCAAGGCCCGATACTCCGGAAGATAGCGTCCGGCCTGGCGCATGAGCCAGATCGGGCGCTTGCCGGAATTTTCGCCACGGAGCGTGTTCAGAAGGAGGCCTGGCATCGCGTTTCGGGTCCGATCAAAAAAAATAAGAGATTTTATAAAAGGATGATGGAGTCTGTTGGCCCTGTGGATATCGGGGACGGGCGACCCTTGCCCGATTTGTCCCGGATTGAACAGGGTGAAGTGGCCGATGCGACTCTCCCTCGCTGCAGAGTCAATCAATCGTTTTGCGCCTTATCCCCAGCCTGTGGAATGACTCCGCGGACTGTCCACAAGTACCCCCTGTGGAATCCGGACGATGGGGACGGAATCGGCCTTGCGAGTTGTCACCGGAACGCTCCCGTGGTTTATGCCGCTACATATCCACAGGCCGCCACAAGGACCTCGCGAGACCGCATTCATGGCGCGAATTCACTTACATCTGCTTTCGGATTCCACCGGCGAAACCCTGGAAATGATCGCCAAGGCAGCGCTCGCCCAGTTCGACGACAGCGAAGTCCTGCGCCATTTCTGGCCGATGGTCCGTTCGCAGCAGCACCTCGACCGCATCATGGGGGAAATCGCCGCCAATCCCGGTCTCGTCTTCTTCACGCTGGTGAATGAAGAAACGCGCGGAAGGCTGGAAGAGCGGTGCCACACGCTGGGGCTTCCCGCCCTTGCCGTGCTCGACAACGTGACCGACGCGCTCGAGGCGCATTTGGGACAGGAAGCGAAGGGGCGTCCCGGTCGCCAGCACCGCCTCGACGATGCCTACTTCGCGCGCGTCGATGCGATCCAGTTCACGATTGCCCACGATGACGGGATCGCATGGGAAGACTGGGAAGATTCCGATATCATTCTCGCGGGCGTATCGCGCACGTCCAAGACGCCGACGAGCATCTATCTCGCCAATCGCGGCTACAAGGTCGCGAATATCCCCATCGTGGTGGAAAGTCCGCCGCCGCAGGCCCTCTTCGGTCTGCGCCGGCCGATGGTAGTCGGTCTGACGACGGCGCCGGAGCGCCTCATCCAGGTGCGCCGCAACCGCCTGCTTTCGCTGAGCCAGTCGCCCGATACCGACTATGTGCAGGCGGAAAAGGTGGAAAGCGAGGTCAAATACGCGCGCCGCATGTTCGCCGATAATTCGTGGCCGGTCATCGACGTCACCCGCCGCTCGATCGAGGAAACGGCTGCGGCGATCATCAACCTGTACAACGAGCGCAAGGCCTCGGGCATCAAGGGCCCGGTCGGACCCAAGCCGATCTGACTTTTCGGGAAGCACAGCAAAGACAATGATCGTTCTCGCATCCAAGAGTGCATCGCGTCGCGCGATGCTGGAAGCTGCCCAGATTCCCTTCTGCACGCAGCCGGCACATGTCGACGAACGTGCGATCGAAGCAGATCTTGGCGCGGTTCCGGCTGGTGAAGTCGCGCTCGCCCTCGCCAGGGCCAAGGCCCTTGCGGTTTCGCATAATGCACCCGGTACGCTGGTGCTGGGCAGCGACTCCCTCGTCACCTGCGACGGTTTCCGGTTCGACAAGCCCGGAACGCGCGAGGCCGCGACCGAGCATCTCCGCTTCTTTTCCGGCAAGGTCATGAAGCTGCACAGCGCGGCAGCCCTGGCGCGCGATGGTGAAGTGGTCTGGGCTGACGGCGGCCTTGCCGAACTGCACGTGATCGCCATGTCCGATGGCTTCATCGCCGATTACCTCGAGGCCGAATGGCCCGAGGTCTCCGGCTGCGTCGGTGTCTTCCGCTTCGAAGGCCGGGGCGTGCAACTGTTCGAGAAAGTCGATGGCGACTATTTTACCATTCTGGGCATGCCGCTGCTCAAGGTGCAGGCGGCACTGCGCCAACTGGGAGTGATGAAGAAATGACTTCGTCCTCCCGGCCCCAGCCCTATGCCGAAGTGATCGGCGATCCCATCGCCCAGTCCAAGTCCCCGGCGATCCATAATTTCTGGCTCGGCAAGCAAGGGATCGATGCACGCTACGAGGCTTGCCGCGTCGCTCCCGGCGGCTTGCCAGATTACCTCGCGGCCCGCCGCGCCGATACCGGTTGGCGCGGCTGCAACGTGACGATGCCGCACAAGCAGGATATCATTCCGCTGCTCGACCGGCTCGATCCGCTCGCGCAGAGCATCGGCGCGGTCAACACCGTCGTGCGCGAGGAAGACGGGACCCTGGTGGGTTACAATACCGATGTCCCCGGCTTCCTAGAACCGCTTCGCGACCGGCTCGATCGGCAGCACCTTTTCCGCATGGCGCGTATCCTCGGCACTGGCGGAGCTGCCCGCGCCATCATTGCCGCGCTTTCCCGCAAGGGCTTTGTACTTGTCCTGGCCGGTCGCAATCCCGAAAAGGCGCGCGCCCTGCTCGACGAACTGGCGACCGGAGACGACCACCACGCGATCGACCTCGCCCATTTCAGCCAGGCGACCGATTTTGCCTTTGACGACCGCAAGGGCATCATGGACCTTGTCGTGAATGCCAGCCCCCTGGGGATGACCGGTCAGGCGCCGCTGGAATTTGATTTCAGTCATGTCCCTCCCGGCAGCGTCATTTATGACATTGTTACCAGTCCGCTGGAGACTCTTTTTCTGAAGGAGGCGCGCGAGGCCGGGTTCGAGACAGTGGACGGCCTGTCCATGCTGATCGGCCAGGCTGCATTTGCCTTCGAGAAGTTCTTCGGCACATTTCCACCACGCGACTCGGACGCCGAGCTTCGGGAGATCCTGCTCAAGTGACTGCGACTCGACCCCGGATTCTGGGACTGACCGGCTCGATCGGCATGGGCAAATCGACAGTGGCGCAGATGCTGCGCGAACTGGGCGTTCCCGTGTTCGATGCGGACGCGGCGGTGCATGCGCTGCAGGGACCGGGCGGCCGCCTGCTTCCGGAGATAGAGCAAGCCTTCCCCGGAACCACCGGTGCACAGGGGGTGGACCGGCCGAAACTGGGCGCCGCGGTCTTCGGAGACAAGGAAAAGCTCGCCCGGCTGGAAGCCATCGTGCATCCCGCCGTGGCCGATATGCGGCAAGAATTCCTGCGGGAAAATTCCGACAAATCATTGATCGTATTTGATATTCCGCTCCTTTACGAAAAAGGCGGCGCGCAGGGGATCGATGCCGTGGCCGTTGTTTCCGCCCCCGCCAAGGCCCAGCGCGAAAGAGTCCTGGCGCGGCCGGGCATGACCGAGGAAAAGTTCGAGCAGATCCTTTCCCTGCAGGTGCCGGACTCCGAAAAGCGTGCGCGGGCCGACCATGTCATAGACACCGGTACGAGCCTTGCCGAAACGCGCGAACAGGTCGCCCGATTGGTTGCTGCGATGGGTAGCGCATAATTTCCTTCGTCAGCCCCTTGCACACGGGCCTCAGCAGGCAGATATGAGAAGTGATGAGAGAGATCATCTTCGATACCGAAACGACGGGGTTCGACCCCAAAAACGGTGACCGGATGGTCGAAATCGGTTGCATTGAAATGGTCAACCGAGTGCTCACTGGACGCACCTTCCACGCCTACTTCAATCCCGAGCGGACGATGCCGGCCGAAGCGGAGGCCGTGCACGGTCTTTCCGATGCTTTCCTGGCCGACAAGCCGCTGTTTGCGGAAAGGGCGCACGAGTTCCTCGACTTCATCGAAGACAGCCCGATGGTCGCGCATAACGCCGGGTTCGACTTCAACTTCATCAATTTCGAATTGCAGACCTGCGGTCATGCGGAAGTCAGCCGCGAGCGGATGGTCGATACCGTGGCCCTGGCCAAGGTTCGCCATCCTGGCGCGAAGCTCTCGCTCGATGCGCTGTGCACGCGCTATGGCATCGACCGCAGCCACCGCACCAAGCACGGCGCGCTGCTTGACGCCGAACTGCTGGCACAGGTCTATGTCGAGCTTCGCGGAGGCCGCCAGATCGGCCTCGAGCTGGGAGCCGAAATCACCGAGATCGTGACGGAAACGAAGATCCTCACACGAAGGGATCGACCTTTCCGTCAGCCGCGTTCCCACGCGGCCACCGAAGAGGAACTTGCCGCTCATGCGGAATTCCTCAAGTCGGTCGATACCCCGCTCTGGGGTGCCTGAACTCTAGCAAGAGGAGAATACGCCCATGGATATCCGCGTCTCCGGTCACCAGGTCGATACTGGCGAGGCCCTTCAGGTCCACGCTGGTGAACGTCTTACGGCGATCATCGAGAAGTATTTCAGTCGGGCCTTGTCCTCGCACGTGACCTTTGGCCGAGCGCCCGCCGGCGCGTTCCGCTGCGATATCATCATGCACGTCATGCAGAACCTGGTTCTCAAGGCTACCGGTCTTGCCCATGACGCGCACGTCGCGCTCGACCAGGCCGCGGAAAAGATCGACAAGCAGCTGCGCCGCTACAAGCGCCGTCTGAAGGACCGCCACGAGCAGTCCGCCCACGCGATCGCTGCCGAGGAAGCAGCTTATACCATCTTCGAGGAAACGCCGGTCGAGAACGAGGACGAGATCGAGGCCGATGCGCCGCTGGTCATCGCCGAGACTCGTGTCGACGTTCCAGAGGCAACCGTATCCGATGCGGTCATGATGCTCGACCTGCGCAATACCACGGCCTTGTTCTTCAAAAACGCTGGTACTGGTCGGCATAATATGGTTTACCGCCGCGGCGACGGTTCGATCGGCTGGGTCGAACCTCACTGACGCCGAGCAGTGACGTCACCAGGCGTTTGAATTCCTGATCGGAGGAGAGGACGTAACCCCCGGATTTTCCGGGGGTTATGAGCGTATAATAAATGGCAACCGGTCAAGACTAGAATCAGATTTGAAATGAATGGTCTTTTTACTCTCCTGCCTGAAGCCGTCATTGCGACTGCCGCAGACAGCAAGGATCTTATCCTCAGCGAGCTCGCCGCCCTTTTTGCGCAGGTCTATGACCTTGAGCGCGATACGGTGCTGGAACGCATGCTCGAACGCGAGGAATTGGGAAGTACCGGTTTCGGCCGCCGTATTGCGATTCCGCACGCCCGCATTTCCGGTCTGAAGCGGCCGGTTGCTGCATTTATGCGGCTGGAGGCTCCCGTGGAATTCGATTCCGCCGACGGAATGCCGATCGATCTCGTCTTCGGCCTGCTGTCTCCGGATGGCGCCGGTGCCGCGCACCTCCATGCCCTCGCCGCGATCTCGCGGATGATGCGCGACGAACGCATGCACGATGATTTGCTCGAAGCCCCGGGGCCGGAAGTTCTCTACAGCCTCCTGAGCAACGTCATCGACCGCGACGCCGCCTGACATGACAGAGGCCGACAACGCCGATGCAGCCGGTGCGAACCTGCACTGGCGGGCCTTGGAAAGCCTTTATGCTTCCGCGGCCATCAATGAGAAGTTCCGCTCGGCTCTCCAGATCACCGGCGAAGGACTTTCGTGCATCACGTTCGATGTAGGACCCGATTGCTTTCATGCCGCCGGCGCCGCGCATGGCACGATCTATTTCAAGATGCTGGACGATGCGGCCTTCTACGCCGCGAACACGCTCATCACCGACCGCTTCCTGTTGACCACTTCGTTCAACCTGCTGCTCAGCAAACCGATAAAGGGTGGGACCGTTCGGGCCGAAGGGCGCTGGGTGAGCGGCCGACGCCGAGTGCTCGTGGCGGAATCGCGGCTTATCGACGAGGAAGGTGACGAAGTCGGACGCGGAACCGGCACATTCATGCGTTCGCGTATCCCGCTTTCCGGCCTTCCCGGATATTCGGCCGCCTTTACGGCCCAGGGCTGACCGGTGGAAGCGCGTCTGCCTGCGCACCTCGAAGTCTCGAGTCTGATTCGCCGGGTCCAGGCCGAAGGTGGTTTCGCAACCGTTCTCAATAAAGGTGAACGCGACGCCGGAACGATCATGGTCGTCCTTACCGAAAATGGAGCGAATACACGCGCTTACGAGCGTATGCCGCAATTGGACGGAACCCGCCAATGGACTTGTTCAAAGAAGCAAGACATTGAAAAACCATGGGAAATATCAGAGTTCATCATGCGTCGGGCTGATCAGGACCCTGACCTATGGGTTGTCGAGCTTGATATCGCGCATGGTGAGCGTTTCATCGGAATTGGGTAACGAATCCGGTTGACTTGCAAGGAATGCAAGGTAAGGGGGCCGCAAACGCGAAGGCGGCGAGGGAGGCATTTCGGCCACACCAGCTAGCACGCAGCCGGGGGATCGTCGGCAGGCGCGGTACAGAACTTCAATGCCGGTAACGGCATTCTGTTCCCGCCTGTGTCAGATGGGTCCACCGCTTTAGACCAAGGCTTGATGCGAACCAAATTGCAGTGGGCAAGCGCAGTAGCGCTGGCCGCAACGGTGTTTACCGCATTATTCAGCGCCCAGGGGTCGGGCGCGGCCACGTCGGACATCGTTCCGATCCTGGCAAAACCGGAACCCCAGGTGAGTTTCGTCTCCGAACCGGTGGTTCAGGCGCTCCCGTCCGAAGATGACGGGATCGTTACGGACGATGACGGTGACGACCAGGTCATCGCAGCCGACACCTTGGCTCAGCTTGTCGCAGAGCAGGGCATGCCCGATGCAATCGGCAAGCAGCTGCGCTGCCTAGCCGGTGCGATCTATTTTGAATCGCGCGGCGAATCCCTCGAGGGGCAGCTCGCCGTCGGGCGCGTGATCATCAATCGCGCCAAATCGGATCGCTTCCCCGATAACTTCTGCGATGTCGTGTTCCAGCGCTCGCAGTTCTCCTTCGTGCGCGGAAGCCGCATGCCGAAGATTCGCGAACAATCGAAGGATTGGCGCCGCGCGCTGGCTATTGCCACCATCGCGATCGACGGCAGCTGGAAAAGCCCGGCCAAGGGCGCGCTGTTCTTCCATGCGGCCCGTGTGTCGCCGAACTGGCGCCTCAAGCGCCTCGCCCAGGTCGACAACCACATCTTCTATCGTTGATGGCCGGCCCGCCCCTTCGGGCGGGCTCTTGCCTCACTTCCTCAGTTCGACCCAGACCGGTGCATGGTCGCTGGCCTTTTCCCGTCCGCGATGCGCCTTGTCGACGCCGCAGGCGACCAGTCGATCGGCCAGCTCGGGCGAAAGCAGGGCATGGTCGATGCGAAAGCCATGGTCGCGCTGCCAGGCCCCTGCCTGGTAATCCCAGTAGGTCCAGACACCGCCGCGCGGATTGTGGGTGGCGATCGCATCGGTCCAGCCGTCGCCGAGCAGGCGGAAGTAGGCATCGCGCGATTCCGGCTGCATCAGGGCGTCGGCGGCCATGGCCGATGGCGACCAGACGTCGCGGTCATGCGGGATGACGTTGAAGTCTCCAGTGACGATGGCGGGAACTTCCTCGGCCCTGATCGCGGCCATGCGCTCACGCAGGCGCTTCATCCAGCGCAGCTTGTAATCGAACTTGGGTCCGGGCACCGGATTGCCGTTGGGCAAGTAGATGCACACGGCCCTCACGCCGAAGACATCGGCTTCCAGATAGCGTGAGTGATCGTCCTCGGGCTCCCCGTCGAGGCCTCGCTGGACTTCGACCGGCGCTTCGCCATCGGCAAGGATGGCAACGCCGTTGAAGCTCTTCTGGCCATGCCAGATGCCCTTGTAGCCGAGCTTTTCGAACTCGGCGATGGGGAAGCCCTCGTCCTGAGACTTGATTTCCTGCAGGCAGGCGACGGCCGGGCGCGTCTCCTCGAGCCATTCGAGCAGACGGGGCAGGCGCGCCTTGACGCCGTTGATATTGAAGGTTGCGATTTTCATGGCGCCTTCTCGGCAGTCAGGCGCCGGTTCGTCAAGCTCAGATGCTGAAGCTGGACCCGCATCCGCACCCGGCGGCGGCATTGGGATTTTCCACCCGGAAAGCTGCCCCGCCCAGAGATTCCACGTAATCCACGATGCAGCCGCTGACGAGATCGAGGCTGACCGGATCGACCACCAGTTTCACGCCGTCGGTTTCAGTTACCGAATCCTCGCTTTCGGGGGCGTCGGCAAGGCCGAACTGGTACTGGAACCCGGAGCAGCCTCCTCCCTCTACCGAGAGGCGCAGGATCGCGGCCTTGCCCTGCTTGGCGGCAATGGTGGCTACGCGCGCGGCGGCGGAAGGGCTGAGAGTGAGGTTCTGCTGGTCCATAACCCGGATGTAGGCTTCCCTGCCCCGTGCGGCAAGGCGTCGAGGCAGGAGCGACGCAGTGCCGAAAGACAGGGAACTGCGGATGACCGGCCGATTTCTTCGGCGATCAGGCCATCTGGATATATTCGCGCATCGCTGCGGCTTCCGACTCCACCTTGTCGATGCGGTATTTCACGAGGTCGCCGATCGATACCATGCCGACCATGCGCGCTCCCTCCATGACCGGGAGGTGGCGGATGCGCCGCCGGGTCATCATGGCCAGCGCGGTCATCACCGAGGTCACGGATTCCACGGTCACGGCCGGCGCCGTCATGACTTCGCTCACCGGTTTGTCGAGAACGCCGGGGCCGAATTCGCGCAAGCGGTAGATCACGTCGCGTTCGGAGAACATGCCGGCGAGGTTTTCGCCATCCAGAACCGGCAAGGCGCCGATGCGACGTTCGGCCAATATTTCCACGGCTTCGCGAACCGTGGTGCTGACCTTGCAGGTAAGAACAGTATCGCGGCCTTCGATAATGCGCCCGATCGTCATCGTCGTATTCTCCCTGTCTTGCTTTGCAGGCGCAGAATATCACAGGTTTCGGGGACTAGCCACTTCGACCGACAGATGGCGCTGACTGTCACGAGGGCCTTGCGACAGCCGCCCGCAAGGCGCAAATGAGACGCAATGATACCACGCTCCCCCCTCGAAGATCCGGTCAATGCAACCCATGCCTGGAACCGGTTCAGGCGTATCATGCGCTGGATGATGACGATCACGGTCGGCCTCGTCCTGGCCTCGGTGATCCTACTCTACCGGTCGAACGGCATGGTTTCGGTGCACCTCTACATCGCGACCGCGCTTGGCATCGGCTTCACTATGCTGCTGGCATCGGCGCTGATGGGGCTTGTGTTCCTTTCAAGCGGCACCGGCCACGACGAATCGATTATCGATCCGCTCGATGACGATACCGAGCTCTGACCCGGTCGTTCAGTTAGCCGCAGGGCGCAGGCGATAGTCCTCGACCGGCGCGCCGCCGATCAGGTGCTCCTGGATGATCCGTTCCAGGACGTCCTCGGTGCAGGAATGATACCAGACGCCGTCCGGCCATACGACCGCGACCGGGCCGGATGAGCAGATGCGCAGGCAGTCTGCCTTGGTGCGCGCAACGCCGCCGCCGCTGTCCGTTTTCGGGCCGTCAAGGCCGAGCTGCTTGAGCCGCTTTTTCAGATACTTCCAGCTGGCTTGCCCTTTTTCAGGGCTGCAGCATTCACCCTTTTGCGGCTCGGCACAGATGAAGATGTGGCGTTCGATGGAATCGCCACCCGCCTTGGCGAGGGCTTCTTCGGCCTTTTCGAGTTCGTGGCGCTGCTTGCTCATGGACGACAAGTAGGAACCGAAAGGGCGCAGGTCCAGTGCGCGCGTACCCGCAGCGGACCTTTCGCCTCAGCCTTTCTTGCCGACGATCCGCGAGATTTCTGCCGCAACCATGCGCTCCACGAGCGGGGGCAGGTTCTTCTCGAGCCATTCGGCAAGTGCGGGACGCAGCAGCTCGCGGGTAAGCGATTCCAGCGAGGTTTCGCCCGAGCGCACGATCTGCGGGGGCGCGCTGGGCTCGGACAGCATGGCCAGGGCCGCCAGGGATTCGCGCATCGATGCGCGGACATTGTCCTGGATCAGCGAAGGTTCTTCGTCATCCTCGTCCATATCGGGCTCCAGCTCGGCGGTTTCCTGCAGTTCGAGCACGTCTTCGAGGCCCGCGTCCTCGTCTTCCTCAAGCTCGATGACGCCGGCAGTGGCGCGACGCGTACGTTCGACCTTGGCGCCCGCGCGATTGTCGCGCGCGATCACCTGCTTGATCGACTGCAGGATCTCCTCGACCGAGGGTTCACCGTTCTGACGCATCGTATAGGCCCCTTCGCATGCCTTGTGACAAGGCAGACACATGCGCGGCCGAATCACTTTGGCCCCGATTCGCCGCACATGCTTAATTCTGTGGAATTTCACCGTCCTGCAGCGGCGTGTCAACGGTCCGTGTCGATTGGGCGACCGGTGCGGGATCGTCGTCCCAGTCGAAGACCTTGCCCCTCACCCGCTCATAGTTGAGTTCGGGATCGTAGAGAATGCCGCCATCGAGGTTGAGATCGCGCGCTTCGGCGCGGCCCATGGCGGCAAGCAGGGAGAAGCCCGCGACATAGGCATTGCGCTTGGCGGTGACGAACTGGACTTCCGCATTGAGCAGTTCCTGCTCGGCATTGAGGATGTCGAGAATCGTGCGATTGCCCACTGTGTTCTCGGCTCGCACGCCTTCAAGGCTGAGCTTGGCGGCATCGACCGCGACCTGGGTCGAACGGATCAGGTCGTTGGACGCGACCCATGACGTATAGGCCGAGCGAACTTGTGCGATAACCTGGCGCTCGATGCCGATCTCGTTCTCCAGCGCGGAGGAAGCCGATGCCTGTGCCTGCCGCCGGCGCGCCGCGGGGAGGCCGCCCTGGAACAGGGGAATCGAGATCGAGGCACCGGCCTGTGCCGATGTATCGGTCTGCGGCACGGATTCGGTGCCGATACCGCCGAGGGTGCCAAGATAATTGTTGTAGCTGCCCGAGGAAAACAGGCTGAGCTTGGGCAGCCGGCCCGCCCCGGCTACGTCGATGTCCTTTTCGGCGGCCTTGGTCCGCTCACGCGCGGCGATCAGGTCGGGATTGTTTTCGAGGGCCTGGTCGACGGCTTCCTGCGGCGTGTTCGGCAGGTTCGGAAGCGGCGGCGGGGTCTCGAGCGCCTCCGGAGCCTTGCCGATGAGCTGGATGTAGGTCTCGCGCGCGGCGGCCAGGTTCGCCTCGGCCGCGCGGGCATCGCTTTGCGCCAACGCCAGGCGCGACTGCGACTGGGCAACGTCGGTGCGTGTGACATCGCCGATTTCGAAACGGTCGCTCGTCGCCTGGAGGTTGACCTTGAGCACGTCGACCTGGTTGCGGTTGAGCCCGACGATGGCCTCGTTGCGGATCACGTCCATGTAGGCCGCCACGACTGAGGAAAAGACCGAGCTTTCCGCACCGCGCAAGTCGGCCTGTCCGGCTTCGACGCGGATCTTCGCGGCCTTGACCTGATTCTTGACTGCGCCGCCCGAATAGATCGGGACACTGAGGTCCGCTCCTGCGCTGACCAACCGCTCGGGGGCGGTGAAGGAAGTCGCGCTTTGCTTGACGAATTCGGTGTAGCGGCCGTTCGTGCTTACGCTTGGCAGGCCGGAGGCCTTCGCGATGGGCACGTTTTCATCCACGCCGCGCTGCTGGGCTCGCGCGGCCTGCAGCGTCGGGTTGGTCTGATAGGCAAGGACGAGGGCCTCGCGCAGCGTGTCGGCGCGCGCGCATGGAGCCTGCATCGCGGCGATGCAGGCCATTCCCGACAGTAGCCCGGCACGCCCCCAAACGAACCGGGTCATGGTCAGAAGCTCCAGCGTTTCGGAGCCGCCAGTTCGGGGAGCGCAGGAATGCCGATTTCGGCGAGCGGGAGCAGCGACACGACGCCAGCTGCCTTGCGGCCCGACGCGAGGCGCGAGACGCCGCGTACCATGAGGCCGGTGACGATGCGGCCGTTTTCGGCAAGCTGGGCGGCGATGCCGGCAGGCAGTTCCTCGATCGCACCGTCGATCACGACGAGCGTATAACCGCCCTCACCCGCCATCGCGCCGGCTTCGGCCGGGTCGACGGCGTCGAGCGAACCCACCAGCGGACGCAGCAGCGCAGCAAGGTAGCCGGCACCGTCGCCGATGAGCAGCGCCTTGTCCTGGGCGGTGGGTTCGGCCTCGGCCAGCATCTTCGCTTGCACCAGCGGCGCGGCGAGCGAGCGGCCATTGCCGAGCGGGATCGCACGGTCGATATAGGCGGCATCGCGCATGGTTTCGGGAACGAAGTCCTCGCGGGCGATGCCGGCCATTGCCGCAAGCACCCAGGGCTCGTTGACCCCGCTGGTGCGCAGCTGGCTGGTGATCATGGCGCGACGGGCCGCGCTCACGGAATTCTGGGCGGACGGGGCGGACCGATCCTCGGTCAAGGTCATTTCGTGCTGTTCCCTCGATACTTGCAGGGCCGATGCGTGCCATTTGCATGGGTTGCAAATTCGGCATTTGTGGGGCGCCTTCTAGGACAACGCGCCTGCGAGGCCAAGCGCTTTGACAATACGTCCGTCGAGTTGTCGTAGCGCTTTGACGATCACCCCGTCCCGCCGTATGGGGACCGGCAAATCCACGATTTCCGCGAACCGGGAGCGCAATTCCATGGCCGATATGGTGACAATCCGCGAAGACGACCTGATCGACAGTGTCGCCGATGCCCTTCAGTACATCAGCTACTACCACCCGATGGACTACATCCGCGCGCTGGGCGACGCCTACGAGGCCGAGCAGGGCGCAGCGGCGAAAGACGCCATCGCGCAGATCCTGACCAACAGCCGCATGTGCGCCGAAGGCCATCGTCCGATCTGCCAGGACACCGGCATCGTCAACGTCTTCATCGAGTGGGGCCAGAATTGCCGTCTCGAATCCGACCGCAGCCTGCAGGAAGTGGTCGATGAAGGCGTGCGCCGCGCTTACGGCAACACGGAAAACAAGCTGCGTGCCTCGGTGCTGGCCGACCCGGCCTTCACCCGCCGCAATACCAAGGACAACACCCCGTCGGTCCTGTCCGTCTCGATGGTTCCGGGAAGCAAGGTTTCGGTCGACGTCGCGGCCAAGGGCGGCGGTTCGGAAGCCAAGTCGAAGTTCAAGATGATGAATCCCAGCGATTCGATCGTCGACTGGGTGCTGGAAATGCTGCCGCAGATGGGTGCCGGCTGGTGCCCGCCGGGCATGCTCGGCATCGGCATCGGCGGCACCGCCGAACACTGCGTGAAGCTGGCCAAGCAGAGCCTGATGGAACCGATCGACATGGCCCAGCTCAAGGCTCGCGGCCCGCAGAACGACATCGAGAAGCTGCGCATCGAGATCTTCGATGCAGTCAATGCCATGGGCATCGGCGCGCAGGGCCTTGGCGGCCTAGCCACCGTGCTCGACGTCAAGATCCTCGACTGGCCGTGCCATGCCGCGAACAAGCCGATCGCGATGATCCCCAACTGCGCGGCGACCCGCCATGCGCACTTCACGCTCGACGGTTCGGGCCCGAGCTTCCTCGAGACTCCCAAGCTCGACGAGTGGCCCCAGGTCGAATGGGCGCCGAGCAGCGAGGCCAAGCGCGTCAATCTCGACACCCTTACCGCCGAGGACGTGCAGAGCTGGAAGCAGGGTGACCGCCTCCTGCTCAACGGCAAGATGCTCACCGGACGCGATGCCGCGCACAAGCGCATCCAGGACATGCTCGCCAAGGGCGAGGAACTGCCCGTCGATTTCAAGGGCCGCGTGATCTACTACGTCGGCCCGGTCGATCCGGTGCGTGACGAAGTCGTCGGCCCCGCCGGCCCGACCACCGCGACGCGCATGGACAAGTTCATGGACATGATGCTCGACCAGGGCCTGCTGGCTTGCGTCGGCAAGGCGGAGCGGGGTCCGGCGGCGACCGATTCCATCGCGCAGCACAAGTCGGCCTACCTCATGGCCGTGGGCGGCGCGGCCTACCTCGTTGCCCGCGCGATCAAGGAAGCCAGGGTCGTCGGTTTCGAAGACCTGGGCATGGAAGCGATCTACGAGTTCACCGTCGAGGACATGCCGGTCACCGTGGCCGTCGATTCCGAAGGCAAGAACGTCCACCAGCTCGCCCCGCTGGTCTGGAAGGAAAAGATCGCCAAGGAGCATCTGCTCGCCGACTGATCCCGGCGGGCAAGGCCGTGGGCATCCGGTGCATCGACGAACGACGCACCGGATTCGATCGGGGAACTGGCGCGGAAGGGAACTTTCGCGCTATTCCAACCGTGCATGACGGATCTTTCCTACGAACCCAGGGTTCCGGCGCGGCTGGTGCTGCTCTCGCTCGCGGCCCTGTGGGCTTGTTATTTCACGGTCGCAACGCTGCGCGGCGTGGTGATCGGCTTCGACTTCGTCTGGCCGATCATCTCGCGCCGGCTGACGATCTGCATCCTGTCCATGCTGGTCATGGTGGCGGTCTGGCCGCTGCTGCAGATGCTCGACCGCAAGTCGGCCGGGGTGCGTCTGGCCGTGGTGCTGGTGGGCGCCCTGCCCCTGTCGCTGGTCCTCAGCCTGATCAACAACTCGATCTTCTCCGACATCGAATATGACGAGGAACAGGGCGGCAAGCACCAGACCTCGGTAACGACCAATGAGGGCAACGTCCGTATATCGCGCGACGAGGCCGGAAACATCCTGGTCGACCTGCCCAACCTGCGCGAAACGGGAGGGCCCCTGGACGATGGTACCGGGGCTGCGGGGGAACAGGCGGTCCCGGATGTTCAGGTACGCCCCACCCGGCGCAAGGACGGCGAATCCGCCATCACCATTCATACCGAAATGCCCAAGGATCCTGCATTCAAGCGCTGGGCATCCATCGCCGACACCGCATTCGGCCGCTACTTCCTAGTCCTTGCCTGGGCGGCGCTCTACTTCGCGCTGGCCAAGGCGGAGGAAGCGCGTGCGGCTGAGCGGCGCGAAGGCGAATATCGCCGTGCGGCCGAAGCGGCGGAGTTGCGCTCGCTGCGCTACCAGGTCAACCCGCACTTCCTGTTCAACACGCTCAACTCGCTCTCCGCGCTGGTGATGACCGGCAGGCAGGACGATGCCGAAACGATGATCCAGACGCTTTCCACCTTCTACCGGCGGACCCTGTCGGGCGATCCGACCGGCGACCTGCCGCTCACGGAAGAGATCGATCTGCAGCAGCTCTATTTCGCGATCGAGGCGGTGCGTTTTCCCAATCGCTTGCTGACGACAATCGATATTGACGATGCCGTCGTCGATGCGAAGGTGCCGGGCATGATCCTCCAGCCGCTGGTCG
This sequence comes from Novosphingobium pentaromativorans US6-1, assembly GCF_000767465.1. Taxonomy (NCBI): domain Bacteria; kingdom Pseudomonadati; phylum Pseudomonadota; class Alphaproteobacteria; order Sphingomonadales; family Sphingomonadaceae; genus Novosphingobium; species Novosphingobium pentaromativorans. Next base: position 2,430,859 of record NZ_CP009291.1, read on the forward strand.
AAAACTCGGTCAAGTACGCGGTCGCCGCCACGCAGAGACCGGTGACGATCGCCATTGCGGCCTATCGCGAAGGGGACGAACTGGTGATTTCGGTAAGCGACGATGGTCCCGGGGTCGATGCGGACAAGGCGCAAGGCTGCGGAATCGGTCTCGGAAATGTCCGCGACCGGCTGCGCGCGCGCTACGGCGCGGCAGCCAGCATCGATTTCGGAAAGACCCCGCATGGCGGCTTCGCCACGATCCTGAGAATGCCGCTGGAGCATGGCCGTGGCTGAACTGGACGCTGGCAACGGCGCTGCGCAAGGTCCCCTGAAGACGCTGATCGTCGATGACGAGCCGCTCGCGGTCGAGCGCATGCAGGTGATCTGCGCGCGCATGGAAGGGATCACCGTGACCGGTACCGCAAGCGACGGAGAAGCCGCGCTGCGCCTGATCGATGCGCTGAGGCCCGATCTTGTGCTGCTCGACCTGACGATGCCGGAAACCGATGGCCTTACCGTTGCCCGCAGGCTTTCCGGCAAGGCCGAGGCGCCTGCGGTGATTTTCGTGACGGCGCACGACGAATTCGCGGTCGAGGCCTTCGATCTCGATGCGGTCGACTACGTGCTCAAGCCCGTCGCCCCCGATCGGCTGCAGCGCGCTATCGGCCGGGTCATGGCAAGACGCGGTGAACGCAGTGTCCCGCCGAGCGAGTGGCTGGAGGAATTCTGGGTGCCGCACCGCTCCGAACTGGTCCGGATCCCGGCGAGCGACGTGCAGCGCATCGATGCCGAGCGCGACTATGTGCGCCTGCACGTGCCGGGGCAGAGCTACCTGCTGCTTCAGACCATCACCAGCCTTGAGCAGAAGCTCGATCCCGAGCGTTTTATCCGCATCCACCGCAGCTGTATCCTGCGCCGCGATTTCGTGGCCGGACTCAGGCACGAGGGGCTGGGCGTGTGGTCGGCCGAGACCGGCGACGGCGAAGCCTTGCGAATCGGCCGGACCTATCTGCCCGCTGTGAAGAAGATGGCCGGCCGCTGAGGCTCGCACTTCCATCTCCCCGCATTTGCCGGACGCACAAAGAAAACGGCGGGCCGTGAAGCCCGCCGCAGGTATTTTTCCGGGTCTTATTTTTTTGGGACCTCGTTGGTTCGCAAGGCATCCGCCTCAGCCGCCGAGCTGCGCTTCCTGAGCGGCTGCGATCTTGCTCGCCATCAGCGTCTTCGCGCTTTCCAGCGCCTTGCGGTAGCACTGGGTCTTCTCGCGTGAGTGGATGCGCGAACCGGTATCGTAGCGATCGTAGTCGCAGGCGCTGCGGGCGGCACGATCGATGCGGCGTTCCAGGGTCTTCTGGCCTTCGCTGGAAGCCAGGTCGAGATCGGAATAGCGGACCGCGACGTCCTTGGCGAAAGTCGGGGCTGCGGTCAGGGCCAGGCCAAGAAGTGCGGCGGCGGCGAGCGGGGCAGTCGTGAACATCGTGTTTCCTCCTCGGGTCTGAGCCGGGGCGGAAGGTGTTCCGGGCGGCTCGATGTGATCGTTCTGCCGCCGATTCCCTGCGCCTTCACGCGCACGTCGACCGCGGGTCGTTCGACCTCGACGAAGGGGGTGCTGGGGGGACGAACGACATATGCACTCGACGAACGGCGAGCATCGGCCCGGACGAAACCGTCCAATCTGCCGGTAAACGGCCGGAAGGCGCGCGATTCGGCCCCGCGATTCGCGCATGTGCTGGCAAGTTGGCTACGCGCGATGTAGGGTGCGAAGGCAATGGTGGGCCTGATCATCGTCTTCTGCCTGGGCGTTCTCAATTTCGCTGCGCACAAGGCCGTTCTGGAAAGCGGGCATCCCATGCTTGCGCAGGTGCCCTGGTTCTTCCAGCCGCTGGGGGGGCGTCTCAGCCTGATCGTCGAGTTCGCGATGCTGCTGGGCGCGATGGTCATGGCAGCGGCGGGATCTTCCGGCTGGGCCTGGGTCTATGCGCTCTACACCGTGCTCAACGGCTTTTCCGCATGGCTCATCTACAGCGGCAGGGTGTGACGGGAACCGCAGGGGCGCCCACCGGTTTTTCGCTACATGGGAAACGCGAAGAAAACGTGGCTCGTCTGCAATGCGGCGAGCGGCAGCAACGACGATGAAGCTGTAGCCGAACTGGTCAGCGCGCTCGACAATGCGGGCATGCCACCGGCCCGGCGGATCCGCTTTCCCGATGAAAGCGCGCCCAGCCCAGAGCAGCTCGACGCGCAAGGCGTAGATCTGCTGGTCGTGTTCGGCGGCGACGGAACCACCCATACCGTCGTTACCACCGCCTATGGTTGGGACGGCGCGTTGCTGGTTCTGCCGGGCGGGACGATGAACCTGCTGTCCAAGCGCCTGCACGGCGACGTTCCCGCGGCGCAGATCGTCGACAGGCTTGCGAAGGGCAACGCCCGCCGCGTCCGCCCGCGCGTAATCCGCTCGCGCCATGGCGAAGGGCTGACAGGCGTGCTGGCTGGGCCGGGCGCGATCTGGAACGAGGTGCGCGAGGCGATGCGTTCGTCCAACATCCTCGAAGTGGTGACGACGACCCGTGAGGCCATTGCCCATTCCACACGCGCGCCCAAGGTGGTCTGCGAAGGTGTCGACTGCGGACGCAAGGAGGGCTATGCGGCAATCACCGTGAACCCGCATGACACCGGCCTCGAAGTAAAAGGCTATTATGCCGAGACGCTTGGCGACTTTGCCGGGCAGGGTATCGCGCTGCTCAACCGAAACTATCGCGATGGCCCGCATGACCAGTTGGGCATGCACGAAACCATCCGGCTCGTCTGCCCCGAGGGAGAACCCATGGGCCTGTTGATAGATGGCGAACCCTTCGACGGGGGAGCCGAGGACCAGTTTACGCTGGCAAATTGCGAAGTAGACCTGTTGGCGACTGCCGATGCACGGTAAGGTCTCGAATATGTATTCCGGGCCGATCAAGCTCTTCCATCTCAGCGACATCCATTTCGGGTTGGAAGATCGCGAAGCCCTCGCCTGGGTGGAGCAGTGCATTGCGCGCGAGAAGCCGCATGCGGTCGCAATCACCGGCGACCTGACGATGCGCGCGCGGCATCGCGAATTCGCTGCGGCGACCGACTGGATTTCCGCGCTCGACGTGCCGGTGACGGTCGAAGTGGGCAATCACGACATGCCCTATTTCAACCTGCTTGAGCGTTTCACCACGCCCTACAAGCGGTTTCACAAGATCGAACGCGTGGTCGAGGCGCAGCTGGACCTGCCCGATCTCGCCATCGTGCCGCTCAAGACGGCGACCCGGGCGCAGTGGCGCTTTCCCTGGTCGAACGGCTGGGTGACGCCCAAGGCACTGGAAGAGACTCTGGCCGCGATCGACGCGCATCCTCCTGGGACCCGCATTCTGGTTACGGCGCACCACCCGCTTACCGAACGCGGCCCCGGCGGCAAGCTCCTCACGATTGACGGAACGCGGGCGATGGAAGCGCTGGCCGAGCGCAAGGTCGCTGCGATCCTGACCGGGCACATCCACGATCCGTTCGATCTTCTCGAGCAGACCGCGCGCGGGCCGCTGCGCATGATCGGTGCCGGCACGCTTTCGCGCCGCATCCGTTCGACGCCGCCGAGCTTCAACGAGATCCTGATCGACGGGGACGAGATCCGGGTCACCGCCCGCAATCTCGAGCAGGTCCCCACGCCCGACATGCAGATCCGCGAAGTGCCGGAGAACGCAATGCCGCCGCGCGAAAGCGACGAACCGGTGGCGCCGGTCCACGCCGTCCCTCCTGTCGATCCGCCGGTGCACTGAAGGTCGGCAGGGCGATCCTTCCGGGATGGTGCCTGCGATCCGAGATGCAGAAAAGGCCGCACCGTCTCATGACGATGCGGCCTTCTTCATGGATCGACCGCCGCACGGCGGGGGGATTCGGTGCGGCGGAAGACTCCTCCCTTTGCGATATTCTCAGTAGTCGTGGTCGACCGAGCCAATGCCGTTGATCTGGCTGCGCAGGTTTGCCGGCTTGCGGACCAGGCTGACGTTGCCTGCACCATTGATCACGATATCGACGAGATTGCGGGCGCCGACGGTCACGTCGCCAACGCCGTCGATCCGCACCACTGCATCTTCGGCGTCGACCTGGCCGACGTCGATCGAGCCGGCGCCTGCCGAGGTGATGAACAGCTTGCGAACCCGGCCTTCGGCATCGAGATCGACTGCACCCTCTGAGCGCAGCGTGAACTTCTCCTGGTCGAGACCGGCGAGAGTCACGTCGCCCGGAGCGTCGAGGTCGAGACCGTTGATCTCCGGTGCGGTGATCCGGACCTTGATGCTGCGGTCGGAGCGGTATTTGCCCTCGATGCCGAGGCGTCCGTTCACCCAGGTCAGGCGGTCGACGATCTTCTGCGGGCCGGTGACGATCATCTCGGACGTATCGCCGCGGGTGAAGCTGAGCTGGACCGGGATCTCCATGGCCAGCCTGGCACCGGGTTCGACGGTGAACTTGCGGGTCCGGTTGGGCCCCAGGTTCTTGTCGTCCTCGCCGATGGTCCAGCTCCAGCCATGGCCTTCGGCAAAGTCCTGACGCAGCTTTTCGCCGCCGATAACCCATGCCGAGCCGAATGCGACGATCGAAAGGATCACGCCGCTGGCGAATACGATGAGCAGTTTCCTGAGCATCTCAGTTTCTCCTTCCTACGTCTTTTCAGTCTTCTGCGTGGATGGCGGGCTCGATCACCCGGTAGTGCAGGCGGCCGAACCACATCAGCGCGTTGACGATCCAGATGCTGATCAGCGTCAGCAGCGCGCCGGCTGCGACCGAGGCGCTCATCATGCCCAGCCCTGCGAGGATCGCGACCAGCCAGCCACCGGGAAAGCCGTTGAAAGGCCCGACGATCAGCACGAAGCCGCCGGAAACGAAGATCGCCAGGACCGCCACGAACAGGCCGAAGACGACACCGATGATCGGTAGGACGATCGGCAGCAGAATCAGGATGTCGATCGTGGCAAGGCCCATGAAGGCCAGGATCGCGGACCAGGCCGAAGACGGCGAGCGGGCGCTTTCCCAGTTGCGGAAACCGGCCTCGAAGCGCAGTTCGCGGGCGAGGCGGCCGGGATTGCCGAGGGCGGCGGCAACTTCTTCCTCGCTGCGCCCGTCTGCGGCGCCGGCGTCGAAATGCTCTTCGTAGTCGGCGACGATCTCGGCGATGTCGTCCTGAGGCATGCCCTTGAGGCCGGCCTTCAGGCGCTTGATGAACTCGTTACGCTTCATGGCTGGTCTCCCCTTCCTTCATCGGCGCTTCACTGCCGAGGATGAGGCCGTTCACGGCGGCGGTGAAGGTGCGCCAGTCGCCAACCTGTTCGGCCAGGCGTTCGCGACCGGTATCGGTGATGCGGTAGTACTTGCGCGGCGGACCCGAGGGCGATTCCTCGAGGTAGGTGGTCACGAGACCTTCCGACTGCATGCGGCGCATGAGCGGATAGATCGTGCCTTCGCCCATATCGACCGCGTCGGCCATGCGGCTCGCGATCTCGTAGGCGTAGCTGTCACCGCGCGACAGCAGCGCCAGGACGCATAGCCCCAGCACCCCTTTCTTCAACTGGATTTCGATTTCGGACATCGAATCATCTCCTGCGGATGCCCAGTGTATATTGCAAGCTACTATGTGATGCAAGGTACCATGTTAAAGGTAGTACATGTGCATTGATCGGTACCTCTCTATAAGAAGGTATCGGGTAATGTTCTGCGTGGGAAAAATCGCGTGTTCGCTGCAGCTTGGAAGGCCCCGGCATCGCGGGCGGCGCAACTTAAGCGTTAATTTACCATGTTGCGCCAGAAGGGAGATCAATTCGACTTGCTGGGGATTTCCGCATGGACAGTTTGCGCGGTCAGTTTTCTGGAGAGGACCAGCCCGAGGAGGGCTCCTTCCACGAACAGGACAGCGGCCGGGAGCCGCCCGCCATCATCGGCAAGGATGAGCGGCGCATGCAGGTGCGCGCCTACAATTTCTGGGCGAGTCTGCTGGATAACCGCCAGTTTCCCGACATTGCCGACCTCGATCCGGAAAGCCTCGGCGATTTCGGGCCCTATAGCGTGCTGCTGGACTTCACCCATGGCGCTGACGATCCGGCGATCGTTTATCTGGGAGCGGAACTGGCCGACGAATGCGGTACGACCGGTGCGATTCGCGCACTGAGCCAGGTCCCCACACGCTCGCTGCTGTCGCGTATCACCGATCACTACATGCAGATCATCGCCAACCAGGCGCCGATCGGTTTCGAGGCGGAATTCGTCAACCAGCGCGGCGCGACGATTCTCTACCGCGGGATTCTCCTGCCCTTCTCGCGCAACGACGACCAGATCGATCACATCTACGGTGTCATCAACTGGAAGGAGCTGGCCGACCAGACCAGCACCGACGCGCTGATGAAGCAGATCGACGAAGCGGTCGAGACGCGCCCCGCCATGCTGCGCAGCACGATGCCGCTGACCGGCTGGGCCGATGGCCCGCTCGATCTCGGCATGGTCGAACCTGTCGAGGGACCGGCCGGGATGGACCTGTCGCTCGAAGGGTACGAAATCGACGATGACGACTATTTCGAAGATGCGCCGATGCCGGCTGTCCACCGCGAGATGGAACTGGGCGACTGGCTCGCCTCGGCCCGTGAACAGGCGATGCTCGCGCGCAGCAGCGAGGAACGCTCGCGCCATGCGCTCTACGAGGCGATCGGCCTCGCCTACGACTTCGCCCTTGCTGCCGAGAGCGCGCCCGACGATTTCGCCGAACTGGTGGAAGATGCCGGTCTGAAGGTGCAGGACCGCGCGCCGTTGATCCCGCTGGTCAAGCTCGTCTTCGGAACCGATTACGACAAGACCCGCCTCACCGAATTTGCGACCGCCATCGCCCACGGACGCCGTCTCGGCCTCGAATGCGGGGCGCTTGGGGCGTTCCTGTCCGATGCACCGGGCGGCCTCAAGGCTCTCGTCAAGGAAGAGCGCCGCCTGCGCCGTGAGGAAAGCTGCAAGGGCAGCGGGCCGCTTTCGCGTCACGAGACCTTGATCGAGGGACTGCGTGGTCTCGACCCCAAGCCGATCGAGGACGTCGCTCGCAAAAGCGAGTTCACCGTCCTCGTCGCGCGGCGCCTGGATTCGGGCGAAGTGGTGCTGCTGGGCGAAGTCTGCGACGACGAAGCGCTTTTGGACCGCGCGGCCCGGCAGATCCTCGGATAGGAACCGACCTGGGGGCGTTCGACCGGCATTCGTCAGGCGGCGCCCTTGGAAACGGCATCGGCGCCCGCTAGGCTGACGGGCCAGCGCGCGACAACTGGCCATCCCCGGCGCTTCAGCGGGGGTTAAGGCCGCAAGGGTTCCAAGAGAGACGATGCCGTTTCAGCGAATTGCCGCCCCCCTGATGAGGTTCCTGGCCTTCCTCGCCCTGCTCGGCTGGGCGGCCGCGCCGGCTGCGGCGCAATCGATCCTGCGCGATGCGGAGACCGAGGCCCTGCTCAAGGACATGTCGGCGCCGCTGGTCAAGGCATCGGGTCTCGATCCGGCCAATGTCGATATCGTCCTCGTCAACGACCCTTCCGTGAATGCCTTCGTTGCAGGCGGCCAGGCCGTCTATGTCAACAGCGGCCTGATCAACGAGGCGGATACCGCAGGCGAAGTGCAGGGCGTGATCGCCCACGAACTGGGTCACGTCACTGGCGGGCATGCGGTGCTCAATCTGGGTGCCAGCAGCGCGACCAATATTTCGCTGCTTTCGCTCCTGCTCGGTGCGGCTGCGGCGGCAGCCGGTGGCGGCGAAGCGGCGATGGGCGTGATCATGGCCGGCCAGCAGGCCGCCATGGGCAAGTACCTTGCCTATAACCGTTCGCAGGAGGCTTCGGCCGATGCCGCCGGGGCGCAGTACCTTTCCGCAGCCGGGATCAGCGGCCGTGGCTCGGTCGAATTCTTCAAGAAGCTGCAGAACCTCGAGTTCCGCTATGGCTATCGCCCCAAGGACGGCGACGAGTTCTACAGCACCCACCCGCTCACCGGCGACCGCATCCAGACGCTGCAGGATACCTATGAGAAGGACCCGGCCTGGAACAAGCCGGACGATCCCAAGCTGCAGCAGCGCTTCATGCGGATGAAGGCGAAGCTGTTCGGCTACCTTGCCGAACCCAAGGACGTCCTGCGGCAGTACCCGCTGACCGACAATTCGATTCCCGCCCACTATGCCCGCGCCTACGCCTATCACAAGGACGCGCAGTTCGATCTCGCCACGGCCGAGACCGATGCGCTGATCGAGGCCGATCCCGAGGACCCTTACTTCCTGGAGCTGGAAGGTCAGATCCTGCTGGAATCTGGCCGTCCGCAAGAAGCGCTGGCGCCGCTGCGCAAGGCGACCGAACTGACCGGAAACCAGCCGTTGATAGCGACCCTCTTCGGCCATGCCCTGATTGCGACCGAGGACTCGTCGAACTTCAAGGAGGCCGAACGGGTGCTGCGCAATGCGGTGGCCCGCGACCGCGAGAATCCGTTCACCTGGTACCAGCTCGGCGTGATCTATGCGGCCAAGGGCGACATGCCGCGCGCAAGGCTGGCCAGCGCGGAGCAGCAGGTGCTCTCCGGCAACATGAATGCCGCCCTGATGAGCGCGCAGGCGGCCGAGGCGGGCCTGCCGACGGGCACGCCGGACTGGATCCGCGCGCAGGATATCGAGATGCAGGCACGCGCCGAACTGGAACGCGAGAAGAAGCGTCGCTAGGACAGCGCGCAGAAAGCGGCGGCGCGCTTTGCCGCAACGAGGCAGGATCTACGAATGGCTACAGGCATGAAGTACGCATTTTTCGCCGTGCTGATCGCGGTTCTCGGTGTCGGCGGCTGGTTCGGCGGGCGCATGGCGATCGAAAGCGTGGTGCACGACTATATCCTCGATCATCCCGAAATCCTGCCGCAGGCGATGGAGAATCTCCAGAACCGGCAGAGCAGCAAGCAGCTCGCCGGCGTGCGTCAGGCAGTGGAAACGCCCTTCCCCGGCGCGGTGCTGGGCAACCCCGAGGGCAAGGTCACGCTTGTCGAATTCAGCGACTATGCCTGCGGATACTGCCGCGCGAGCCTGCCTGACGTGATCGAGCTGGTGAAGAAGAACCCCGACCTGCGCATCGTCATCCGCGAACTGCCGATCATCAGCCCGCACAGCCCGGAAGCGGCGAGGATGGCCCTTGCCGCAGCGGAGCAGGGCAAGTTTGCCGAGTTCCACGATGCGATGTTCGCGGCCGGGCAGCTCGACCCGCAGACCATCGAGGCGACCGCCAAGGCCGTCGGCCTTGACATGGAGCGCGCCCGCAAGGTGGCCGAGAGCAAGGATGTGGCGGCGGAGATCCAGCGCAATTACGAAACCGCCGGCAATCTCGGCTTCGGCGGAACGCCAAGCTGGATCGCGGGCGATCGCCTGATTTCGGGCGCGGTGGGCATCGATCAGCTCTCCAGCGCGGTCGCCGACGCTCGGGGGAGTTGATAAAGGGAACATCCTGTCGCAGGGGATTGTTCAGCTTTGCGCGGATCTGGGCTAGGAAACGTTCATGAGCGTCCTGCCTATCCAGCCCATTCCGTTCTTTGCCGACAAGGACAAGGCCTTCTGGCGCCTCCAGGCGCTCGGCTGGGGCGGGGCCATGCTGCTGCGCACGATGTCGGCGATCGCCAACGACCAGCGCCTCTCGTTCCTCGTCTTGGTCCTGATCGCCACGATCACCGGCTTCTCGATCTCGCTGGTGCTCTCGGTCATCTATCGAACACTGATCACCCGCCGGGCTCTGGTGACCTGGGGCATGACCGCGCTGATCCTGCCCTTCGCAGTGGGCCTCAACGCCTTCATCGATGCCTGGGTCATTTCGCTGTACCGTTCGGACAGCGATGCGACCTTCACCCAGCTGTTCCTTGGCGTCTTCTACCTCGATGCCACCCTGCTCGGGGCCTGGTCCGCGCTCTATTACGCCATCAACTTCTATCTGCAGATCGAGGAGCAGAACGACCAGCTGATCCGGCTGGAGAATCAGGCGACCCAGGCGCAGCTGGCGATGCTGCGCTACCAGCTCAACCCGCATTTCCTGTTCAACACGCTCAATTCGATCTCGACCCTGGTGCTGCTCAAGCAGACCGAGCCGGCCAATGCCATGCTCTCGCGGCTCTCGTCGTTCCTGCGCTATACGCTCGTCAACAAGCCCTCTGCGCGGGTGACGGTTGCGCAGGAAGTGGAGACGCTCAAGCTCTACCTCGATATCGAGCGCATGCGCTTCGAAGAGCGCCTGCGGACCACCTTCCACATCGATCCGGCGACCGAATCCTGCCTGCTGCCCTCATTGCTGCTTCAGCCGCTGGTCGAGAACGCCATCAAGTATGCCGTGACCCCGCAGGAAAGCGGCGCGGAAATCACCATTTCGGCGCAACTCGTCGGCTCCATGCTTCGCATTACCGTTTCGGACACCGGCCCCGGCTTGCAAAGCCCCACCACCGACAACAGGTTGTCGGGTATGTCATACGATGGAGGTGAGCCCGTCTCCACGGGCGTTGGTCTGTCCAATATCCGTGATCGCCTGTCCCAGGCCTATGGCGAACATCACCGATTCGAGACTGTCGAGCCGATCGAAGGCGGTTTTGCCGTCCTGATCGAAATTCCTGTCGAGCGCCGCGAAGCAGCAGAGGACGTCCCGGAAGCCCCTCGGCTTGCCGCAATGGCTGCACAATGAAACAATTTTGGGTCTCATGCGTTATGGGGCCCGGAGAACGAACAAGATGACCATCCGCACCATCCTCGTCGATGATGAGAAACTCGCGATTCAGGGCCTTCAGCTGCGCCTTGAAAAGTATCCGGACGTCGAGATCATCGATACCTGCTCGAACGGACGCGAAGCGATCCGCAAGATCAAGACCGAAAAGCCCGACCTCGTGTTCCTCGACATCCAGATGCCCGGTTTCGACGGGTTCTCGGTGGTCAAGGGCGTCATGGAGATCGAGCCGCCGCTCTTCGTCTTCGTCACCGCCTACCAGGAACATGCCGTGCGCGCCTTCGAGGCGAATGCGGTGAACTACCTGATGAAGCCGGTCGAGGAATCGAAGCTGGACGATACCCTTGCGCGCGTGCGCCAGCGCATCGCCGAGAAGCGCTCTGCCGACGAGGCGGAGAAGCTCAAGAACGTGCTGGCCGAAGTTGCCCCCGACGCGGTCGAGGCCATGCCCGAGGAAGCCGATCCCAATGCCGATCGCTATGAAAAGCTGATCAACATCAAGGATCGCGGCCAGATCTTCCGCATCGACGTTGACAGCATCGAGCATATCGAGGCGGCTGGCGACTACATGTGCATCCGCACGGCAGACAACTCGCTGATCCTGCGCGAAACGATGAAGGACCTCGAGCGCCGGCTCGACCCGCGCGTGTTCCAACGCGTCCACCGTTCGACCATCGTCAACCTGAACCAGGTCCGCCAGGTCAAGCCGCATACCAACGGCGAATGTTTCCTCGTGCTCGATTCAGGTGCACAGGTGAAAGTCAGCCGTTCGTACCGCGACGTGATTGCGCGTTTCGTTCACTGATAGGGCCGCCGTCGACGGCGCATGAACAGGAAAGGCCAGGGGCTCTCGCTCCTGGCCTTCGTCGTTTGCGGACCTGAAGTCGGACGCCAGCTTACTTCGTCGCGTACTGTCCGGCCTGGGCCTTGAAGTTCTCGCGCGCGAAAGTCTTGGCTGCGGACTGCGTGTCGAAGACTTCGTCCTGCAGGGTCGACTTGACGATCGGATAGCCGCGCGAATTGTAGTGCGTGTCGCGCACGGTCAGCCGGTATTTGCCATCCTCGCCTTTCTGGATGAGGTAGGGTTTTTCGACGCTGTCGTTCATGGCATTTCTCCGGGTCTGAGGGGAGTGAGGTGTCTTGGTTTCGCTATCGCCCCGCAGAAACCATGCGCGGTCTGCTGGCAGGAAAGCGCCGTCCCCAGCACAGGCAGGGCCTGAATCAGGGCGGACGAGGCTGCGGCCGGGATGCTCCGGTGCGAACTCAAATGATCGATCTTCATCTCGATGCTCCGGCAACGTAAGCGGGAGCGCGGATGGTCTCTCAGCCACGAGCGCCTACGAATTCGGATGCTCGTGATCCTTGCGCTATGGTCCCATGCGGCCGCGATTGCAAATCGCGCATCGATGGTGGTTCTCGACACGGGGCCGCGGCCTTGGCATGGACGGCGCCATGAACGACTTCACGCTGACCGGTTTCGACCTTGCCGCCTTCGTTGATGCAACGCTTGCCGAAGACCTCGGCGTGGGCCTGCCCGGGGGCGGGCATGACGTGACTTCGGAAAGCGTGATCGACGCCGATGCGCGTTTTGCCGGCACCATGGATTCGCGCGACGCCATCACTGTCGCGGGCCTGCCGGTCGCCGCGGCTTTCTTCCGCAAGCTCGACCCTGCGATGGAAATAGAGATCCTCGTCGAGGAGGGCGCCCGCGTCGGGCCCGGGTCGGACCTCATGCGCCTCTCGGGCAATGCCCGCGCCATGCTGACGGCGGAGCGCAGTGCGCTCAACACCGTGCAGCACCTGTCCGGGATCGCAACGATGACGCGCGAATATGTCGATGCCATGGGCGGACACGGCATCCTTCTCGATACGCGCAAGACGATCCCGGGCCTGCGTCACCTCGAAAAGTACGCAACCCGCACCGGTGGCGCGCAGAACCACCGCATGGGCCTGTGGGACGCAGCGATGATCAAGGATAACCACGTCCTCGTCGCCGGCGGCGTCGGTCCGGCCGTGGGGCGTGCCAAGGCGGCGGGCGTGGCCCAGATCATCTGCGAAGTCGATCGGCTCGACCAGATCGAGCCTGCCATCGAAGCGGGCGCGCATCACCTCCTGCTCGACAACATGGGGCCTGACATGCTGCGCGAGGCCGTCGCCCTCGTGGCCGGACGCGTGCCGACGGAGGCTTCGGGCGGCGTCAATCTCAGGACCATCGGCGCGATTGCCGCCTCGGGCGTCACTTATGTCTCGGTGGGCCGTCTCACCCAGAGCGCACCGGCCGCCGACATCGGCCTCGACTTCACGCCGCTGTGAGGCCCCTGCTCGCGGCTCGGGCCGGTCTGGTCCTTGCGGCGCTTATGCCGGCGCCTGCGCTCGCCCAGGCCTATCAGTGCGCCGTGCCGCGCAGCATTGCCCCGGTGGGGCCGCAGGCGCCCGACGGCCCGGTCCGCAAGGTCGCCGTCGCGGGCTATACCCTCGCGGCAAGCTGGTCTCCCGACTACTGCAAGATGAGCGGCGAGACGGATTCGATGCAGTGTTCGCGCCGCAATGGGCGTTTCGGCTTCGTCCTGCACGGCCTCTGGCCCGAAGCGGGCAAGGGCCCCGCGCCGCAGTGGTGCGCGACGCGGCCACTGCCCTCGCCCGACCTGCTGCGACGCCACTTGTGCATGACGCCTTCGGCCCGCCTCCTCGCCCACGAGTGGGCCAAGCACGGCAGTTGCATGACGAAGCGGCCCGAAACCTATTTCAAGGTCAGCGCGATTCTCTGGCGCTCGATCCGCTGGCCCGATGCCGATCGTCTCTCGCGCGAGGACGACCTGACGGTGGGCGATCTGCGCCGGGCCTTTCTCGCCGGTAATCCGGACTGGACGGCGGATCAGGTCGGCGTGGACGTCAGCCGCGGCGGCTGGCTGCGCGCGATCGAGCTTTGCTACGGCAAGGATTTCATGCCCCGGGCCTGCGACCGCAGGCAGTGGGGGCCCGCCGATTCCGCCCCGTTGAAGATCTGGCGGGGCCTGTAGGGCGACAAGGGCTACCTGCGGTCCCTGAAGAAAGCCCTGAGCATTTCCGCGGCTTCGGCTTCCCCCATGCCGGAATAGACTTCCGGACGGTGCAGGCACTGGTCGTGTTCGAATACGCGCGCGCCATGTTCGACCGCGCCGCCCTTGGGATCGGGTGCGGCGTAATAGAGCCGGGCGATGCGGGCGTGGGAAATTGCCCCGGCGCACATCGCGCAGGGCTCCAGCGTCACCCATAGCTCGCACCCTTCGAGTCGCTCATTGCCGAGAATCCGGGCGGCGGCGCGAATCGCTTCGATTTCTGCGTGGCTGGTCGGGTCGTGGCGTTCGCGCGGGCCGTTGCGGCCGGTGGCGATGACCTTTCCGTCCCTGACGATCACCGCGCCGATAGGCACTTCGCCCGAATCCGCGGCTTCCCGGGCTTGCGTCAGCGCCAGTTGCATGTATTCGGGGAGCGGCCAGCGAGTCATGAGGACGCGCTAGCCTGCGAAAAACCGCGGCGCAACTTGACGTTCACCTGGTGACTCGGTAAGGGCGCGCCTTCCCGTACAAACGGCCAAGATTTTTTTCGAGCGAGAGTAGACATGTCCCGCATCTGCGAACTGACCGGCAAGGGTCGTCAGGTCGGCTGCAACGTCAGCCACGCCAACAACAAGACCAAGCGCGTGTTCCTGCCCAACCTTCAGAACGTCACGCTGATGTCGGAAGGTCTGGAGCGTAGCTTCAAGTTCCGCGTTTCGACGCACGGCCTTCGCTCGGTTGAGCACAACGGCGGCCTCGACAACTGGCTGCTGAAGACTTCCGACACGAAGCTCAGCCCGCGCGCCGTCAAGGTGAAGCGCGAGCTGAAGAAGAAGCAGGCCGCCTGATTTCCGGCTCCCTTCGGGGAGCCTGACAAGGCACTGGTTCGAAAAAGGCGTGCGAGGGTTCCTCGCGCGCCTTTTCGCGTGTCTGACTGCTTTCCGGTACTTTTCCTGCGCGGTTCTCAGGGCAGGTCGCGTGGATCGACGGTGAGTTTCCAGAGCAGCGTGCGCTGGAAATCCGAGAAATTGTCGTCCGATATCAGCCACACGGTCAGGCGATCCTTGCCCTGCGGCACGGCGGCAAGGCCTTCGAAATTGTCGACCGGCAGGCTCGAGGCGATTCGGGCCACTTCCCTTGCGTGCCAGATCGCGCCGGGACGAATCTCGACCGGGTCGGCGATGGCGATGCGCCCGGCGAATCGCTGCGGCATCGGCCAGACCAGCCGTCGCATCAGGATCAGCAGGCGGCCGTCGGGCAATTGCGTCATGTCGGTGGGACTGAAGCCTTTCGGCCCATCGAACGTGAAATGCCACGATTTCGGCCGCGTCGCGGGATCGCCCTCGAACACGACGGCGTCGTGTCTGCGATCCTCCAGCCGGCCCTTGAACGCCTCGCGCAGCAGGACGAATCGCCCATCGGCAAGGCGGGTCATGGCTTCCGGGCCGGAGTTCACGCCCCAGCGGCGAATCGCGCCGGGCCGGACCTTGGCTTCCACGTTCAGTTCGGGGCCGAGCCGAACGATGGAATTGGAGCCCTCCATGCCCAGCCAGATCGTGCCGGTACGCGGATCGCGCGTCGCCGATTCGACATCGCGATCGGCCTTGTCGTTCCAGCGGCTGATATCCAGGCTGCCGCTCGCCAGTGCGCCGGGTTTTTGGCCCGGCAAGGTGAAGCGCAAGTATCCGCCCGAATCGCCGACGGCGAGGAGCTGCCCGTCCGGCATCGCAAGCAGCGTCGAATAGCCGCCGAACCCGCGCGACCTGCTGGCCATGTGCCACGCGCCTTCCAGTCGGAATGCGCCGAGGTGATACTGCGGGTCTGTTCCGGGGCGCGGCGTGAGGGCGACGTAGTCGAACGTCATTTGCGCCAGGCGCGGCGCTCTGGGTGAGCGCAGCCAGGTGACGGCTGCAAGCAGGATCAGGAGCAGAAGGGCGATGCTGCGGTGCACAAGGGCTGGATAGTCAATCGCGCGCCGACGGCAAGGCCACTTCGTCGATCAGTTCATCGGCCCGGTGAAAAGCAGGGGATCGAGCCTGTCGGACTGCCACTTGATGCTCCAGTGCAGGTGCGGGCCGGTAGCGCGGCCGGACATGCCGATCTTGCCGATCACCTGCCCCTGCTTCACGTGATCGCCTTCCTTCACAAGGATTTGCGAGCAGTGCAGGAAGGCGCTGTTGAGGCCCATGCCGTGGTCCAGCATCAGCAGGTTTCCTTCCAGCGTGAAGGGTTTTTCCGCCGCGAGGATGACGACGCCGTCCGCCGGAGCGACGAAGGGGGTGCCGCTTGTGCCGGAAGTTATGTCGATACCCGAATGGTAGCTGCCCGGTTCGCCGCGATAGATGCGCTGCGAGCCGAAGCGGCCCGAAATGCGGCCCTTCACTGGCCAGATGAAGCGCTGGCGCCACCCTTGCGCGCCGGTTTCCATCGCCCGCGCTGCATTGATGCGGTCAAGCTCGGGCTGCCGGATCTTCATGAAGGCTTCGGAGGGCCCGCCTGCGCGGCGCGGAATGTTGATTCGCTCGATGTGCCAGTCGCGCGGGGAGACGGTGAGCGTCTGGCGATAGGTCGTGCCGTCCTTCATCCGTGCGGTGAGGATCTCCTCCGGCGCGGCATCGCGGTCGAACGCGGCGAACCAGGCGCCGTCCGGCGCGATTCGAACCGCTTCGCCGTCAAGCCTGAGGTCGGTGGTTCCCGCCGGGGCGACGCCGCGAATCCATCCGCCCTGGGTCATCTCGCCGGAGAAGGCAATTTCGGCCGGGCGCGGCGCTGCAGCCGGAGAGACCGGGGCAGTGGT
This sequence comes from Novosphingobium pentaromativorans US6-1, assembly GCF_000767465.1. Lineage (NCBI taxonomy): Bacteria > Pseudomonadati > Pseudomonadota > Alphaproteobacteria > Sphingomonadales > Sphingomonadaceae > Novosphingobium > Novosphingobium pentaromativorans. Next base: position 2,447,435 of record NZ_CP009291.1, read on the forward strand.
CGAAGCATGGGCGGAACCGGCAGGTTCGACCATGGCGTTACCGGCAAGGATCAGGCCGCCAGCAGCGGCAAGGCCGCCAAGCTTCAGCCAGGCGAAACGCGTATGGAGGCCCTTCATGCCTTCCCGAGGAGACGCCGGGTGGCAATTTCCGCGGTGGCATAGGGTTCCTGCCGCTCTACGCTCCAGTAGCGCAGGGCTTCGAGGGAGATCTTCTCACCGGTTACGGCGCAGGTGACGAAGTGGCCGGAGCTGATCATGCGGAACCCGTTGGGTCCGTAGCTGAGGGTTGCGGGACGTTCGGCAGATGACATGAGCATGGGTGATTTCTAGCAGAGCCTCGTGGTCAAAACAAATCGCCTTGTCGCGGCCGGTCCGGTTTCGTTCTTTCCGGTCCGGTCCCCCGCTTGCGCGGGGCGGCCACAGCGGGCGCGGGCTTGGGCGCAGGAGACACCGAATCGCCTGAACCGGTGGTGACCGGGAGATCCCCGTCACGGAATTCGAGAACCAGCGCCGCTTCCCGGGATGCCAGTTCGCGGCTGGTCACGGCCCTGCCCTCGGCCGTCTTCACCAGGGCATAGCCGCGCTGCAGGGGCAGGCGCGGATCGAGCTGGGGCAGGACGCGCGAAACCGGGGCAAGGCTGTCGCGCGCCATCGACCAGCGGCGGGTGAGCAGGCGCGGCGTCAGGCCGGTGCGCGCCAACCTCTCGCTGCTCGCCTGCGCGCGGTGGCGCAGCAGCGCGAGCGGCCTGCCGACCGAGCCCAGGCGCTTTTCGGCGTTCGAAGCGCGGTCCTGCAGGCCGCGGCGCAGGCGATCGGTCAATTCGTCCAGCTTCTGCGTCTTCGCGGCGAGAATCGCATCCGGCTTCGGCAGGCGCTGGACGCGCGCTTCCAGCCTTTCGCGTCCCAGCGTGACCGGCCGGAGGGCGCAGCGGCGCTTGCGCAGGGCCAGCTCGTCGAGCGTCGCCATCAGCTCTGCGCGCACCGGCACCGCGATTTCGGCGGCGGCGGTGGGCGTCGGCGCACGGCGATCGGCGGCATAGTCGCACAGGGTCGTGTCGGTCTCGTGTCCGACTGCGGAGATCACCGGGATCGAGCACTCCGCCACGGCGCGCACGACTGGTTCCTCGTTGAAAGCCCAAAGGTCCTCGATGGAGCCGCCGCCGCGTGCAACGATGACGAGATCGGGCCGCGGCACCGGGCCATCGGCGGGCATTTGCGAGAAGCCGCGCACGGCATTGGCGACCTGCGCAGCCGCGCCCTCCCCCTGCACCAGCACCGGCCAGACGAGCACGTGGCTCGGGAAGCGGTCTGCCAAGCGATGAAGGATGTCGCGGATCACCGCGCCGGTGGGTGACGTCACGACGCCAATGACCTTCGGCAGGAACGGCAGCTGCCGCTTGCGCTCGGGCGCGAAGAGGCCCTCCTCGGCCAGTCTGGCGCGCAGCTTTTCGAGCAGGGCGAGCAGCGCGCCTTCGCCTGCGATCTCCATCGAATCGATGACGATCTGGTACTTGGAGCGGCCGGGATATGTCGTCAGCTTGCCGGTTGCGATGACTTCGACGCCGTCTTCGGGACGAAAGGCGAGGCGCTGCGCATTGCCGCGCCACATCACGCCGTCGATTACCGCCTTGTCGTCCTTGAGTGCGCAATAGAGGTGGCCGGAGGCCGCGCGCTTCACGCCGGAAAGCTCACCGCGCAGGCGCACGAAGCCGAAACGGTCCTCGACCGTGCGCTTGAGCAGTGCAGAAATCTCGCTGATGGACAGCGGCGCGGCGTTGTCCCCGGCCGATTGCTTCGCTACCAGCCCACCCCTACGACCATCTCCATATTCGTCGTCATCGTAAGACTCATCGAAAGGCCGCGGCATGAATATCCTTCTTCTGGGCTCGGGTGGACGCGAACATGCGCTGGCCTGGAAGCTGGCGCAATCCCCGCGCTGCTCCACGCTTTATGCAGCTCCCGGAAATCCGGGGATTGCCGAGGCGGGAACCTGCGTGTCGCTCGATGCCACCGATCATGGGGCGGTTATCGCCTTTTGCAACGAGAAGGAAATCGGTCTTGTCGTGATCGGTCCGGAAGCGCCGCTGGTCGATGGACTTGCCGATTCCCTGCGGGCCGAGGGCATTCCCGTGTTCGGCCCGAGCAAGGCGGCCGCCCAGCTCGAAGGGTCCAAGGGTTTCACCAAGGACCTGTGCGAGCGCGCCGGAATCCCGACCGGTGGCTACGTGCGCGTCTCCAGCGAAGCGGACGGTCTGGCTGCGCTTGAGAAGTTCGGCGCGCCTGTCGTGATCAAGGCCGATGGCCTTGCCGCAGGCAAGGGCGTTACCGTCGCCATGACGATGGAGGAGGCGCAGGAAGCGGTGCGCGACATCTTCGCCGGCCGCTTCGGCGAAGCGGGCGCGGAAGCCGTGATCGAGGAATTCCTGGAAGGCGAGGAAGCCAGCTTCTTCGCCTTGACCGATGGCAGCACCATCGTCCCCTTCGCCTCGGCGCAGGACCACAAGCGCGTCGGTGACGGCGATACCGGCCCGAATACCGGCGGCATGGGCGCCTACAGCCCGGCGCCGGTGCTGACTCCGGCGCTGGAGGCAGAGGCAATGACGCGTATCATCGCGCCGACCGTCCGCACTCTCGCCGACGAGGGCATGCCCTATTCGGGCGTGCTGTTCCTCGGCCTGATGCTGACAGAGGATGGGCCGAAGCTGATCGAGTACAATTGCCGCTTCGGCGATCCCGAGTGCCAGGTGATGATGCTGCGTCTGGAAAGCGATCTCGTCGATATCCTCCAGGCCTGCGCCGAGAACCGCCTGGGCTCGATCCAGCCGCCGCGCTTTGCGAAGGATACCGCGTTGACTGTCGTCATGGCGGCCAAGGGTTATCCCGGCACGCCGGAAAAGGGCGGCAGCATCGCAGGGCTTGCCGCCGCGGAAGCCGATGGTGCCAAGGTATTCCATGCGGGTACGGCACTCGAGGACGGACAGCTCGTCGCCAATGGCGGACGCGTGCTCAACGTCACCGCCCGTGGAGTCTCGGTCGGCGATGCGCAGGCGAAGGCTTATGCCGCCGTCGACGCGATCGACTTCCCGACCGGCTTCTGTCGCCGCGACATCGGTTGGCGCGAAGTGGCGCGTGAACAGAGCCAGGACTGACCGGAAGGCGGCAATGCTGGAACGTGCCGGTGCCATTCTCAAGCTGGCGGTTGCCCTCGCGATCCTGATCGCGGGCTGCGGCGTCGGATTTTACTACGGCATTTTCCTGCCGAACCATGCCGAGGTGCTGGAAGCGCGGCGCCAGGCAGAGGTCGAGGCGGAAGCCGAAGCGCGCCGCGCGGCGCAGCAGAGGCAGGCTGCCGAGGCGGCGCAGCGCCAGCAGGCCGCGCGGGTGGAGTACGAGGATTGCGTCAATTTCGCGCAGCTCAACTACAAGAACCGCTGGGCCAAGAGCTGCCGCGCCATGCACGAGAGTGACGTGGCGGAGTTCCAGGACTGTCTGGACAACTTCTTCAGCACTGAGGAATCGTGCCGTCGGCGCCATCCGATCCGGCCCGAGCGCGGCTGTGCCCTGCCCTCGCAGATGGCCACCGCCCTTTCCGATGACCGCGACCGCGCCAAGGACCAGTGCCTTGGCAAGCTGCAGGCAAGCCAATCGGGCGGGCTTGGCGTTTCGGAGGATCCGGGTTCGTTCTGAGCCCGTCGAGGTCCGCTCATCCTGAGCTTGCTGAAGGAAGAAGGTTCAGCTGGCCTTTTCGCCTTCCAGCAGCAGCTTGACCACCAGGGCAAGGCGCTTGGCGTCCTCTCTTGCGAGATGTTCCTTGGGCAGGCGCAGCTTGGCTTCCTCCAGCGCGGCAACGACCTGGGGCCGCGTGAAATTGTGCCGCACCAGGTACTCGCCGAGGAAGTGCACGGCGAAAGGCACAGGTGCCTTGAGGCCGTGTGCCAGCAGTTCGAGCCAGTAGGCATCGAGATCGGCGTCGGCATAGACTTCGCAATCGCCGACGAACCGGGCCATTTCCTTAAGGACCTGCGCGGCGGGAAGACCTTCCTTGCGCAGCATCTCGCGGCTGATTCCGTGGAGTTTCTCGGCCTCCTCGGACCAGTCCCAGTGGCGCCAGGCTTCCAGCGGGCGGATCAGCCAGGCGCGACTTTCTCCGTCGATCCGCGCGATGGCGACTTCGATAGGATAGGATTGGCCGTACTCGGGCAGGCAACTCGCCTCGAAATCGATCAGTGCCGGACAGCTCAATCCGCGGGTGCTCCTCAGGTGAGTTTTTCTGCCATCAGTGCCTGCAGGCTCCGCTCTGGACGGGCCCCATAGTGCGAGATCACCTCGCAAGCGCAAATCGCGCCAAGTTTCAGGCTTTGTTCGAGATTCATGCCACGAACATGTGCAAAGAGGAAGCCCGCAGCGAAAAGGTCGCCCGCGCCGGTGGTGTCGACGACGCGCTCGATCGGCTCGGCCGATACCTCGGCGCGCTCGCCGCCCGACAGCGCCACTGCGCCCTCGGGACCGCGCGTGACCACCAGGACCGGGATCTTCGGCGCGAGCATGGCCAGGCCCGTCTCGAAATCGTCGTTCTGCACAAGAGCGGCCATTTCATGCTCGTTGCAGAACAGCACGTCGATCTGGCCGTCATCGATGAGGGCGATGAAATCGTCGCGGTGGCGGTCGATCACGAAAGTCTCGGACGGGGTGAAGGCCACCTTGCGGCCCGCCGTGCGGGCAGCGGCGATGGCCTTGCGCATCGCGGCGCGCGGCTCTTCGGGATCCCACAGGTAGCCTTCGAGATAGAGCACGGCGGCCTTGGCGATGGTCGCTTCGTCGAGCGCTTCGGCGGGCAGGTAGTGCGAGGCGCCGAGGAAGGTGTTCATCGTGCGCTGGCCGTCGGGGGAGACGAAGATCAGGCAGCGCGCCGTCGGCGGATCTCCGGCGCGCGCGGGGGTTTCGAACTCGATGCCGCCGGCGCGGATGTCATGGGTGAAGACCTCGCCGAGCTGGTCCTGCGCGACCTGGCCGATGAATCCGCACTTTGCGCCGAGCGAGGCAAGCCCGGCCAGCGTGTTGGCGGCCGAACCGCCCGATATTTCGCGCGCGGGGCCCATGGCGGCGTAAAGATCGCGGGCCTGGTCGGTGTCGATCAGCATCATCCCGCCCCGGGCAAGGCCGAGCTGTTCGATCAGGCTGTCCTCGCAATTGGCGATGACGTCGATGATAGCATTGCCGATGGCGATGACGTCCAGTGTGGGCGCCACGGGGTTGGATGCCATGTAGGGAAGGTCCTTGACTGATCGGATTGGGAAAAGACGATGCGGCCTGCCTACCGCGCGCCCTGTCGCTCCGCAAGCGCGCGGGCGAATTGCCCCCGTTGACAGCGGCGCGGCGGCGCGCGATGCGCAGGCCAGCCATGATCATGACATCGTCCGGGGCTTCCCTGCATCGTCTTCGCGGACCTATCGCCGCCTGCATCCTTGCCATGCTCGTCGCCGCTTGCGGCGTGAGCCCGGGCGGGGTCTCGAGCGCGTCCGGCAGTGGTGGCGCATCGCGGGTGCCTCCCGTGCGCCAGCCTTCGCGCACGTCGCCGCGCGATCCCAAGTTCCTCAACCTTCCCGGCCTTGAAGGCGTGATCGGGGCAAACCAGAAACAGCTGGTGCGCCAGTTCGGTAACCCGCGGCTCGACGTGTGGGAAGGCGATGCGCGCAAGTTGCAGTTTACCGGAACCGCCTGCGTGCTTGACGTTTTTCTCTATCCCACAACCTCCTCGCGCGAACCGGTGGCAACCTATCTCGATGCGCGGCGCGCCTCGGATGGGCAGGACGTCGACCGCGCCGCCTGCGTGGCCGCACTGCGCCAGCCCTGAGATGCTTGCCCCGGGCTCGGGGAAGTTCCGAATTGTCAAAGTTAACCGACGGTGTTTATCATGCCGCCCGATGGCGAAGGGCAGTGTCTTTCTCGTTTCATGCGAACTCGCCGGCGATAGTCCGCCGCTGCGACGTGAAGGCTACGCCGGCGCCCATGTAACCTGCCTGGTTTCAAGCGAAGACATTCGCGAAGCCATTTGGCTCGCCACCGAAGCCCTCGACGAGGATGAATATGAAATCGTCGATATCTACAGCGCCGTTCGCTTCGATGCGCAGGACTGGCGGGACGACGATGAAATGATCTCGCTGGCCGAGCAGACGCGCAGCGATACCGAGACCCGCTATTCCACGTTCAACACCTGGGGGCATTGAGCCCCCTTCCCGGTTCAGACGGTGAAGCTCTCGCCGCAGCCGCAGCTGCCCTTGGCGTTTGGATTGTCGAACACGAAGCCGGCGGTAAAGTCGTCTTCCTGCCACGACATCGTCGAGCCGATCAGATAGAGCACCGAGGCGCCGTCGATATAGAAGGTGCCGCCCGGCGTCTCGATCTTTTCATCGAGCGCGTTTTCCGCGCTGACGTAGTCGACCGAATAGGCAAGGCCCGAGCAGCCGCGCCGCGGGGTCGACAGCTTGACGCCGATCGCATCCTCTGGCGCATCGGCCATGAGCTTGGCGATGCGCGCTTCGGCGGAAGGCGTCAGGATGACCGCGGCGGGACGCTGACGAGTCGTTGCTGTAGTCGTCATGGCAGCTTCTTTTCCCAGAATTGCGCCGTTCCCGCTTCGGGGTCGAGCGCGTAGTTTTCATAGCCGAGCGAGGCGTAAAGCGCCTTGGCCGGCGCATTGCCGCCCAGCACTTCGAGCGTGACCTTGCAGGCTCCGCGGGCGGCGGCTTCGGCTTCCACGGCCTGCATCAATGCGCGGCCGATGCCTTTGCCCCTGTGCGCGGAGGATACCACAAGATCGTGGATGTTGACGAGCGGGCGTGCCGCGAAGGTCGAAAAGCCGGTAAAGCAGTTCGCCAGTCCGACCGGTTCCGTCCCGTCGAATGCGAGCAGGGTGAACGCGCCGGGGAAGGCATCGAGCGCGGGCACCAGCCTTGCGCGCACGGCTTCGTCCAGTCCCTTGCCGCCGCCCATCGGGTCGCGGGCATAGCTGTCGAGCAGCGCAACCAGCGCCGCGCCATCGCCTTCGTAGCCGTAATCGGCAAGGCGGATGGTCAGCCCTTCGGCAGATTCGGAAGCGGCGAGGGTTTCGGTCACAGCATGCCCAGTTCGAGCTTCGCCTCGTCCGACATCTTCGCCATGTCCCACGGCGGATCCCAGACGAGATTCACTTCGCAGTCGCGTACGCCCGGTACCGCGGCCACGCGCATTTCCACTTCGCCCGGCATCGATTCGGCGACCGGGCAATGCGGTGTCGTCAGCGTCATCGTCACCGCCACAGCGGATTCGGGCGAGACGTCGACACCGTAGATGAGGCCGAGGTCATAGATGTTCACCGGGATTTCCGGGTCGAAGATTTCCTTCAGCGCCGCGATCACGCCGTCGTAGATCTCGCCGCCCGGTTCGCCGGGGCTTGTATCCTGCGGCTTTTCGGCGAGGAAACCTTCCAGGTAGTCGCGCTTGCGTTCGAGCTTGTCGATTGCGCTTTCGGCTGCCGGGGGCGCGGCGTCTTCCACCCGTGCGCGCGGCGGCGGCGTTGCCGAATCGACTTCCTCGACTTCAAACTTGCGGGATTCGTCGCTCATCCGAATATTCTCCTCGTGCGCTCGATTCCTTTCAGGAGCGCCTCGATATCGCTTTCGTCGTTGTAGATGCCGAAGCTGGCCCGGGCCGTGGCGGGAACGCCAAGGTGATCCATCAGCGGCTGCGCGCAGTGGTGGCCGGCGCGAATGGCAACGCCCTCTTCGTCGAGGATCGTGCCCAGATCGTGCGGGTGCACGCCGTCGAGCGCAAAGCTGACGATGCCCACCGAATCGGGGGGGCCGAACAGCGTGACGTCATTGCGCTGGCCCAGTTCCTCGCGCAGGCGGGTGGCGAGTTCGCGCTCATGCGCTTCGGCGACATCGAGTCCGACCTGCTCGAGCCAGTCGATCGCGGCGGCAAGGCCGATCGATTCGACGATCGCGGGCGTGCCGGCCTCGAAGCGCTGCGGCGCCGGGGCCCAGGTCGTCTTCTCGAAAGTGACGCGATCGATCATCGATCCGCCGCCGTGCCACGGGGGCATGTTCTCGAGAATCCCGGAGCGGGCCCACAGGACGCCGACACCGGTCGGGCCGTAGAGCTTGTGTGCCGAGAAAACGTAGAAGTCGCAGCCAAGCGCTGCCATGTCGAGCTTGATGCGCGGGGCCGCCTGGCAGCCGTCGATCAGCACCTTGGCGCCGACTTTGTGCGCCAGTTCAACAAGATGTTCCACGTGGAGCACGGAGCCGAGCACATTGGAAACATGCGCCAGTGCCACCAGCTTGTGGGCGGGCGTCAGCATCCTCTCGGCGGCTTCGAGGTCGATCCGGCCGTCCGCAGTCAGCGGGCAGACGTCGATTTCGACGCCGGTACGCTCGCGCAGCAGCTGCCAGGGGACGATGTTCGAGTGATGCTCGAGTGTGGAAAGCAGGATGCGGTCCCCTGCCCCGAGGTGCTCGACGCCCCAGGTGTTGGCGACGAGATTGATCGCCTCGGTCGCGCCGCGCACGAAGACGATTTCCTCTTCGCGTCCGCCGATGAAAGACGCGACCCGGCGGCGCGCGGCCTCGAAGGCCAGCGTCATTTCCGCCGAGCGGGCATAGACGCCGCGATGCACGGTCGCGTAGTCGCGGCCCATGGCATCGACGGTGGCGTCGATCACCGCCTGCGGCTTTTGCGCCGTGGCGGCGGTGTCGAGATAGTGCCAGCCGCCGGCCATGCCGGGGAACTGGTCCCGCACCGAGATCCGGGTAGCCGCCTGGGTGCTCACAGGATCGTCTCCAGCCGGGCCAGCGCGGCCTCGCTCAGCGCTTCCTCGTCCGGTGCGCCGGTGAAAGCTTCGGCGACAAAAGCCTGCAACATCAGTCGCTTGGCTTGTGGCGGAGTAAGCCCGCGCGAAGCGAGGTAGAACAGGCCCTGTGCGTCGAGTTCGCCGACCGCACAGCCGTGTGCCGCCTTGACGTCATCGGCGTAGATTTCCAGCTCGGGCCGCGCATTGGCCGTCGCGGTGCGGTCGATCAGCATGGCGCGCACCGATTGCTCGGCGTCGGTACCGTCCGCGCCGCGCGCCACGGCAATGCGGCCAAGATAGGTGCCGGTCGAATGCCCGGCGAGAGCCGAGCGGATCACTTGCATCGATGTCGCGTTCTGCTCGCAGTGGGTCACCTCGGTGACGATCTCGAGCGTTTCGCTGCCCGTCGCCAGTTGCGCCGCGCCAAGCAGGAAGTCCGCGCCTTCGGCCAGTTCGACATCGACGGCAATGCGGCCGTAGGCGGGGCCGGCGGTCAGGATGCGCAAGTCGAGCTTCGCGCCCTTCTCGACGCGGATCGCCAGGTGGCGCGCAACCGCGCCCTCACCCAGTTCGACGATCTGGCGCGAATCCTCCTGGCCTGCCGCGACGACGATGTCCTCGCGCGCGATCGGCCAGACGCCGGCCAGCGCGTCGAAGTCGGCATAGCGGAAAGACTCGTCCTTCCGGGTGGGAAGAGTCGCGGCGAGAGTCATGCAGCCACCGCTTCGTAGCCCTCGGCCTCGAGCTGGTGGGCCAGTTCGGGGCCGCCCGACTTGACGATGCGGCCATTGGCGAGGACGTGGACGAAGTCCGGCTTCACGTAATCGAGCAGCCGCTGGTAGTGGGTGATCAGCAGCACCGCCTTGTCTGCGCTGCGCATGATCGAGTTGATCCCTTCACCGCAGACCCGCAGCGCGTCGATGTCGAGGCCGGAGTCGGTCTCGTCGAGGATCGCCAGCTTGGGATCGAGAATGCCCATCTGCACCATTTCGGCGCGTTTCTTCTCGCCGCCGGAAAAGCCGACGTTCACCGGGCGCTTGAGCATGTCCATGTCGAGCCGCAGCAATCCGGCCTTTTCCTTGGCCAGCTTGAGGAATTCGCCGCCCGACAGCGGTTCCTCGCCCCTGCCCTTGCGCTGGGCATTGGCCGCCTCGCGCAGGAACTGGACGAAGGAGACGCCAGGAATCTCGACCGGATACTGGAAGCCGAGGAACAGGCCGGCCGCGGCGCGTTCGTGGGGTTCCAGCTCGAACAGGTCCTGGCCGTCGAAAGTCACCGAGCCGCCGGTCACTTCGTAACCGGGGCGTCCGCCCAGCGTGTAGCCGAGAGTCGACTTGCCGGCGCCATTGGGCCCCATGATGGCATGGATCTCGCCGGGATTGATCTCGAGCGAGAGGCCCTTGAGGATCGGCTTTTCTGCTACGGTGGCCTGGAGGTTATCGATCTTGAGCATGGTCATCCTTCGGCGCTCTCCATCCTGGGAGCGAACTGACTGCGCGCGCTGCGCTTGTCGAACGGCTTGTTGATTTCAGAGACGATGGTTTTCATCACGCTTTCGCGGTCGCCAAGCACGGCTTCCTCGCTGAAGCGCAGGACCCGGATGCCGACATCGGACAGTTTCTTGTCCTGCAGCGTCTCGACTTCCGGATTGGCGTCGGCCGTGGAAAGCGAAACGACGATCCAGCGCGAAGGACAGGCGAAATCGACGATTGCCGAGCCGACGACGGCCTGCCGCGTGAACTTGACGCCGCCCAGTTTCGAGCCGGAAAGTTCGGCCCAGAGCGCCTCCTGCGCCTCGGTGGGATTGCGGCGCTGATCGCGCGCGCGTTCCTTGAGGCGCTCGAGACGGGCACCGGTGACGTTGAAGCTGCTGCGGGCATCGGCTTTGGGCGCGTCGGCCTTGCTGACGCCGAGAGTCTTGCGTTCGGTCATTAGCCTACGCTTCCTTCCAGAGAGATGCCGAGAAGCTTCTGCGCCTCGACCGCGAATTCCATCGGCAGTTGCTGCAAGACTTCCTTGGCGAAACCGTTGACGATAAGCGCCACCGCTTCCTCGGTGTCGAGGCCGCGCTGCATGGCGTAGAACAGCTGGTCGTCGCTGATCTTGCTGGTGGTCGCCTCGTGCTCGATCTGCGCCGAGGGGTTCTTCACTTCTATATAGGGCACGGTGTGGGCGCCGCACTCCTTGCCCAGCAGCAGCGAATCGCACTGGGTGAAGTTGCGCACGCCATCGGCACCCGCCGCCACGCGGACGAGACCGCGATAGGTGTTGTTCGACTTGCCCGCCGAAATGCCCTTGGAGATGATCGTCGAGCGGCTGCCCTTGCCGTTGTGGATCATCTTGGTGCCGGTATCGGCCTGCTGATAGTTGTTGGTGACCGCGACCGAATAGAACTCGCCCACCGAATCCTCGCCGTTGAGGACGCAGCTCGGGTACTTCCAGGTGATCGCCGAACCGGTTTCGACTTGGGTCCACGAAATCTTCGAGCGTGCGCCCTGGCACAGGCCGCGCTTGGTCACGAAGTTGTAGATGCCGCCCTTCCCCTGGGCATCGCCCGGGTACCAGTTCTGCACCGTCGAGTACTTGATCTCGGCATCCTCGAGCGCGACCAGCTCGACCACGGCGGCGTGCAGCTGGTTCTCATCGCGCATCGGCGCGGTGCAGCCTTCGAGGTACGAGACGTAGCTGCCCTTCTCGGCAATGATCAGGGTACGCTCGAACTGGCCGGTATTCTCGGCATTGATGCGGAAATAGGTCGACAGCTCCATCGGGCAGCGCACGCCTTCGGGAATGTAGACGAAGGTCCCATCGGAGAAGACCGCGCAGTTCAGGGCAGCGAAGTAGTTGTCATGCTGGGGCACGACCTTGCCCAGCCACTTCCTGACCAGCTCGGGATATTCGCGGATCGCCTCGGAGATCGAGCGGAAGATGACGCCGGCCTGCTCCAGTTCCTTGCGGAAGGTCGTGGCGACCGAGACCGAGTCGAACACGGCATCGACCGCGACCTTGCGCGCGCCCTCGACGCCGGCGAGGACCTTCTGTTCCTCGAGCGGGATGCCCAGCTTCTCGTAGACCTTGAGAATGTCGGGATCGACCTCGTCGAGCGACTTGGGGCCGTCCTTCTTCTTGGGCGCGGCCCAATAGTAGGCTTCCTGGTAGTCGATCGGCGGCACGTCGAGCTTGGCCCAGTCGGGCGGGGTCATCTCGAGCCAGCGGCGATAGGCCTTCAGGCGCCACTCGAGCATCCATTCCGGCTCCTCCTTCTTGGCGGAGATGAATCGGACGGTATCTTCGGAAAGCCCTTTGGGCCCGAATTCCTGCTCGATGTCGGCAACCCAGCCGTGCTCGTAGTCGGCCACGCGTGCGGCCGCGTCTCGCGCGGCCTGATCGCGCAGTTCAGGTTGGATCGTTTCCTCGGTCATTCCACTTCCTCGACGAGCTGGACCAGCGAAACCTGCGCCAGTGCCCCGCGCAACGCCGCGTTCACTTGCGGCCAGTGCGGTTGCATGTTGCAGGTCCCCTCCAGCGTACAGTCGTGTTTTCCTTGTTCGAGGCAGGCGGTGAGCGCGATCGGCCCCTCGACTGCCTCGACGATGTCGGCGATGGAGATTGCCGCCGGCGGTCTTGCCAGCTTCAGTCCCCCGCCGACGCCGCGCGAGCTGCGCATCAGCCCTGCGCCGGTAAGTTTGCTAACGAGCTTCTGCACCGTGGGTCCGGGAAGCCCGGTTTCCTCGGCGAGTTGGCCGGCCGACACGCGCGCACCGCCACAATGCCGCGCTGCAGCGGACATGATGACGACGGCGTAATCTGCCATGCTCGAAAGGCGCATTCGGTGTTGTCTTCCGGACCCGGGTTTCAAATCGGAGTAAATCTTTCCAATTTCACCTAGTGCAGGGTCCGGCGAGTTTCAATGGTCGATTGTGACAGCGTCTGCGACCGTGTTTCCGTGATCCGCGGTAACGCAGGGGGAACGGGTTCCGGGCTGCGGGGCGAAAAAAAGGCGGTTCCCCGTCGAAACAGGGAACCGCCATCAGGTAATAAAGAACTCGTGCGCATCCCGCTACGAGCCCTTCGGGTCGCAGGTCTCATGTATGCTGCGACCGCGATAATTTATTGTAGATTTGCGACACATGAGGCTAACGAACCACAGCCAACAATCGATATTCCATGGCGTTGTCCCGAAAAGAAGCATTTGAGCTGCCTTGCCTCCCGGCTTATGCGACGCGGCGTGATCTACTCCCTTCTTCGCCCCGCTCTGTTCCGAATCGATGCCGAAAAGGCCCATGGCCTCGCGCTCAAGGCCCTGAAGCACGCGCCGACGTCGCGGCCGCCGGCTTTCGCCCCCAGCCTCGCAACGCGAGTCGCGGGAATCGACTTCGCCAATCCGGTCGGCATGGCGGCCGGGTTCGACAAGGATGGCGAAGTGCCCGATGCCCTGCTCGGCCTGGGCTTCGGATTTGCCGAAGTCGGCTCGATCACGCCTTTGCCGCAAAGCGGCAATCCCAAACCGCGCCTTTTCCGCCTCGTAGAGGACCGCGCGGTGATCAATCGCATGGGATTCAACAATGGCGGCGCCCAGGCGGCGGTCGATCGGCTCGAAGCGCGGCTGGGCAGGCCCGGAGTCGTCGGCATCAACATTGGCGCGAACAAGGATTCGCCCGACCGCGTGGCCGACTATGCGACCATGGCCCGTCTCATGGCGCCGCTTGCCGGCTACCTGGCCGTCAACATTTCCAGTCCGAACACCCCGGGGCTACGCGCCCTGCAGGACGAATCGGCCCTGACCGGTCTGCTCGATGCCGTGATCGAGGCGCGCGGCGCGGTCTGCGGAGAAGACGGACCGCCGATCTTCCTCAAGGTTGCGCCCGACCTCGAACCGGCGGACGTCGATGCGATCTCCCGCATTGCCATGGACCGCAAGCTGGGCGCGCTTATCGTTTCGAACACCACGATCTCCCGCCCTCCCCTCTCTTCTCCGCATGCCGGGGAAAGTGGCGGCCTCTCGGGCGCGCCGCTGCGCGACCTGGCCCAGCAGCGCCTGCGCGATTTCCGCAAGGCGACAGGTGGAGCGATGCCGCTGGTCGGTGTTGGCGGCATCGCCACGGCCGAAGACGCCTGGGCGCGCATTCGTGCCGGGGCCAGCCTCGTGCAGCTTTACAGTGCGATGGTTTACGAAGGACCGGGAATCGCCAAGGCGATCGCCAAGGGGCTGGAGCGGCTGATGAAGCGCGACGGGTTCGCGACCGTCGCCGAGGCCGTGGGGACCGAATGACCCGGACGGGCGGACCGCGTCCCCGTTCGGCGCGCGTCAGTGCGAGACTTGCCCCGGCAAGTGAACCTGCGGCGATCTCGTGGGTTTTGACGGCGTGAAGGCTAGCCTTGCCGGTCCTCATCTGCCCGCCTAGACCGGCACCTGACGAGTTATACCGGAGCGGATGCCACACATGGATCTTGCCGATTTCGACAAGAGTACGAACATCGTTTCGCTGTTCCTGGCGCGCGCGGACGCCCTGCGCGATGCCCCGATGCTGTGGAGCAAGCGCGGCGGCGATTGGATTTCGCTCAGCTGGGCGCAAGTGGCGCGCGAGGTCTGCCTGATCGCGCAATCGCTGCGGCAGATGGGCCTCAAGGCGGGCGACCGGGTTGTCATCGTCTCGGAAAACCGGCCCGAATGGTGCATCGCCGATCTCGGCATCATGGCGGCCGGCTGCGTTACCGTGCCGACCTACACGACCAATACCGTGCGCGATCACATCCATATCCTCGAAAATTCGGGTGCTAGGGCTGCGATCGTCTCGACCGAGAAGCTGGCGCGCCAGCTTCTGCCGGCCATCGTCCAGACCGACCTGTGCCGCCATGTCGTGGGGATGGAGCGGGTCCCGGGGATGCAGGGCGGCGTTTACGAGACCTACGATTGGGACGCGCTCCTCACCGGCGATCCGGTGGCGGCGCGCGCCGAGGCTGAGGCGCGGCTGGTGGACGTCAACCGGCAGGACCTGGCCTGCATCATCTACACCAGCGGCACCGGCGGAGCGCCGCGCGGGGTGCGCCAGCATCACGGCATGTTGCTGACCAACATCGCCGGCGCGGCGGAGATCATCCGCGACGATTTCGGCTGGGATGCCGGAGAGACCTTCCTGTCCTTCCTCCCGCTCAGCCATGCCTATGAGCACACCGGCGGGCAGTTCTTCCCGATCGGCCTGGGCGGACAGATCTACTACGCCGAGGGCCTCGACAAGCTGGCGTCCAATATCGAGGAAGTGCGCCCGACGATCATGGTCGTCGTGCCGCGCCTCTTCGAAGTCTTGCGCACGCGCATCATGAAGCAGATCGAAAAGCAGGGTGCCCTGCCCGCGCGGCTGATGCATCTGGCGCTGGCCGTGGCGGCGCGCAAGGCGGCCGGGCAACGGCGCCTGACCGACTATCCGCTGGACCTGCTGCTCGAACATACCCTGCGGCCCAAGATCCGCGCGCGCTTCGGCGGGCGCAACAAGGCGCTGGTTTCCGGAGGCGCGCCGCTCAATCCCGAAATCGGCGTATTTTTCGATGCGATGGGCCTGACCCTGCTGCAGGGCTATGGCCAGACCGAGGCCGGTCCGGTGATCAGCTGCAACCGGCCCGCGGCGGGGCTGGCGATGGATACCGTGGGCCCGCCCTTGCGCGGGGTCGAGGTCCGGATTGCCGAGGATGGCGAGATCCTGACCCGCGGCGAACTGGTCATGCATGGCTACTGGCAGAACGAGGCGGCCTCGGCCAATGTCCTGATCGAAGGCTGGCTGCATACCGGCGACATCGGCCATTTCGACGATGCCGGGCGGATCAGGATCACCGACCGCAAGAAGGACATGATCGTCAACGACAAGGGCGACAACATCTCGCCCCAGAAAGTCGAATCGATGCTGACCCTGCAGCCGGAAATCGCGCAGGCCATGGTCAGCGGCGACCGGCGGCCCTACGCCGTCGCGCTCATCGTACCCGATGCGGACTGGGCGCTGGAGTGGAGCCGTCTCAACGACATTCCCTTCGACATCAGGGCCCTTCAGGACCTGCCCGTGTTCCGCAACGCGATCCGCGGCGCCATCGACCGGGTCAATGCCGATCTCTCTGTCATCGAAAAGGTTCGCCAGTTCGTCTTCGCCGACGAACCATTCTCGATCGAGAACGAGATGATGACGCCCAGCTTGAAGATCCGTCGCCACAAGGTGCGCGAGGCCTACGGCGAGCGGATCGACCTTCTCTACCGCAACTGAGGCAGCGCCGGCATGCGAAACCGGCGGCGGCCAGTGCCGGCGATCAGGGCACGAGCGTGGTGAACAGGTAAGTCGCGAAGATCACGAGGTGGACCATGCCCTGCACCAGCGTGGTGCGGCCCGTGCTCAGCGTCAGCGTCGCCACGACCAGCGTAAGTCCGAGCAGGACGATCGATTTCATCGAAAGCCCCAGCTCGAGATCGAGTCCCATGCCGAGCGAGGTCAGGGCCACGGCCGGGATGGTCAGGCCGATGGTCGCCAGGGCCGACCCGATAGCGAGGTTGAGGCTCGTCTGGACACGGTTCGCCTTGGCCGCGCTGATCGCTGCGAAGCTTTCCGGAGCAAGGACAAGGGCGGCGATGATGATGCCGACCATTGCGTGCGGTGCGCCCATGGCCGAGACGCCAGCCTCTATCGATGGCGAGAGCGCTTTGGCGAGCATGACGACGCCGATCAGGGCCAGGGGCAGGAGTGCACCTGCGGCCAGCGCCTTGTTGCGCGGGACCTCGACATGGTGGTCGATGCCATCCGGATCTTCGAAGAGGAAGTGGTCGCGATGCCGGATGGTCTGCGCGACGACGAACGTGGCGTAAAGGATCAGCGAGATCGCCGCGACGAAGGCAAGCTGCTTGGCATTGTAGAACGGGCCGGGCTCGCTCGTGGTGAAATTGGGCAGGACCAGCGTCAGGATCGAGAGGGTCGCCACCATCGCCAGCCCGTGGTTGACGCCCGACTGGGTATAGCCCTGCTCGTGATGGCGGCGGCCGCCCATCAGCAGGCAAACGCCGACGATGCCGTTGATCGTGATCATCATCGCGGCGAACACGGTGTCGCGCGCCAGCGACTGCGCCCCTGCGCCTTCGCTCAGCATGATCGATACGATCAGCGAGGTTTCGATCACGGTCACCGCAAAGGCCAGGATCAGCGTCCCGAACGGCTCTCCCACACGGTGGGCGATGGCTTCGGCGTGATAGACCGCGGACATGATCGCGCCGCCCAGCACAACGGCCAGACCTGCGGTCAGCGCGATCCCCGAGGGCTTGCCCAGGGCGATGGCGGCAAGTGCAAGCAGTGGCACCGCGATCGACCACGGCGCGAGGCCGAAGGTGGGAAATCCCGGTGAAGTCTTTGGCGAGGCATCGGTTTCGGCGTCGGTCATGGCGCCGTTATAGGTCAACCGCTCCGGATAGCCATTGCAGCGATGTGAAAGACGGGAGACCGGCCAGGTCATCGGCCGGACGTGCGGTAACGGCAAAAATCGTGCTAGGCTGCGCCCATGGCAGTTTGAAACATAAGGCAACCGGGGAGATCGAACGCTGGCCTGCAGACCGCAACGCTTAACCACCCTCTTTTATCTGATTATCGCAGCTCTGGCCGCGGCCCTGGCGCCAGTTGCCGCTTCGGCGCAAGAAGAACAGGACCGGCTCGTCGTCGCCACGCGCGAAGCGCCGCCTTTCGCCATGAAGGACCCCGACGGCGACTGGAGCGGCCTGGCGATTGACTTGTGGCGGCGCATCGCTGCCGAGCGCGGCTACGACTACCGTTTCGTCGAATCCGACCTTTCCGGCATGATCGATGGCGTCGCCGATGGCCGCTACGATGCCAGCGTCGGGGCCCTGACGATCACGTCCGGGCGCGAAACCAAGGTCGATTTCACCCATCCCTTCTATCCGACCGGTTTCGGGATCGCGGTCCACAAGTCGCCGCGCACGTGGCTTTCGCTGATGCGCAATTTCTTCACGATCGATTTCCTCAAGGCCGTGCTGGCACTTTGCGCCTTGCTGCTGATCGTGGGCTTCCTGTTCTGGCTGGTCGAGCGGCGTCACAATCCCGAGGAATTCGGCGAGGGCGCCGAGGGGATCGGTTCGGGCTTCTGGTTCTCGGCAGTGACGATGACGACGGTTGGCTATGGCGACAAGGCGCCGCGCACGCCGGCGGGCAAGGCTATTGCCCTGGTCTGGATGTTCGCTGCGATCCTGATCATTTCGACCTTCACCGGCATGATCGCCTCGTCGCTGACGGCGGGGCGGCTCTCCGGCGCGGTAACCGGGCCGGACGACCTGCCCGGCGTCAACGTGGGTTCGATCCGCCATTCTGCGACCGACGAATGGCTGACGGGGGAAGGAATCGGCTTCACCGGCTATCCCGATGTCGCAGCGGGTCTCGCCGCACTGAGCGCGGGCAAGATCGACGCCTTCGTCTATGACGAGCCGCTGCTGCGCTACATGGTGCGCAAGGGTGACGATGAGGAACTGGGGATGCTGCCCGGAACATTCGGGCGGCAGGATTACGGCATTGCGCTGCGACAGGGCAGTGCCTTGCGCGAGCCGGTCGACATATCCCTGCTGGCGCAAGTGGAAGGACCGGAGTGGCGCGACGAGATCCGCAAGACGCTTGGCAAGCGCAACTGACCGTCAGCCGGGGGTGACGGCGTCACCCCCCATGGCTTTCAGGCGGCTTCTTTCTCGATGAACTCGGGATAGAAGCTGGGTTCGCGGTCCGACCAGCCCGGCGCAGTGGCGGCGGCTTCGCTGATCGAATGAAGCAGCATCTTGCGGCGGTCGGGGCGGATCTGCGGCAGGGCCGCTGCACCGCAGAACGCGCCGGGCAGCCAAGGCCGGGCCCAGGCGCCGAGCAGGCGCTCGTAGAGAAAGCGATAGGCCGAAAACGTGGTGATGCGTTCCTGGGCCAGGTCGAAAGCCGACATGCGCACGAGCTTGCCCATGAAGGTTTCCAGATCCTCGAACCGGCTGTCGTCCGGGCGCATCGCGCGCAGGGCCTTGAGGTCCTGGTAAGCGACGTACTGGCGGCGGATCGAGCTGAACTCGTCGGCGTCGCGCGCCCAGAGCTTGAAAGCGTCCTGGCGGCCAAGCCCGACATCGAGGCTGCGCCGGATGTAGCGCTGTTCGCTTGCAGAAAAGCTGGCGAACTCCCGCAGTTCGCTGATCGTCAGAGTGGCCGTGCCTGCGTAAGACATGATCGTCGTCCCGATGACGCGAAGTAATCCCCCTCGCGTCAACGAGTTAACCATCAAGTGTTTACCAATGCGTTAACTATGCAATCGTTGGCTAACGGAGGCCGGCGCAAGACGTTTGTGCAAGGTTTCCGCAGGGACTCGCGGGATTCAGATGAGTCCCGCCAGCGGGCTCGACGGATCGGCGTAGCGGCGGGTGGCCATGCGTCCGGCAAGATAGGCGTCGCGGCCGGCCTCGACGGCGAGCCGCATCGCGCGAGCCATGCGAATCGGGTCGCGCGCTTCGGCGATGGCGGTGTTCATTAGCACGCCTTCGCAGCCCAGTTCCATCGCCACCGAAGCGTCCGATGCCGTGCCCACGCCGGCATCGACGAGGACCGGGACGCTGGCGCCTTCGACGATCAGGCGGATCGTGACCTTGTTCTGGATACCCAGCCCCGAACCGATCGGCGCGCCCAGCGGCATGATCGCCACGGCGCCCGCTTCCTCCAGCTGCTTGGCCGCGATCGGGTCGTCGGCGCAGTAGACCATCGGCTTGAAGCCCTCTGCGGCAAGCACTTCGGTTGCCTTGAGCGTTTCGCGCATGTCCGGATAGAGCGTGCGCGCTTCGCCCAGCACTTCCAGCTTCACCAGGTCCCAGCCGCCCGCTTCGCGCGCCAGGCGCAGGGTGCGGATCGCCTCTTCGGCGTTGAAGCAGCCAGCGGTGTTGGGCAGGTAGGTGATCTTCTTCGGGTCGATGAAGTCGGTCAGCATCGGCGCCTTGGGGTCGGAGATGTTGACCCGGCGCACCGCCACCGTGACGATTTCCGCGCCCGAGGCTTCGACCGCCGCGGCGTTCTGCTCGAAGTCCTTGTACTTGCCGGTGCCCACGATCAGGCGCGAGCGGAATGTGCGGCCGGCAACGGTCCAGGTGTCTGCGGAGGTATCGGTCAAGGTTCGCTTCCTTTCGGGGAGGCGCGGTAAGCGGGAAGGGCGGGGGTTACAAGGCTTGCAGGTATCAGGCGAGCCGACATCGCATCGGCGTCAGCCGCCGCCGACGAAGTGGACGATCTCCAGCACGTCGCCATCGCCCAGCGGCACGTCGGCGAGAGTCGAACGCGGCGCGATTTCGCCGTTGTGCTCTACCGCGACTTTCTTCGGGTCCAGGCCAAGGCTGGTGACGAGGTCGGCGATGCTCGAGCCGGAAGCGGCCCGGCGCGGTTCGCCGTTGACGGTGAGCGAGAGTTCTGCGGCCATGACCCCGCAGATAGCGTGCCTTCCTGTCAGCGCAAGGCCAAGGCGGATCAGGAGTGGACGTGGCTGCGCAAGTTGGTGATGTGGGCAAGCGCCACGAGGCTGACGCCCAGCACGGTCAGCACCGCTTCGGGCAGGCCGTGGCCCACCGCAATCGCCATGGCCATCAGCGCCAGTCCGAGCCCGCCGACGATCATCGGCCCGACGCGGCCGTGACGCATCACGCCGAAACCGAGCGAGACGAGACCGACCACGAGCGCCAAGGCGAGGCCAACCCGGTGGATCGCGGGAGAAAGCAGGACTTCGCCGCCCAGGCCGAGAATGCCGACGAGAACCACGCCAAGGATGCAATGCACGGCGCACAGCCCGCTCAGGACGATGCCTGCACGGTCAAGCCGGTTGCGAATCGATAACAGGGCGCTGCGCATGGCCATGCAGATATGTAATGTTGTAACATCAATCAAGGGGCAATGCGCCGATTCACGCAGCCTCTTGCGCAAGTCGCCGCAAAACCGCAGGGAGTTGCGCCATGAGAGTTGCAGACGGTCGCCCGATAATAGGCACATCAGACGATATCACGCCGATGGTTCGGTGGCTGCTTTGCGTGGCAGCGCTCGTCATCCTTATCGTCGCGGTTGGCGGGATCACGCGATTGACCGAATCCGGTCTTTCGATCACCCAGTGGAAGCCGATCACCGGGGCCATCCCGCCCCTGACCGAGGCGCAGTGGCAGGCTGAATTCGCCGGCTACAAGCAGATTCCCCAGTATGTCGACGTGAACGGGCCGGCCGGCATGACGCTGGCGCAGTACAAGTTCATCTATTTCTGGGAATGGGTGCACCGCCTGCTGGCGCGTCTGATCGGTCTGGCCTTCGCACTGCCGCTCGCATGGTTCTGGCTCAAGCGCACGATCCCGCTGGGGTACAAGCCGCGGCTTCTCGCGCTGCTTGCCCTGGGCGGACTGCAGGGTGCGGTCGGCTGGTGGATGGTGTCGTCGGGCCTCTCTCCCGAAGCGCTCGACCGGGTGAGCCACTTCCGCCTTGCCGCGCACCTTCTTACCGCGCTGGTCACGCTGGGCGGCCTGATCTGGACCGCGCTCGACCTTGCGCAGCTGCGTCTCGGCCAGCCACCGGCCCGCGTGACCCGCTTCGGCGGTATCGTGCTGGCCATGCTGGCCTTCCAATTGTTCATGGGCGCGATGGTCGCCGGTCTTCGCGCGGGCTACGTGGCCGGGGCCGGCTGGTTCAATCCCGGGGCCTGGCCGCTGATGCAGGGCAGCCTCTTCCCCGACGGCGTCGAATGGGGGCTGGGGCCGCTCCACGTCCTGTTCAGCGATCCGTACATGACCCATTTCATCCATCGCTGGTGGGCCTGGGCCGTTGTCGCCGCGCTCGTCGTCCTGTCCCGCCATATGCGCGCCTTGCGCGCACGCGGGACTTCAGTGGCCATCCACTGCGCCTTTGGAACACAGATCCTGCTCGGTATCTTCACCGTGTGGTCGGGCGTCACCCTGTGGATCGCCGTGGCGCACCAGCTCTGCGCCGCCTTGCTCGTGGCCGTGACGGTCTGGGGCGTCCACATTCTGGGGCGGCGCGACATGGTTGGCCTCGGCGTCTGACGGCCATGGCGGGCGACCCGGTCCCGGCGCTGGTCTGGTGCCCGTTCCCCGATGAGGAAGCGGCGCTTGCCGCCATTCACCAGCTGCTGGACGAGCGGCTGATCGCCTGCGGCAATGTGCTGGGGCCGATGACTTGCGTCTTCGTGTGGAACGGCCAGAAGGACACCGGTCGCGAGACCGGGGCGCTGCTCAAGACCAATTCCGACCTGCTCGATGCGGCGGTAAACCGCCTTGCCGAGATCCATCCCTATGAGGAGCCGGCCGTGGTCGGCTGGCGCTGCGATGCGGCAGCTGCAGGCACCGCCGGATGGCTTGCGGCGATTGCCGGAAATGCCTGACGGTATCATGTTACCTCTCTGCAATCCCGCAGTCAGCTTGACTTAGAGCCGGTTTTCGACGAATTGGCCGCCTTCCCGCGCACCGGGGGATTCGCGCTCATGCGATTCTTGCGATGCTCGCTCGAAACTATAGGGATAGACCAGCCATGAAGGCGCTCACGAAGGTCACCCGGTCGATCAAGCCGGCCGAGGTGGAAAAGAAGTGGCATCTGATCGATGCCGAAGGTCTGGTGGTTGGCCGTCTCGCGGTCATCATCGCCGACCTCCTGCGCGGCAAGCACAAGCCGAGCTTCACCCCGCACGTCGATTGCGGCGATCATGTCGTCGTCATCAACGCCGACAAGGTCCGCTTCACCGGCAACAAGCTGAAGCAGCAGACCTACTACAAGCACACCGGTTATGCCGGCGGCATCAAGGAAGTCACCGCGGACAAGGTTCTCGCCGGTCGCTTCCCCGAGCGCGTGCTCGAGAAGGCCGTTGAGCGCATGATCCCCCGTGGTCCGCTCGGCCGTGACCAGATGCGCGCCCTGCACGTCTATGCCGGCAGCGAGCACCCGCACGGTGGCACCCAGCCCGAAGCGCTCGACGTCGCTTCCATGAACCGCAAGAACAAGGTGGGCGCGTAATGTCCGATACCGATACCGTCCAGAGCCTGTCCGACCTCAAGGACCTTGGCGAAGTCGCCGCTGCTGACGAAACCGTCGCGGCTGCCCCTGTCTCGAACGCGCCGCTGCGCGAGCAGGAGCTCGACGCACAGGGCCGCGCCTATGCCACCGGCCGCCGCAAGGATGCCGTTGCCCGCGTCTGGCTGAAGCCTGGCACCGGCAAGGTCACTGTCAACGGCCGTGACCAGGAAGTTTACTTCGCTCGTCCGACCCTGCGTCTGGTCATCAACCAGCCGTTCCAGATCTCGGGCCGCGAAGGCCAGTACGACATCGTCGCCACCGTCAAGGGCGGCGGTCTTTCGGGCCAGGCCGGTGCTGTGAAGCACGGCATCTCGCAGGCGCTCTCGAAGTACGAGCCGGCCCTGCGCGCCACCGTCAAGGCTGCCGGCTTCCTGACCCGCGACAGCCGCGTCGTCGAGCGTAAGAAGTACGGCCGCGCCAAGGCACGCCGCAGCTTCCAGTTCTCGAAGCGCTAAGCGTCAGACTGGCTTCACAGCCATTCGAATTCAGGAAAAGGGGAGCGGAAACGCTCCCCTTTTTCGTGTCCGGCCCAAGCGCGCGTTCAAACCTGTCAGTCGAACCGGCTTGCGAAGGCGTGGCAGACTGCAGGGCCCGGCAAATCGATCGGGCGTCTATCGCGTCACTGGCTGCGCAGCACGCCTTCACCGGCCTTGGGCATCGGCGCGAGGAAGCGCAGGATCACGAAGGAAGTGGCCAGCACCGCCGCGGCGGTATGCAGCGCGAACGGCAGGCCGCGCCAGTCCGCCATGGCGCCCCATAGCCATGAACCGATCGCCATGCCGCCGAACGTCACGGCCTGGTAGATCGAGAGGCATCGGCCCAGAATCTCGTCAGGTGCGCGCATCTGCACTGCGGTGTTGATGGTGGTCAGGATCAAGACCCAGGCCATGCCGGACACGAAGGCTGCGGGCAGGGCATAGCGAATGTCGTGCGCGGCGGCGAGAATAGACATCGACACCACGAAGATCGCCGATCCTGCCAGGACGATGCCTTCCAGCCCGATATGGCGGATGATCTTGCGAACGAAGGGCGCTGCGCAGATCGAGCCGATGCCGAACAGGCCCAGCATGAGGCCGAAATCGAATTCGTCACCCTTGAGCTGGTCGCTCACTACCGTCGGCAGCAGCGCCTGGTACGCAGCAAGGCAGAAGCCCACCGAAAAGCCGCGGATCAGGATGCGCCGCAGCGTATGCGAGGTCGCGCAATAGCGCAGGCCGACACCGACTGCAGGCAGGATGGGATTTCGCTCGATCTGGCGGGCAGGGGGGCGCCACCAGAGCAGCACGGCGATCAGGCCGACGTAACTCACGGCATTGATCAGGAATGCGAAGGATGCGTCCCACAGCGATATGAGGATGCCGCCAAGAGCCGGCCCGACCGAGCGGGCGATATTGAACGAGATCGAATTGAGCGCGATCGCCTGCGGTAGCTCCGCGGGGTCGACCTGCTGGCGGACCGAGGCCTGCCAGGCCGGCGAATTGAGCGCAGTGCCGATCCCGACGCAAAGCGTGAAGCTCAGCAGCAGGCCAGGGTTGATCAGTCCGGCATAAGTGAGCGCGGCAAGCGCGCTCGATACCAGCAGCATGCCGACTTGTGCGACCAGCATCACCTGACGCCTGTCGTAGTTATCGGCAATGGCGCCGGCAAACACGCCGATCAGCAGGATCGGGACCGTCGTCGAAGCCTGGACCAGCGCGACAAGCTGGTGCGACGGCGTCAGTTCGGTCATAAGCCACGCGGCGCCCACCGACTGCAGGGTCGAACCGATGTTTGAAAACAGGTTGGCGATCCAGATCGCCCGGAAGATCGGATAGCGAAACGGCGAAAACGTGCCGTTGTTCTGCGCCGTGCCGGACTGTTTGGATTCGGCGCTGCTTGCGCCCTGCTTATGGCTGCTGATCTGTCCCACGATCCCGGGGTATTCCGGAGCCGTGTCCGGGGCAAGGCCCAAGCGCGCCGCTCCTCTCCCAGCGAAGATTTCGTGCGGCTACAGGATGTAGCGCATCCGGATCGCAATGTGGGCGCCTTCTCCCTCCACGGGGAAAGCGGCCTTGGCAAAGCTGGGCGGCCCCATGCGCACGGGCGCGTCACCAGAGCAGCACGGCGATCAGGCCGACGTAACTCACGGCATTGATCAGGAATGCGAAGGATGCGTCCCACAGCGATATGAGGATGCCGCCAAGAGCCGGCCCGACCGAGCGGGCGATATTGAACGAGATCGAATTGAGCGCGATCGCCTGCGGTAGCTCCGCGGGGTCGACCTGCTGGCGGACCGAGGCCTGCCAGGCCGGCGAATTGAGCGCAGTGCCGATCCCGACGCAAAGCGTGAAGCTCAGCAGCAGGCCAGGGTTGATCAGTCCGGCATAAGTGAGCGCGGCAAGCGCGCTCGATACCAGCAGCATGCCGACTTGTGCGACCAGCATCACCTGACGCCTGTCGTAGTTATCGGCAATGGCGCCGGCAAACACGCCGATCAGCAGGATCGGGACCGTCGTCGAAGCCTGGACCAGCGCGACAAGCTGGTGCGACGGCGTCAGTTCGGTCATAAGCCACGCGGCGCCCACCGACTGCAGGGTCGAACCGATGTTTGAAAACAGGTTGGCGATCCAGATCGCCCGGAAGATCGGATAGCGAAACGGCGAAAACGTGCCGTTGTTCTGCGCCGTGCCGGACTGTTTGGATTCGGCGCTGCTTGCGCCCTGCTTATGGCTGCTGATCTGTCCCACGATCCCGGGGTATTCCGGAGCCGTGTCCGGGGCAAGGCCCAAGCGCGCCGCTCCTCTCCCAGCGAAGATTTCGTGCGGCTACAGGATGTAGCGCATCCGGATCGCAATGTGGGCGCCTTCTCCCTCCACGGGGAAAGCGGCCTTGGCAAAGCTGGGCGGCCCCATGCGCACGGGCGCGTCACGGGAAAAGCCGAAGCCCTCGCGCGGGATCATCAGGCTCTTGTCCAGCTTGCCGTTGCCGTTCTCGTCATGGACGAGGGCGATGGCATAGCGGCCGTCAGGTACCGCGCCGAAATCGATGCGCACATTGGTGCCTGCGGGAACGATGCGGGTGAAGGCGTTGGGGTCCTTGGCGCAGTCCGGAAAGGCATCGGGGCGTGTAGTCAGGCAGGCCAGCACCTGCCCCTTGGTCGAGCGCAAGTCGGTGACCGTGGCCGATACGTCCGCCTTTTCCAGCCCGCTCACGGGCGCGGCCGCAGTTGCCAGCGGGAGGCACAGAGCCAGGATCAGGGCACCGAGAGGCCCTTGTCGGTTCCGCACAGATGATCCCAGAATCGGAAGTAAAGCCCGTAGTTGCATCGATAGAACTCGTGATGGCGGTTGTGATGACTGGCCGTTATCAGCCAGTGCCCTGCGCGCGAATGAACGAGCCACCGCGGGAAAATCTCCCAACCCATGTGATTGGTGATTCCCATGACGGTCATGATCAGCAGGACGAGTCCCAGCACGCCGACGTGAATCGGCACGAAGAAGACGAGGGCGGGGATGACGATGGCACCGGTCAGCGCTTCGGCGGGATGAAAACTCATCGCCGCCCAGGCCGTCGGCGGCCGGCTGGCGTGGTGCACGGCATGGGCGATCCGGAACGGAACGGGCCGATGCATCCAGCGGTGGGTCCAGTAGAACCAGGTGTCATGCAGGAAGAGGTAGGCCAGCAGCGATAGCGGCATCCACCATAGCGGATAGGCCTGCGGATCGTTGTAGATCCGCGTCCAGCCCCGTTCCTGCCAGCCCCAGGCGACGATCCCGGCGGGTATCCCGTAGATGGCCGCCGAAAGCAGCGACCAGCCGATCTCCCGGCCGATCTGTCCGCTCAGGCCCTGGTATAGGCCCGGGCGGACGCGGCGGGTGATCAGGGCGAACAGGCCCGAGGTCATCAGGTAGCGCACGCCGACGATTGCCGTCATGACGGCAGCGGAGGCGATCACCGCCCAAGGACCCGGACCCAAGCTCGCTGGCATTGCCGCGCCTTATGCCTGTTGGGCGATGGCGTTACTAGCCCGCGCGGCGAACCTTGCCCTTGTGCGCGCCGACGCTGTTCGGCCCGCGGGGACGGAAACGGCGCTTGCGCTCGCCGCCTTCCTCGCTGACGTGTTCGGTGCGACGATCGGAACGCTGGCCGTCGTGACGGGGCCGTTCACCCTGCGGCCGTTCACCGTGCACACGATCGCCCCGAGGGCGTTCGCGCCGGCGTTCTTCGCCGCTGCGACCATTGCCGCCACGGCTCTGCTGTCCGCGCCGATTGCCGGAACCTTGCGGTTCGGCCGGTGCCTTGCGCGCGGGGGCAGGCAGGCGGGCGGCCTGCTTCTGGAAGTCCTCGGGAAGCGGCAGAGGCGCCAGCTTGATGCGGGTGAGGCGCTCGATATCGCGGATATAGGGCTTTTCGTCCGGCGCTACGAAGCTGATCGCAACGCCGTCCGCGCCGGCACGTGCAGTGCGGCCGATGCGGTGGACGTACTGTTCCGGCACGTTGGGGATCTCGAAGTTGTAGACGTGGCTCACGCCCGAAACGTCGATCCCGCGCGCGGCGATGTCGGTGGCAACGAGGACGCGCACGGTTCCCTGGCGGAAGCCGCCAAGCGCGGCAGTGCGCTGCGCCTGGCTCTTGTTGCCGTGAATCGCAGCGGCCGGGATGCCCGCGGCGGTCAGGTGGCGCACGACGCGGTCGGCGCCGTGCTTGGTGCGGGTGAAGACAAGGGCGCGGTCGATGGCGCCGTGTTCGGCCTTCTCGGCCGCGTCAGGCGCCAGCCCTTCGCGCAGGCGCAGGGTCAGCAGAGCCTGCTTCTCCGCCTGGTTGATGAACGTCGCGTACTGTTCGACGCGCTCGGCCGTGGTCGACTGCGGCGCGACTTCGACCTTCACCGGGTTGTTGATGAACTGCTTGCCCAGTTCGGCGATCGCCTGCGGCATGGTGGCCGAGAAGAACAGGCTCTGGCGCTGCTTGGGCAGCAGTGCGGCGACGCGCTTCAGGGGCACGATGAAGCCCAGATCCATCATCTGGTCGGCTTCGTCGAGCACGAAGATCTCGACATGGCGCAGCGTCAGCGCGCGGTTGTCGATCAGGTCGAGCAGGCGGCCCGGCGTGGCGACGAGAATGTCGCAGCCACGTTCCAGCGCACGGGCCTGCTTGCCCACCGGCACGCCGCCGAAGATGCACTGCACCGAAAGACTCAGGAACTTCGCATAGCCGCGCATGTTGTCGGCGATCTGTGCCGCCAGTTCACGCGTGGGCGAAAGGACCAGCATGCGGCAGCCGGCATTGTTGCGCGGCTTGGGATCGGCGGCCAGGCGGTGCAGCGAGGGCAGTGAGAACGCGGCAGTCTTGCCGGTGCCGGTCTGGGCGATGCCCAGCAGGTCGCGGCCTTCCAGCAGCGAAGGAATCGCCTTGCGCTGGATCGGCGAGGGATCGGTGTAACCTTTGGCCTCGAGCGCGCGGAGAATGGGCTCGGCAAGGCCAAGTTCGGAGAAATAGGACATACGTCACTTTCAATAAGTGCGGAGCGCGCGAGCACCGTTGCCCGCGAACACAGCAAGGGTTCGTTTCGGGCGACCCTGCGTGAAGAAGGAAGCTTGGTTCAAAGGCAACCGCTCGGCCGGGGCTGGTCTTCGCGCGGTAGACGCGCAACGACCTCACGCTGCTCTCGGACTGCGGCGGGATTGGTCCCGCGCGCCGGTTACGGCGGGTCCTTTAGGGTGCATTGCAACAAATCGCAAGAAAATTGCGCTTGCCGCTTATCGCGCCACCTGCTCAAGCGCGCCCATGACTTGCGTGCCATCCCCTTGCACCGGTGTGTGCCGGCTCGATCCGGGCTCCGGCCTGTGCCTTGGGTGCAAGCGCACGATGGAGGAAATCGCCGACTGGCCGATGCTGCCGGTCAAAGGTAAGCGGGCGATTATCGCGCGGCTCGCGGGCAGGGCGATTTCTCCAATAAGGCATTGATTTAATTACATTTCACCCCTTTGGCAGGGCTGGCGGCGATCAACCGCCCCACTGCGAGGTATGCGTGTCGCCGATGTTGACCAGCCGGCGCAGCGATGCGCGAGCCAGGCGCTCGACTTCCACCTTGCGGCGCGCGGCGGCAAGCTGGCGCAAGGGGGCTGGGCGAAGGATTTCTGCATCGTAGCCGTCTGCGACGATGACCCCGCACTTGTCGGGCAGGAAGGCTTCCCCTTCCAGCGGCGAGCGATCGAGCGATGGGGGCAGGCCCCAGTAGAATCGGTCGCAGTAGTCGAGATAGTCGGTCCACTTGCCGTCGCCCAGCAGGTCAGCCCGGCTGACCTTGATCTCGACGATCACGACATGCCCCTTGGCGTCTATGCCCATGAGGTCGGCCCGCCGCCCGCAGCGCAGCGGCATTTCGGTCAGGCACCAGATATCGTTGCGGGCAAAGAGACGCCCGATGCCGCGAACGACATCGGGGGCGGCGAAGGAACCGGGGTCTGACTGCGGGATCACCCCGGGGGAATCGGTATCGGCCATCCGGCAATAATAGGAACATAAAGAGAACTGGCAAGTCGGATCGTGCCGGATCCGGACCTAACTCAGGTTGCGTGGCGAGCCGAATGCTGGTTGGGCGGCAGTAGTTCGAGCAGGGCATTGCGCGCCTCGACGAACTCGTTCCACAGGGCAAGGGCAGCTGCCTGCGGGTTCGCTCCGCGCGCCATCGCGGCAAGCAGGGCGCAAAGCCCCGGTTCCATGATCGAGGTGAGGTCCTCGATCCCGTGCTCGGCATGCAGGAGCCGCCAGCCTCCCGCCTCGCGGATAGCCTGCGGGAAACGCCGCAGTTCCTCCATGGAAACCTCGGGCGCCGCGCCAGCAATGGCCGCCACTGCCTCACCCGCATCGTGCAGCGCAGACCATTTCATGCCGAGCGCACTGCCGGACCCTTTGCCGAAACTCGGCCGAGCGGGCCGGGACCGCGGCCCACCGCGTGCGCCGGCATTGGTCCCATTGCTGCCATGCGCGTTGGAAGTCCTGTCCATGTTCGGCTTGTTACCGCTTCGCCGCTTGCCAATTTCCTAACTTGCAAGGCCCGATCCACCCGCCGAATTCTCCCGCCAGTTCGGACATGCTCTGAGGCATGCCGGTAAAAGAGGAGCAAGGATCAGCAAATTCGTGATTTGGCGCTGGAAACCGCCCGCGGCCTCTGCTACTCGCCCGTCCACTGCACCCGTAGCTCAGCTGGATAGAGCGCTGCCCTCCGAAGGCAGAGGCCACAGGTTCGAATCCTGTCGGGTGCGCCATTAAATCAAGCACTTACGCTAGATGAAATGGCGTTGTACGGAATAAGTACGGAAAACAGGGGGGGAGAATGCTGGCTTTTGCATCCATGCTTTTGGCCGCTGCAACTGCCGATCCTGCAATCGGGAGAGTGGTCAACCCGCGCGGCCCCGGTAGTTTGACCTGCGCCACGGCCTTTCTGCCAGAAAATCGTGCAGCCACGGAAAATTGGATTGCCGGATTTTGGGCAGCTTGGGACATGTCTCAGATCACTAAGGCAGAACCGCTGGCCGGAAGTTCAGACTTGAACGGGATCGTTGGCGAAGTCGAAAAAATCTGCCGGGAGAAGCCCTCTAGCAGTTTGATTTTCGCCACCTTGGATGCTCGGCAAGCGGTAAAGGCGCGAGAGGAAAGCCCTGCCAACGTCGGCTCATAGACTAGTACAGGCTCACAGGTCTGTTTCGGGCCTTTCTTCCGGGTCATATAGGGACACTTTCGATACACACCGTACGCGACAAATCGCGGCTTGAAATGGCGGAATTGTGCGGGTTTCGGGAGGTGGCAGCTTCTCAATCAAAAATGATTGGCCATTCGGATTTAATTAAAAGCGCGGCTTTCTGCGGGTTTTTGGCCAATCAGATTCGCATCACACCATTATAGGCGCGGCGCAGTCACCAGCGCGCTGGTTTCTGAAACTGGCCCGTTGAATCGGTCATCGTATTGGGGAATTGGGCGTTACCTAGCGCGCCGCCGCGAATGGGTTTGATGAAATGCGCGAGTGGGCGCAGTGCTTGGCTGACATTCCTCTGAGGGTTCAGAATGCCGATAGCCTTTCGGAAGCGATTGCGGACCAAGCTGATTGGTTCTTTCAAGTCGCTGTCGTTGCTGATGATGACGGCGCAATCGAATTGATTGTCCATCGCGTCCATCAACAGCCAAGTTGCCAGATTTACGTCCGATCCCTTTTCCTCAGTTTTTACGACATGGCGGGGCACATGCCGTCCCTGCCTCCAAGCGGCGGCATCGGGCATTGTAACTTCATGGGTGAGGAAATGGCCAAGGTGTACGGTAATCTGCGGGATGGTGCCTAGCGCCCGAAAATAAGTTTGCTGCCTAACGGGCTGATCGGGATCATTCGGGCGTGCGCTTACCTTCGCGGTAAAATACCTGAGGTGCTCGACGCTATTGCGCGGCAAAAGGTTCTGGCAGAGCAAAAATGGATTCAACCATTTGTGCGGCTGGCCCTTGAGGCAGCCATAATAGAGATTGAAACCATCGACATAAATCCGCGTGCGCATGGCCATTGCATATGCCAGCATTCGCTAACAAGGGAATGCGCGTTTGGGGCGAAATGTGGAAAAATAGCCTTGTGGGAGGCAGATAAAGCAGCGGCGGCCGAAGCCGCCGCGCACCTTGGCCCCGAAGCGCCAAGGGAGATATGCGCCCTATATATGCGCGCCGGATTACCAGTCAATGAATTTGCGCCAGCCGCGCAATATCTCTCAGGTACCGCGCCGCTGCCATCGCTTCAGCAGATCGCCCGCCATGCTTCCATGCGTTACGGTTTCCCTCAGGTGCGCCCGGATTTGTGCCGCCGTGCATCCTGCATCGCCGCTTGCCCTTCACCGCTGGCGATTGGCATTCCGTTCCCGCCCGCGTCCGGGCAAGGCAGCGCGGCGCTTGCGCCAGCCGTGCCGGTTGCATCGGATTGTTTGACTGATTTGCCATTTTCGGCAGCCCCCGTGTGATTATGGAAATGATCGGCCACAACGGCCTGCCCGCCCTCGTTCACATGCACATGCCGCACTGTTTGTTCGCGCGGCTGGTGCAGCTTTGCCAGCGCCTCCAATGTCGTGCGGCAATTG
This sequence comes from Novosphingobium pentaromativorans US6-1, assembly GCF_000767465.1. Taxonomy (NCBI): domain Bacteria; kingdom Pseudomonadati; phylum Pseudomonadota; class Alphaproteobacteria; order Sphingomonadales; family Sphingomonadaceae; genus Novosphingobium; species Novosphingobium pentaromativorans. The sequence goes on from NZ_CP009291.1 coordinate 2,479,456, forward strand.
CTTTGAGCCTTTAGGGCCAGCCGCCCGTACCGCTCGGCAGCGTTGATATACTCGCCCATGTTGTTTGCTGCGCGCCGGGCCAGTTCAGCGAACATGCTATCGAGGGTGACGGCCTGCGCGGCAAGAATTTTGCTGGCCATCGCAATGTCGCCGCCCGCTGCATCATGCGTCACAGCATGGATATGATCCGCGTAGTCTCCAATGCCCGGCATCTCCAGATCGGTGCCCATCATCTTGTCGGTGAAGGCCGATGCTGCCGCCGCATTTTTTAAGGTCGGCTGGAGTAACTTGCGGGCCATTGCCTGCGCGCCGGTTTCCTCAGTCGTTTGCTCGACCGTGAGCGCGTTGTTCGGCTCCATGCCGCCTGCCGGTTTCCGTTTTCTTGCCATTGTCAGTCCTTCGATTTGCGCGCCTTCGCGCCGATGTTTTGAGAGGTTCCGCAACGCTTGCCGATAATGCGCCCGCCCGGCTCCAGCCGCTCCAGGCCGAATTGTGACGCGGCCTCAGGGCTTGCCCCTTTCAGAACATAGGCAAGCGCCGCCTCCAGATTGACGGCGTGGAGATCGGGATTGCCCGCATCCAGCCCCAGCCGCCCGCCTATCGGTTTGCTGTGGATCACGCGCGCCCGGTAAGGCTGCCCGGTGATCCGGCGAAGCCAGCCCCGTTGCAGCGCCATAACAACGGGTACCAGATCGGCAGGCACATGGGCGAGCAAGTGGCAGTGCCCGCCTTTCCCGTCGCCGTTCTCATGCGTCCAGAGCCATGCCGTGCGGCTGCCATGCCGTGCCAGCGCCTTTGTCAGCAGGTCGGTAAAGCGATAGGTGGCTTTCGCCATGCCCGCCAAGGGCACTCCAGCGCCTTCCCAGTGGATCGAGATCATGCGCGTGAACGGCAGCCCGATTTTTTCGGCATGGCGCTCAGCGGCCTTGAGATTGCCAATTTGGGCGATTGTCAGGTCATGGCTTACCCGGTCGGCACGGTTACGCGCGCCGCCCCTGCCAGTGCTTCTAGCGGAAAGGGCTGCCACACCAGAAGTAGGGTAACTAACTGCAGGTGCTGTGCCAGTTTCGGGAATCGGCTGTTTTATGGGGTTTTGCGGCCGGTGGGGTGCAATTGAAACTCCACCGAAACCGCAATCCCGGTGGAGTTTCAAAGCGCCCCCTCGCGCGCGCGTTATCTGCGCAGGAAAGGGCGCAGCCATCATGCGGCAATCCAGACAATGGCCAGCTTGCCGGTGCTATTCGGCCTGCGCTGTCCGCTGTCACGGATAAGCCCCTTGCGCCTCAATTCGCTGGTGCGCGGTTGAATTGACCAGCGGTCCATATCAAGCCATGCCGCCAGTTCATCGGCGGTAAGGCCATGCTTGCCAGCATCGCGGATTGCGCCCTCTGCCATGCGCTGAAGCCGCCCCAGCTTCGGCGCAAGGGCATCGGCAGCGGCAATCGAGGTTTCCACGTTCCGGTGCCCCGGTGCATCGGGATAGGTGCTCATTTCGCGCCTCCCTCTGCCATCGGCGGCAAGCCCGCGCGGTCCAGTAGCTTCGCCAGCCAATCGGCCTGCGCTTCGCTCATGGGCGTGGAATCGACGGCAAGCTGGCCAAGGAATTGCCCGGCCTTGCGGCTCAGTCGGCTGGTGCCGTTGAGCAGGGCAAGAGCCGCAGCCCGATGATTGGAAAAGGACCGCTCAGTCATTGCAACGGCCCTCCCCAAAGCAGAGCCGCGCCATATCCCGCGCCATCCACGGCGAGAGGCAGAAACGGGAGGAAAGCGTTTGAGCCTGCCAGTCCGATGCGGTAAAGGGGGAATGCAACCAGCCGCCAAGTTGATTGCAGAGAACGCCGGGTTGCCGCCCGGCGTTTTCCATTTGTGAAGTCATCGCTCATGCTCCCGCCTGATAGGTCGGGAGGCTCGCCAGATAGGCTTCGAGATCGGAGAAGCTGATTAGCGTTCGCCGCCCGGCCTTACGAGCCGTGAGATCGCCGCGCTTCAGCGCCTCATAAAGCGCGGAGCGAGAGCATCCCGAGAGCCTCACGGCATCGGGAATCGTTACTGCAATCGGTGTGTCCATGATCGTTCTCCGCAGCGTCCGGGGTTTGGGGTGGACGCTTGCGGATTGACCATTTGCAGGCGGATCGAACGCGCAGCAAAGGAGAATAAAGGATTTTAAATGCGGTCAGGACGAATAGTATTTTCGAAATGCGCGCTCTAACCGCTTTGCACGGCTCTCGGGCGTCCCCGCACCTGCAACCTTGCCTTCGCTCACCAGCATTCGCGCCGCCTCTGCCGCTGACTTTGCCTGCCGGTTATCGGGATGGCCTGCGAGCATCTTGTGCATTTCGAATGCTAGTTTTCGATCCTCGGGCCAGCCAGAATGCTCCTTGACGGGTCTGCCACGCTTGCGGTTGTCAATTGCGGGCCGATCAAACACCGCGCAGAGATCGTCATAATTCAGTGCCAGGTCGGGCGGCAGGGTATTCGGCTCTTGCTCGCTTGTGGCGCGGGCATAGAGGCTCAAATACGCGGCAATATGCGCCTTGGGCACAATTTCGTCGTTGAGCATTCCCCTTACGTCGCCACGCGAAACGGCATCGAACAATAGCTTTTGCATGGCCTCGTAAGTCTGCCCCTTGATCGCAGGAAAGAAGTCCATCGTCTCAAGGCATTTCGAAGGCCGGAGCCAGCGATAGCGGCTCACAGCGCCAATTCGCCAAGGGCCTTCACCGCTGCATCGCTGGCAAGGTGCCCATAATGGCGCTCGATCATTTCAGCGCTGGTGCCAGAGATTTGCGCGATGGTGAGCAAAGGCAGCCCGGCGCTAACGAGGTCGGTAATCGTGCTGTGGCGCAACGTGTATGCGGTTGCTTCGCCCGGCAGCTTCGCAGCGGCGACGGCAGCGGCAATGGGGTGCTTCCACGTTTCCTTGTCCCATGCCTTACCGTTGGCGCGCATGAAAAGCGGCGCTCCCGGCAGCTTGTTCTTTGCCTGAGCCGCAAGCAGGTTTGCCGCCTCCGCTGGCAACTGGATGCGCCGAGGCTTGCCCGTCTTGTCCTTGCCAATGGTCAATTCCGCAGTGCGCTTGTCGAAGTCGCCAGCGGTAAGCCCCGCCAATGCGCCGGGCCGCAACGGTAACAGGCAAAGCGCGCGGACAAAGGGTGCAGCTTCCCCATCGGTCTTTGCCAGCAGCTTCCGGCGCTGGTTGCGATCAAGGTACAAGGTGCGCCGCCCGTTGGCATTGGGAACGGCTTTCAGCGCCTCTTGCCATGCTGCCTCACTATTCGGTGCGCCGGGTGACAGAACCTTGGCCAGCGCCGCGCGCAGTACGGCCATATCGCGGTTGACTGTCGAAGCCGCGCGCTTGCGGTGGATGGCCTCACCTTCCTTGCGACGGCTAACTAGCGCCGGTTGTGCCTCCAGCCGTTCGCGCCATTCCTTCACATGGCGACGGCGCAGCTTGTCCAGCTTTACCTTGGCGATTGCATCGGCATAGACATAGCGCCGGAAGCGGTGCCCGGCCTCAGGGCGCGTCTTGGCGTATTCCCGGCAGGCATCGGCAACGGTTTCCATCTTGGCGCGCACCTCGCCGCCCGTCTCGACAAGATCGGCCAGCCGCTCCGCTTCCTTTTTGGCAGCGGCGAACATTTCATTGCCCGGTAGTGTCCCGAAGTCGCCTAGCGCCTTCAGCCGATACTTGCCTGCATCCTCGTCATAGGCGCGGGCAATCCACGTTCCCTTGCCGCCGCGCTTGGACGGGCGAAAGCCAAGGAAGCATCCGGCGCGCAGCCGCTGCCAGTGCGGTTCGCGCTGCGCCTTGAGCCGTTCCCGCTCGCCAACCTTGCTCAAGTCCAGTGCCATTGCCAGCCGCCCTTTTCGTTTCGTACGGAATACGTACGGAATACATTAGGGGATGCATCGGGACAAGTGCGGATAGAAAACGGCTGATTTAAAGGGTTTTCAATGTCCGGTTGTGTCCGCATATGCCCGCTATCCCTGCACTCCGAAGGCAGAGGCCACAGGTTCGAATCCTGTCGGGTGCGCCAGTTTCGTTCATTTCTGGGCATGAGGCGCGGTGGTTTCCCGTGAGCCTTTGCGGTGAGCCTATGTCCGGCGCATAGAACGTGATCCGACTTGTGTGCGATCGGCTGGCGGGCGACAGTACGCCCGCCGGAACTGCGGAGTTTGTGAACGGAATATGCCTCGGGTGAGGCTCAGCCTGTTACGACGTAATAGTCGAACACCGTATGATCCGGGGCAGGCACTCGCCGTCCACGGCCGATTATGACGTGGCGGGTAAGCCAATCGTGCTTGCCCGTTGGTGTGTCGAACGCCGGAATGCAGATGAAATAAGGGTCTTCGGGCACCTTCCACTGTGTTTCGTTGTCGGGGCCCGGAGCCATCTGGCGTTCCGGAACGTCCTCGCTCATGCGGAACGGCCTGTCGTTGCGGCGACCGTAGAGAAAACCGCGATTATTGACGTAGATGGGCGTGCCGTCGTCTGCCTCGAGCATGTAATGAGCGTTGAGTTCGCTGGCCCCGTCACTGTGGCCGCGGGCGAAATCGGCACCGCTGTAAGGGACGACTCGGCCATTGAGACGGGGGCCGACGATGTCGCCGCCAGCGGGCGGCACATAGACGCGGCCGCCAAGCGGCGTGCGGGGTTCGAAGCGGATACGTTCCTTGAAGAAGATACGGATGCGAAAGGCGAATTCCATCGCCGGCGGGGTGGCGTTCGCAAAGTCCATGTCGGGGGGCGGGAGGTCGGTAATCGGGACAAGGCTCTGCATGTGAATCTCCAGGTCAGGTGTTGTTTCAGGCGGCCAGCTGATCGGCAGGACCCGCAACGCGATCCTCGCCAAGCAGAATTGCGGCTGCTTTCTCTCCGATCATGATCGACGGTGCATTGGTGTGCCCGCCCACAATGACCGGCATGATCGACGCATCGGCTACGCGCAAACCCTCGACGCCGCGAACGCGCAGCTGGGGGTCGACCACGGCGCGATCATCGGTCCCCATGCTGCAACTGCTGGTGGGATGGTGTGCGGTGCCCACGTTGGCGCGGATGAAGGTGTCGAGTTCGGCATCGCTGGTCGCATCGGCGCCGGGCCGCAGCTCTTCGCCGATCAAGGCGTCCAGCGGAGCCTGGCGCATCAACGCACGCTGCCAGCGAATTCCGCCGCGCAGCAAGGCAAGATCGCTGGGCTCTGCGAGCAGGTTACAGCATATGCGGGGCGCGTCGCGCGGGTCGTTGGAGCGCAGTTTCACCCAGCCGCGGCTCTCCGGGCGCAGGATGATGCTCGACGCCGTGAACACCGGCCCGCGGCCGGCGACGATACCCGGGAACCACACCCGGGCGTCCATTGCGGTCGGCACGAAGAGCGCTTCCATGTCTGGCCGCTCAAGCCCTTCGCGTGACTTGTAGAATGCCATTGCCGTAAGCGGCAGCGTCGCCGGAATGCCATTACCCGTGAGCTTCCAGCGCAGCACCGAACGTGCGATCCGATCGAAGCGGATCTCGCGTTCGAAGTCCATTTGCCCGCGCGGCTTGAACAATGAATGGATCGAGGGGTGCTCCTGGAGGTTCTGTCCTACACCGCTCAGGTCGACGCGCACGTCTATGCCCATTTCGCGCAGATGCTCGGCGGGACCTATGCCGGACAACATGAGCAACTGCGGCGAGTTGTAGGCGCCGCCCGACAAGACGACCTCCCGCTGGGCGCGCGCCTGAACAATCGCACCGTCCTGGAGGAATTCGACGCCGACTGCGCGATTGCCTTCGAAGAGGATTCGCGTCGCGTGGGCATTTGTTGCGATGTGAAGATTGGGGCGATCCCCCACCGGATCGAGATAGCGTTTCGCGGTGCTGGCGCGGCGCCCCTTGTGAATCGAGAAATCGGGCAGGCCGAAACCTTCGGGCAGATCGGCTTCGAAATCGTCGTTGATGCGATGGCCCAACCGGCGCGCCGCCTCGGTCAGCGCGTGGAACAGCGCATTGTCGGTCGGATGCTTGCGGGTGCTGATCGGGCCGTTCGCGCCGTGCCGGGCACTTGCGCCGCGCCAGCTGTTTTCGAGGCGTTTGAAGTATGGGAGCACATCATCGAAGCTCCAGCCGCGATTACCCATCTGCGCCCATTGGTCGTAGTCGCGCGGATCGCCGCGCGTGAACATCATGCCGTTGATCGATGACGAACCGCCGAGCACCTTGCCGCGAAAGACCGGAATCCGGCGGTTGTCTGCATAAGGTTCGGGATCCGTGGCATAGCCCCAGTTGATCTCGGGCCGACGCAGCAGCTGAAAGAAGGCGATCGGCATCGACATCAGCGCGTGGCGATCCGCGCCACCGGCTTCGAGCAGCAGCACGCGCATTTCGGGGCGCTCACTCAAACGGCTAGCGATTACGGCGCCTGCCGATCCCGCCCCGACGACGATAAAGTCGAATTCATCCGCCATCCGCCATCCTTTTCCCTTGAATGTCTGTGTGTAACGTGTGGCAGGGCCGGTATCGATGCAAACGGCAAAAGCCCCGGTTGCGCGCTCGGCAAACACCGCGGTACGCTCCCGGTAAAGTCATGACCAAGGTCTGCGTTATCGTCTTTGCTCGGATGTGAAGCCGTGCGCACGCAACCGGCCGCTTCGGAAACGGCGGTAGATGTGGGGCAGACCTGTCTTTACACGGGACAGTCCTGTTTCGATAAGACGATGGCCGGCGATGCCGCGGAGTCAGGGCGTCGCGACACGAGGGAGAGGACCATGACGAAGCATCCATCGCCCCGCAGGCGCCCCCGCGATTTGCCGGGCGAAGATTGTGCCGGGCTGCCAGGTTCGCGCGCGCGGGTGCATCGCTTCCTTGCCCGCTTCAGCCCATCGGAAATGCAGGTCATGCGCAGTGAGCCGACGGCATATAGTCCCACGCTCAGCGTCGATGTGATCCGCTTCATCGCAGGCGAGGCGGCGTCGCTCACTTTCACTTGCCCACGCTACGACCACCCTGCCGATTGCGTGAAGGTCATCGTTCAGACATTGGGTTCCTGCACGCTGAAATCGCGCATGAGCGAAGTGACGATCGGTCCGTCCGAATGGACACTGCACGATTTTTCGCGGGAGCTGGAAGTCAATCATACGCCGGATTCCGAGCAGGTTCTGCTGTTGTTTCCCGCGGACTTCTTCTTTCGCAAACAGACATTGGCGGCCGGTGCCGATCTCGTCCGGATGGGCGGTGAGCCGGGTGTGGCGCGATTGGCCGGCGGCTTCGTCCGGTTGCTGCAGCGTGACTGGGGGGCGCTCAACTTCGCCGATCAGACCGATCTGATCGAGAACGCCGCGCAACTGATCCAATTGGCGCTGAGCGAGCAGGCAGCTGCACGGCAAGTGGAGACGATGCAGGAAACCCTGCGCGAGCGCATCAAGGCATATATCGCACGTAATCTTCGAGACAATCAGCTCTCGATCGAAAAGATCGCGGATGCTCTGGGGTGCACCAAGCGCTATCTCCACAAGGTCTTCCAGGACGACGAGCAGACCATCAACGCCTACATCTGGGACTTGCGCCTTCGGCACTGCGTCGACGAACTTTGCGATCCGAACAAGGGGGACGTCTCCATCACCCAGATCGCTTTTTCGTGGGGCTTCAACAACTCGGCGCACTTCTCGCGCATGTTCCGTGAGCGTCACGGCATGTCCGCGCGGCTTTTTCGGCAGATGTCGCTATCGCCGAAGTCGCCGCCGGCAGGGCACAGCGTCCTGCTCGGCGATACCGGCAGCTCCGGCGCACCCTGATCAATGCCCACGGGAATACCGGGCGGGATCCTTGCATGGCCGTCCAGTTACTTGGGCAAGCAATACGTACGCAGCGAGCGCGCGCCGGTTCCATGCAGAGTGGCGACAGGAGCTGGCTTGCGATGAGCAACTCCTTCACCGGTCGCAAGATGCGCCAGTAGACCCGGTCCACCGTCGATTTGGGAAGGTGCCGGGGTGAGGCGGCACGATTATTCGGTCGGGGGCATTTGTGCTTCGTGCGAGATGTCCATGAAACATAGCCTGCGATCCACTTTGCCGAGGGCGAACCGGGCTGTTTGCCCATAGGGAAGCTGCAGGCGCGTACCCTCCATTATGCGCAGGTTGGTGTCCCTTCTGGCTTCGCTCCGGCTTCTGCTCTCGTGATTGACTCGCTCAAAGCTGGATAATAGTTCTGACATAAGAACAATATCTATCAAACTTGGGGCTGCGGGCATTTGCCGTTTGCCGCGCGTTGAAGGGAGAGGGGGCGTGCGGCGCTTCAGCTGCGCTCGAACGATCCCGGCTGCCGCTCGTACGCCTATATCTTGGAGCACTTCTTCGCATGGCTCAGACTAGCGACTTCTTCGCCCCCCAGGCATTCGAGGCGGACGTTATCGACTGTCAGGTGGAAGGCACCATCCCCGATGGGCTGAACGGCGCATTCGTTCGCGTGGGCGGCGACTGGGCCTATCCACCCAAGCACGCCGACGATTCGCCGTTCAACCAGGACGGCTACATCAGCCGCTTCCGATTTCGTAACGGCCGCGTCGACTACACGGGGCGGTGGATCGAGACCGAACGCTACCGCAACAATCGCGCCGCAGGGCGTCAGCTCTATGGCTATTACCGCAATCCCTATGACTGCGAGCCCGAGGTGGCGAACATCGACGAGCCGTGGCGCAACACGCTCGCAAACACGAATGTCGAAGTGAATGCTGGTCGGCTTTTCGCGCTCAAGGAAGATGCCCCCCCGACCGAGATCGATCCGGTGACGCTGAAGTCGAAGGGGCTTTTCACTTTTGGCGGCGATTATGGCAGTCAGACCTTCACCGCGCATCCCAAGGTCGATCCCGCGACCGGTGAACTGATTACCTTCGGCTATGAGGCGACCGGCCTCGCCAGCGATGACCTCGTGCTTACCATCATCGACAGGGACGGGGCGATCACGCGCGAGACGCGGTTGAAAGTCCCGTACGTGAGCATGATCCACGATTTTGCGATCACCGAGGGGCACGTGATCTTTCCCGTGTTCGGCTATGTTACTGATCTCGAGCGGCTGAAGGCGGGCAAGATCCACTGGACCTGGGACCGGGAGGCGCCGACCTGGTTCGGCATTCTTCCGCGCGACGGTGAGGCGAATGACCTGCGCTGGTTCAAGGGCCCGAACCGCGCGATTGTTCATACGTTCAATGCCTATACCCGCGGCGATACGGTGGTTCTCGACGCGCCGATCTTCGACAATAATCCCTTCCCCTTCTTCCCTTCTGCCGACGGTTCGGAATGGGATGCGCTGAAAAGCCGGGCGTTGATCCGGCGAATGATCTTCGACCTGAATTCGAAAGACGATGGCTATCGTGAGGAAATCCTGTTTCCCGACCTGCCGGTGATCGACCTGGGGCGTGTCGACGATCGGTTCATGGGACGCGAGACGCGCTATGCCTATACGTCGTTCAACGATCCCGCCCAGCCGATCGACCGCGACCGGCTCGGCACTGGCGCGCGCCGCGTCATCAACAGCTATGGTGTGTTCGACATGCACGACCGGACGATGCGCTCCTTCTACGCCGGGCCGACACACGCCTTGCAGGAAGTCACTTTCGTGCCGCGCGCAGCCGATGCCGATGAGGGCGATGGCTGGCTGATCGGCACCGCGAGCAATTACGCCGAAATGCGCACCGAGCTGATCGTCGCCGATGCGCGGCGCCCGGATGAAGGTGCGATTGGCCGCGTGGTCCTGCCGTTCCGCGCCAATGTGCAGATCCACGGTCGCTGGTACAGCGACGCACAGCTCGACTTCGGACCGGATGCCGGGATGGAGTCGCAAAAATGAGCGATCCCGCAGCCCTGGAGGCAATCGCCGAACGCTATCGCGCAGCCTATCTCGCGCATGATCCGTCGCTGGCGCCGATTTCCCGCCACGCCCGGTTCAGCGAGAACAACGTCGCATTGCCCTTTCCCGACGGCACCTGGGATACGGTTGCCGAAGAGCTTGGCCCGGCACTGACGCTGGTCGACACCCGGCAGGACTCCATCGGAATTTTCACCGCGATCCGCATGCACGACGTGACCGGCTATCTTGCAGTCCGGCTGGGAGTAGCGGAAGGTGAAATCGTCGAGATCGAGCATCTGTTCTCGACGCCGCGCAATCTCTCCGGTCCGCCCACGCCGATCGGTCCGGTTGAGGAATTCGCGCATGATCCGGATCTTGTGCGGCCCGTGGCGGCGGATGAACGGATGACGCGCGATGCACTGATTGCGGCCGCGAACGGCTATTTCGAAACGCTGCAGAACAATACCGGCGATATCCGCGGCACAGCCTTTTCGGCCGATTGCACGCGGATCGAGAACGGCAAATCCTATCCCGAAGTCGAAAAGCTGTTCCGCCTTGGCCGATATCGCTTCAACGAGCGGGTGCGCGACCGCGCATTCCTTGTGATCGACGAACCGCGCGGGCTGGTGATGGCCCGCGGCTTCATCGATCACAAGGGCGTAATGGACGACTATGCGCTCACGGATGGCACAGCGATGCGGTCGCTTTTCCGCGAGCCGCACAGTTGGTCGCTGCTTGAACTGTTCAAGGTAAAGGCCGGCCGAATCACGGCTGTCGAGGCGACCTTCATCGCTGTGCCCTATTACATGCCGTCGCCCTGGAATCCCGCCCAGCGGTGGCCGGCCCAGCCACATGAAGGATAGCATCATGCCGATCATCGCAAGCGGCGATTGCCGTCTCAATGTCCTCGTGGAAGGTCCGGCAGACGGACCGCCGATCCTGTTGGCGCATTATCTGGGCGGACGGCTCGAAACCTTCGAAGGGCAGATGCCCGCGCTCGCAGGGCGCCGCGTAATTCGTTTCGATATGCGCGGCCACGGCGCAAGTGATGCGCCCGAAGGGGACTATTCGGTCGAGATGCTGGGGCGCGACGTGCTGGCCATCCTCGACGCGCTCAACGTCGAGCGCGTGGACTTCCTCGGCGTGTCGCTAGGTGGCATTGTTGGCATTTGGTTCGCCGCCGAACATCCCGAGCGGATCGGTCGGCTCATACTTGCCAACACGTCTGCATATCTGCCCAACAAGGACATGTGGAGGGCACTGGCGGATCAGGCGCGGGACGAAGGGCTGGACCAGATCGCGCGCAGTATGCTTGCCGGCTGGCTGAGTGCAGGGTTTCGGGAGAGCGAGGCTGCCGAAGTCGACACGCTCGTGCGACACATGGCCATGATGCCGGTTCGCGGTTATCGCGGTAATGTTGCAGTGCTGCGCGATGTCGATCTGCGCGGCTCTCTCGCGCGTATCGCGGCGCCCACGCTTGTGATCGGAGGAGAGGAAGACGGCCCGAGAAGCGCTTCTGTGCCGATCCTTACCCAGGGGGTGCAGCACGGACGCAGCGCAATGATGCCGGGGGCCGCCCATTTGTCGCACATCGAGGCCCCCGGGGCGTTCAACGCCGCCATGGTCGCGCATCTTGAACGTCACCCGGGCGACGATCGAACGTAAAGCGCGAGAAGTCTCATAAGCTCGGCGGCGTCCTGCACGCCCATGGCTTCTTCGATTTGTGCCTGCAGTGCCTGGTGTCCCTCCGCCAGTTCGGCGGTGAACCTCTCGCCTTCGGACGTCAGCCAAAGGTGTCGCGCTCGCCGGTCGCGCGTGCCCGCAGTGCGGTCAAGCAGGCCACGACCGGAGAGGGCATCGATCAGCGGCACCAGATTGTTGGGCGTGATCCCGAGTAATTGGCCAAGCGCCGAGGGTTGGCAACCGGGATTGCGCCGCACCGACATCAGGATTGCATAATGGACTGCTGTGATGCCGCGCGAGCCAAATCTTGCGGTGAACAGCGCGTCGGCAACCGTGACCGCGCGGCGCAGGCGAAAGCCAATGGCCAGATCGAGCTCCGCCGGAAGCGCGAGTTCCGAGCTGCCCTGGGCGGTTTGATCCAGCCTGGTTTCTTCCCCTTTGGTCGCCGGTCTGTCGGCATTGCAGTCGAGCGTGCGCCCGGGGCCGGAACGGGAAGGCTGGTCCATTACCGCGAATTGGCCTTTGCGTGCGTCATTGTCCAGTGCGGGCCCAAGCTCCGGTCTTGGGCGCAATTCGGGATGACGAGAAAATTCGCGCAAAAATCCGATTGCAGATCCCTCTTTATTCCGTATTCTGGGAAATAGGAATTAATGACCGATTAGAGTCGTGACATGGGAGGAAATATGAAGGGATTGCTCTTTTGCAGCGCAGCGGTGGGTGCGCTGTTTGCTACCGCCCCGGCTCTGGCGCAGGACAGCGGCGCGGCGGGGGCTGCCCCGTCCAGGCAGGCGGGAAATGCAGCAGGCGTCACCCTGGATGCGAACCAGCTCGCCGAGATCATCGTGACCGCGCAGCGCGTAGAAGAAAACAGCCAGCGCATCCCTCTGGCGCTCGATGTGATCGACTCGGGTGAACTGACGCGTCAGAACGTGGTGCGCGCCGAGGATCTTTCGAGGACTTCTACGGCGCTTTCTGCTTCGAGCAGCGGAGGGCCGACAGCTATCTTCTATGTCCGCGGCGTCGGCAACGGCACCGTGAATGCCTATTCGGATCCGGCGATCGCCTTCAACTACGACGGTGTCTACATCGGGCGTCCCAGTTCCACCTCCGGCATGTTCTATGACCTTCAGCGCGTCGAACTGCTCAAGGGGCCGCAAGGAACGCTGTATGGCCGCAATGCGACGGCAGGCGCCATCAACGTGATTCCCAAGCGGCCCCAGATCGGCGAGCTCTCGGGCGAGATCACTGCAGGCTATGGAAATTACGACTGGTATAGCGGCCAGGCGGCTCTCAACGTGCCGATCGGCGATCGCGGAGCATTTCGTCTCTCCGGGACGGTTTCCAATCACGACGGCTTTCAGAAGGACGGCACCGGCAGCCAAAACGAATATGGCGCCCGTGCGCAGGTCTATGCGGAGCTCACGGAAGCATTGAATGTCAGGGTCGCTGCCGATTACGCGCATCAGGGCGGTTCGAGCAGCAGCGGCTACTACATCGGTGCAATCAACCCCACCTTCGGGCCCGGCGGCTTTACCGGCTACCAGTTCGTCCCATCGGGCTTCGGCCCTGGTGAGGGCGTACATACTCCCGCAGCGGAAGCCTATCTCGCCTCGCGTTTTTCGACCCAGTTGGGACGCGCGGGCGCAACGCTTTCAAGCTATCCGTACAACGACAACGACTATTGGGGCGTGACCGCCGAGATCAACTGGTCGACCGATGCGGGAACTCTGACGGTGCAGCCCGCGTATCGCGAAGCATCTCTGGATTATCAGTTCACGAACTCGATGCGGGCAGGATTTTCGCAGGAGAAGGACCAGCAGACCAGCGTCGAGGCACGATGGGCGGGTGATATCGGCACATCGGTCGATTATCTGCTTGGTGCGATCTATTTCAACGAGGCGATCGATGCGCGGGCGATCTATAACCAGCTGTCGCTGATCCCGTTTCAGGCGTTCAGTTCGAAGACCGAATCCTACGCCGGCTTCGGCAAGGTGACGGTGCATCCGGTCGAAGGACTCAGCCTGACTGCAGGTGGCCGCTATACGTCGGACCGCAAGCGTTTCGATGGAGACGCCACCGTCTATCTGCCGTTCTGTGGCAATCCCGCGCCGCCGCAGGACTTCTGCCCCAATCTGCCCTTCACCCCGCTGCTCTACAACCAGGCGGATTTCGAGAGCTTCTATCAAACGCGCGGAATACCGGTCACGCCCGTGCCGCTCTACGTGTTGCCGGGCTACGTTGACGGCACGCCTTTCGTTCTCAGGGCGCCGATGTCGATAGATTCGGCATTGCATAACGACAAGTTCACATACCGCCTGGCCGCGCAGTACGATTTCACGCCGAGCAACATGGTCTATGCGAGCTTCGAGACAGGCTATCACGCAGGCGGTTTTTCGTTCGCGCGCGGCCTGGAGAGTTACGAGCCGGAGTCGATCGATGCCTATACCATCGGTTCGAAGAACCGCTTTTTCGGTCGTAAGCTTCAGCTGAACCTCGAGGCTTTCCTCTGGAAATACAAGAACCAGCAGTTCAGCCAATATGGTTATGACCTGGGTAATCCACCCTCTACGGTTTATCTGACGCGCAACATTGGCAACAGCACCATCAAGGGTCTCGACCTGGATGTCGAGTGGCTGGCTACGCCAACCACGCTGCTGCAGGCGAACGTCCAGTATCTGGACACGAAATACGACAGCTTTGTTTACTTCACACCGAACCAGGGGCTGCCGCCGATCACCAGTTGCCCCTATGCGCCGACCACCCAGAATACCGCCTCGGGCACGATTTCGGTTTTCAAGGTCGATTGCTCCGGGTTTCCGGCATTCAACTCGCCGAAATGGGCGTTCAACGTGAACGCACGGCAGACTGTGCCACTGGGCAAGGTCAAGTTCGTGCTCGAAGCAGGCACGCGTTATCGCGCCGGAACCTGGGTCGCCGCAGACTATCCCACCTACACCCGTGCGAGCGCCAATTTCGTGTCGAATGCGTCGATTACATTGGCCAGCGAAGACAATCGCTGGTTCGTCACGGCGTATATTCTCAACATCGAGGACGAACGCCGGCTGGCTGCGGTGCAGAACAATTCTGCCGCCTCGCTGGCGGCCGGCGGAACCGAGCAGCCGCGCACCTACGGTATCCGTGTGGGCAGCAAGTTCTGAGAGCGGGATCGGCAGGGATCGTGCGGTCTGCCGATCCCTGCGCCCTTGGGCCTTCCCGTCAGACAGTATTATTCCTGATGAATGGAATTAAATTGGAGTACGCAATGCCGGTTTCAGTAAGTGATCTTCAGTATGTCGCTCTCGCCGTACCGGATCTGGCTGCGGAAAGGAGCTTTTTTGGAGAAACATGGGGGCTGGTTGAAACTGCGGAGCAGGACGGCAAGGTCTATTTCGCGGCTGAGGCTTCATCGCATCCCTATGTCATCCGGCTTCGCGAGGACGCCGAGCGCAAGACTGATCTCATCGGCTTCAGCGCCGCCTCGCGCGCCGACGTCGATGCATTGTTCGCACAAGTGGAGGCGGCCGGGTGCCGGGTCATTTGCGAACCGGCGACAAGCGATTCCCCGGCTGGCGGTTACGCTTTTCGCTTCTTCGATCCCGATGGGCGTGCGATCGAAATCGTCGCCGAGAGTTCCCAGCGCAGCGCGCGTGCGCTCGCTCGCGGAGAGGCGATCCCGCAGCGGATCAGCCATGTGGTGCTGCACACCCCCGACGTGAACGCGCTGGCCGATTTCTACCGGCGCGTGCTCGGTTTCCGCCTGTCGGACTGGATCGGCGAGTTCATGGTGTTCCTTCGCTGCAACCCGGCGCACCACCGTCTTGCGATATTGCCTGGGCCGCCCGCACTGAACCATATCGCCTTCGACGTGGCTTCGGTGGACGAGCTGATGCGTGGATTGGCGCGCATGCATGAACGCGGCGTGTCGTTGTCATGGGGGCCTGGCCGGCACACGGCGGGGAACAATACCTTTACCTACTACGTCACTCCGAACGGCAATGCGGTCGAATATACGTCGGACCTCGAAGAAGTCGACGAAGCGAACTGGGAGCCGCAAGTCTATGAAATGGCCCCCAGCATAACCGATCAATGGGGTACAGGACGGATCATCCCCGGCAATGTGCCTCATGCCGAGATGACGCCGGACAAGGGCTTGTGGCAGGTGCCCGCGTGATCGACTCTGCATTGATCGTGGGCGGCGGCGTGGGCGGTATGACCGCCGCGATCTCGCTGGCCCGGCGCGGCGTGGCTGTGACGCTGGTCGATATCGACCCCGAATGGCGCGTCTATGGCGCCGGCATCAGCGTGACCGGAATCTCCCTGAGGGCCTTTGACGATCTGGGAATCTACGATGCGGTGAAGCAGCGCGGTTTCATTGCAGCGGGGTTCCGCATGCGATCGGTGAACGGCGATATCCTGATGGATACGCCGCCGATCGATAACCCGGCGCCGATCCAGCAGGGCGGGGGAATCATGCGCCCCGCGCTTCACGATATTCTATCGTCGGTGGTGCTGCGTGAAGGCATCGCCGTGCGGCTCGGGATCAGCGTCGATGCCTTGGAACAGGACGATGACGGCGTAGATGTCCGCTTCTCCGATGGCTCTGCGGGACGCTACGACCTGGTTGTCGGTGCCGATGGGATCAACTCCGGCGTGCGCAAGCTGATATTCCCCGAAGCGCCCGCGCCGCAGTTTACCGGCCAGGGCTGTTGGCGCGTGACGGCACCGCGTCCAGATACGGCGGACTGCACCGAAATGTACTTCGGCGGCGAAGTCAAACTCGGTCTCAATCCTGTCTCGCAGGATGAAATGTACCTCTTCCTGCTTGAGCATCTGCCAGACAATCCGTGGTTCGACGATGCGCAGTTGGTGCCGCACGTCCGCGAATTGATGGCGCCGTTCGGCGGCCATGTCGCGGCGGCGCGCGAAGCGCTGACCGATCCTTCCCAGGTCAATTACCGACCGCTCGAATGGCTGCTGCTGCCCGATCCCTGGTATGAGAAGCGCGTCGTGTTGATCGGCGACGCCGCGCACGCGACGACCCCCCATATGGCGAGCGGAGCCGGTATTGCCGCTGAAGACGGCCTTGTTCTCGCCGAGGAAATTGCCCGCCACGATGACGTTGCGCTTGCGCTGCGCTCGTTCATGGATCGCCGTTTTGAGCGGGCGCGGCTGGTCGTCGAGAATTCGGTGCGCATCGGGGAGCTCGAAATGGCCGGCGAAAGCGGACCCGGAAGCGGAACGATGCTGGGCGAGACCATGGGCCGGCTGCAGCAACCCTATTGAACTTCGAGCGCCAGGCGCGAGTGAAAGAGGATCTACATGACATTCGGACTTGCAACGATCGGCACGGCCGATGGGGAACAGGCCGTGCTTGTCGTCGGGGAGCGCATCGTGCGTCTCACCGACCATGGCGAAGACCGGACGGTATTGGCGCTGCTCGACGACTGGGCGGCAGCGCTGCCCCGGCTCGAGGAGATCGCCCGGACAGCAGGCGATACCGGGCAGTTGATGGACTCAGTGACGATGGTAGCGCCGCACATCCCGCGGCAGATTTTCTGCACCGGGGCGAATTACCGCAAGCACGTGATCGGCCTGATCATGGGTGACCCATCTATGCGATCGCGCGAGAGCGAGGCAATGGGCGAGGACGAGCGCCGCGCCGACGCCGAACGCATGATGGACGAGCGCGCCAAGGCGGCGCTTCCCTACTGCTTCGTCAAGCTCTCGTCGTGCGTGGTCGGCCCGAACGATGCCGTCGTCCTGCCGCGCAACGTCGCCAAGCCCGACTGGGAACTGGAGTTGGGCGTGGTGATCGGCCGGCGCGCGCGGCATGTGACGCCCGAGACAGCCATGGACTACGTTGCGGGCTTCTCGGTGGTCAACGACGTGACGGCCCGTGAGCACATCTTCCGGCGCGACAATTCGGCAATGGGTGCCGACTGGCTGTCGGGGAAATGCTTTCCGACCTTCCTGCCGTTCGGCCCGATGATCGTGCCGCGGCAATTCGTGCCCGATCCCTACGATCTCACGATCGAATTGTCGGTGAACGGCAAGGTCTATCAGAACGAAACGACGCGCGACATGATGATCGGGATCGAACGCCAGATTGCCTATCTTTCCGACCGTGTCGAATTGAGGCCGGGAGACGTGATCTGCACGGGATCGCCTTATGGCAACGGCTCCGCGTTCGGTGTTTTTCTTCAGCCAGGAGATGTGATGGAAGGAACGATCACGGGGCTGGGCACCCAGCGCAACCGCTGCGTCGCCGAAGAGGCCTGACCCGCCATGCTAGCGCTTGCGCAGTCCGTTGAGCAGGATGTCGGCGACGAAATCCTCGAATTCGGCCGAAAGTTCGTCGATCTTGGTGCCGTCCGGAGCGGCATTGTGCACCATCGGTTCGGACGAAACGAAGAAGTCGAAGATGCCGACGACCATCAGGTAGAGGAACAGAGGGTTGACCTGCCTGAGGGATTTGCCCCCGTCGAGCGCCAGCAAGGAGCGATAGGCCTCGACCGCCTGGGCATTGATGTCGCGCAGGCGGCTTTGCACTTCGGCCGATTTGGATTCCGCCAGTTCGTCGACCATCAGGCGGCGCATGTGCTTGGCCGAAAGCGAGAATTGATGCACTTGCTGCACGCGTTTGCGCAGCATGGTCGCTGCACCGCCATTGTCGGGACGGTCGCGCGGAATGTCGCCGAGCATGTCGTCCACCACCGCGAGCAGCAGGTTCGAACGGTCGCCGAAGTAGTAACGTACCAGAGCAGGGTCGATCCCCGCTTCGCGCGCGATCAGCGAAATCGTCACTCGGGCCGGAGGCATCGACTGCAGCAGGCGACGAGCAGTGGCGAGCACCACATCGCGCCCCACGCCGTTCTCCGCCGGACGACCTTTCCCGCGCTTTCTGGTTGTCTCTCTCGGCATCATTCCCCGCGTGTTGCGTCGTCCGGCTATCAATCGATTCAACTCTTACTGCAAGAGCGCCTGGCCAATCACCTGTTAATTCCCGAAATTAGGAATTGAATGCGACCCGCCTTGGTCTAGGATCGCGAAAAAGGAGAAGCGGATGTCCAACTGGCCGTTCACGCAAGGCGTGCACGATATCGGCAACGGTGTTTACGGCTATGTCCAGCCGGACGGCACCTGGGGCTGGTCGAACGCGGGACTGATCGTAAGCGAGGGGCAAACGCTGCTGATCGATACGCTCATGAGCATTCCCCTTACGCGCGATATGCTCGATCAGTTTCGGGCACGGGTGGCGGGGGCCGCGAAGATCGACAGGGTCCTCAACACCCATGCCAATCCCGACCATTTCTTCGGTAACGAAGTTGTCGCCGATGCCGAAATCATCGCGACCGAGAAGACTCGCCAGGACATGGCTGAATTCGATCCGGCCATGTTGCGTAACTTGAAAGAGAACCACGCCAGGATGGGTGTGGCCGGTGAATTTCTCTATGAAACAATGGGGCGCAAGTTCGACTTTGCCGGAGTCGATCGTGTCGTGTTGCCGACGCAGGTATTTGACCGAAGCATGACTCTGATCGTCGGTGGCAAGACGATCGAGCTTGCCGATCTGGGGCCCGCGCACACGGCGTCGGATACGATCGCGTGGCTTCCGGACGAGCGGGTGGTGTTCACCGGTGACCTCCTGTTCAACGAGGGGCACCCGATCATGTGGGCGGGCCCCGTGGAAAACTGGATCGCCGCGTGCCAGCACATCATCGATCTTGACCCTGAAGTCGTGGTGCCCGGCCATGGCCCGATCACGGACACGGGCGCCGTGGCCAACATGAAGGCCTATTTCGAATATATCCGCGATGAAGCGCGCAGGCGCTGGGAAGCCGGAATGGACTTCGAATCTGCCGCCAGTGACATCGCGATGACCGAGTTTCGCGGCTGGAGCGATCCCGAGCGGATCGTTGCCAATGTCTTCTCGCTCTATCGCCAGTGGGGCACGCAATTCACGCCTGAACAGCAGCGTGACCTGTTCGGGGCGATGGGACGCTATCACAAGGAGAGTGCCGCGCATGCAGAGACCTGCGCACATGACCATTGAACTCAACGAAACGCACGATCCCGCGCGCAGGAGCTGGCTCGATAGCGCCAATGTACAGGGCGCCGATTTTCCGATCCAGAATCTTCCCTTCGGTGTCTTTACCACCGGCAGCGGCGGTGCCCGAGGGGGCGTGGCGCTGGGGGACAGGATCGTCGATCTGGCTGCTCTGGCGCAGAGCGGGGCATTGACGGATGCGGCGCTGGAGGCGGCACATGCGGCATCGGGCGACACTCTCGCGCCGTTGCTCGCTTGTGCACCGCCCGCCGTCAGCGCGCTGCGCGGCGAGCTATCCGAACTGTTCAGGGAAGGCGGGGCGGGCGATCGAACCCTTCTCGAGGGCATGCTGGTGCCGATCGCGGACGCGACGCTCGAAATGCCGTTGAAACCGACTGCCTTCACCGACTTCTGCACGTCGATCGAGCACATCCGCCGGATGGCGGGCGGCGGCCCGCTCAAGCCCGGCCCTCTGGCGCTTCCGGTGGCCTACAACGGCCGGGCGAGTTCGGTTCGCGGCAGCGGCACGCCGGTTGTGCGTCCATGTGGCCAGTTCACTGTCGCGCCCGGGGGCGACGACTATCGCTTCGGACCCGAGCCGATGCTCGATTTCGAACTCGAATTCGGTGCGTGGCTGCGCGCAGGCACCGAACTTGGTGTTCCCATCGATGTGGCGCAGGCGGAAACGTTGCTGTTTGGGTGCTGCCTCGTCAACGACTGGTCGGCACGGGGCATCCAGTTTTTCGAATCGATGCTAGGCCCGCATCTGGGCAAGAGCTTCCTCACGACCATAAGTCCGTGGATCGTGACGATGGACGCATTGGCCCCGTTCCGTATTGCCGCTCGTGGGCGGGGGGATGCAGAACCGCCTGTGCCCGCCTATCTGCTCGACGATACGGATCGGGCGCTGGGCGGAATCAACATCGAACTTGCCGCCGAACTGACCAGCGCGTCTGGCGCTTCGGCGACGATCGCCGAAACCAATCTGGCCGAACTGTTCTGGACGCTGGCGCAGATGGTGGCACATCAGGCGTCGAACGGTGCACCGCTTGAAGCCGGCGACCTGATTGCGACCGGTACCGTATCGGGTGCGGCGGACAAGGCGCGCGCGTGTCTAGCTGAAATCAGCCTTCGCGGCGGTGAAGAGATCGTTCTGTCCGACGGATCGACCCGCAGAATGCTTGAAGACGGCGATACGCTTGCGCTGCGCGGGCGCGCGGTCGCGGACGGATATGTCCCGATTGGTTTCGGCCCTTGCACAGGCACCATTCAACCGGCGAGGTTCCAATGAACATCACTACCTGCGGCGATCGCCGCCCCATCGCGGTCAAGGCGCGCGGCAAGCACCTGGTCGTCGACATTCACTGCCACCTGGGCATTCCCGCGGCCGATGCGATCGTTCAGGCTCGCTATCCGGGGCCGCCGCCGGGCATAAACGATTTCACCAGCGCCAGGACCAGCGAGGTCAATCGCGCACAGTTCGCGGCGATCGGGCCGAAGCTGAACGGGGTGGAACAGCGGCTGGAGGACATGGACCGACTGGGCATCGACGTGCAGGCGATTTCACCCAGTCCGGGCCAGTATTTCTATTTCGCCGATCCTGAAACCGGGCGCGCCGCCGCACGCGCGGTGAACGAGGGTATTGCAGCCGCCGTCGCCGATCGCCCCGACCGATTGATCGGTATGGGTACCGTGCCGCTCCAGGAACCTGAACTCGCTGTCGAAGAGATGCGGCGATGTGTGCGCGATCTCGACCTTCGCGGGATCGAGATCAATTCGAACGTCGGCGGAGTCGATCTGCACGATGCCCGCTTCAGACCGTTCTTCGCCGCGGCGGAGGAGTTGGGTGTATTGCTGTTCCTCCACCCGCTGGGCTTTACCCACGCGCAGCGGATGAGCGAATATTACTTCAACAATCTGATCGGCAATCCGCTCGAATCGACGCTTGCCGTCGGCCATCTCATCTTCGGCGGGGTGCTCGATCGCTATCCGGGCCTGCGAATCTGTGTCGCGCATGGCGGCGGGTATATGCCCGGCTACTGGGGACGCATGGATCACGGCTGGCGCGCACGCGGCGATTGCAGCGAACATTGCAGGCACGAACCATCCAGTTATCTGCGAAAGCTGTGGCTGGATACCCTGGTGTTCGATCGCGAACAGCTGGAAGGCCTGGTGCGCACCCACGGCGCTGATCGGCTGTGCCTGGGTAGCGACTATCCCTTCGACATGGCCGAACCCGATCCAGTGGGTTTCCACGCGGGGCTCGCCGAGGCCGACAAGGCCCGGATTCTGGGTCTGAACGCCGCCGAACTCCTGGGCTTGACGACAGACCGGTGAGTGACGGCGGAATGCCTCCTGCAAGCGAAGCGCGAAGCGGCGGCGCGATGGCAGCCTATACGGTTTTCCTGCTGTTTGCGGCCAATATCCTCAACTACGCCGATCGCGCCCTGCTTGGCATCGTGGTCGATCCGGTCAAAGCCGATCTGGCGCTCACCGATACCCAGATCAGTATCGTTTCTGGCACGGCATTCGTCCTCTTCAATCTCGTCGTCGGGATCTTCATTGCGCGCTGGGTCGATCGCGGCAATCGCAAGCGCATCCTGCTCTGCGGTATCGCACTCTGGTCGGCGGCGACCGCTGCAACGGCGCTGGCGCAGGGGTTCTGGTCGCTCGGCTTGACCCGCGTTCTGGTCGGGGTCGGCGAGGCGACCTGCTTTCCTGTGGCCATGTCGATGATCGCGGACCTCTTCGTTCCCGAGCGCCGGCCCAGGACGATTTCGGTTTTCTATTCGAGCACCTTCATCGGCATCATAGCGGGCTCCATCCTGGCCGGGGTGCTGGCGGCCCATCATGGCTGGCGCACGATGTTCGCGATTTGCGGCTCGGCGGGCTTCATTGCCGTCGCGGTCATGCTGGTCACCATGCGCGAGCCACGACGCACGTCCGACGGGAGCATTGCGATAGCCGATGCCAATCCCGGCAATATGGCGCAGGCGCTCGGCGCGTTGTTGCGGTTGCCCGGCTTCAAGGCGTTGTCGCTTGGTGCCGCACTCGCCGCGATGGGCGTCTCGGTGCTGCCGGTATGGGCACCGGCGTTCCTGTTGCGCAGCCACGGCGTTTCGCTGGCTGATGTCGGGGCATTGATCGGTCCAGCCGTCGGTCTTGGCGGTATCAGTGGCAGCGTGCTGATGGGGGTGATGGCAACCTGGATCGCGCGCAAGCGCGGCGGGGAATTGCATGGGCTGCTGGTACCGGTATTCGCCCTGCCGATCGTTGCGCCGCTCTATGCGCTGTTCCTGCTCTCTTCGTCGCTTTCGGTGGCCTTGCTGTCCGTGGGGGCAATCAACTTTCTGCTGGCAAGCGCGATGGGGCCTTGCATTGCCGTCGCCGTCGGCGTGGCGCTGCCCTCGATGCGTGCCGTCGCCTCGACGCTGGTGCTGGTTGCTTCGGGTGTGATCGGAGGCGCGATCGCGCCACTGTTGGTGGGCGCGCTCAGCGATGCTCTGGCCCCGTCGATGGGGGCTGAATCACTTCGCTATGCGCTGGCCCCGCTGGCAGTCAGTCCGCTTGTTGCCAGCCTCTTCCTGTGGATGTCGTACCGACAAGTCAGAGGAGCCATGGCCGCGCAGCCCGAATGAAAGCGCCTTGCGTCACCCTGCGACGCGACTGGTATCGCAGGCGAACCGAGCCACCCGGATTCGCCAGAAACGCCCATCCTTCAGGTCATAATGCACGAAATTGGTCATGATGTAGACGTCGCCCTGGCGCAGCGGGTGCGCGGCGAAATCGGGATGATCGCTGTGCGCCTCGAACTCGGTGTACATCTCGCAGGCAATGCGATCGCCGTCGATTGCGAGATAGTCGATGCGCAGGCGTTCATGGACGAATTTGAACGATTCGCGATAGCGCGTGACGATGGCATCCGGTCCGTCGAGGATTCGCGCTTCTCCGCCGGGACCGGGCGGCAACGTCAATCGCACATCCGGAGCCCAGAAGGGGCGGCACGCTTCCAGGTCGGCAGCGTTGAAGTGCGCGACATAGACCATGAATTCGTCGGGTGTCATCGATCCGGCCTCCCTGCCAGCGTTCCAGCCGGACCTTCGCCGATCGCATTCACAACTTGATCGAGATCGATTTGGTTTCGGTAAAGGCGAGTACGCCTTCGCGTCCGTTCTCGCGGCCCCAGCCCGATTGCTTGAAGCCTCCGAACGGCATTGCCGGGTCGAGTCCCGCGCCGCCATTCACGCGTACCGTGCCTGCGTCGATTTTCCGCGCGGCGCCCAATGCCGTGCCGATCTCGCGCGACCAGACCGAGGCAGACAGGCCGTACTCGGTGTCGTTGGCCATCGCGATAGCCTCTTCCGCATCGTCGAACGGCACCGCCGCGACGACGGGGCCGAAAATCTCCTCGCGCATGATGCGATGCTCGGGCCGCGCATTGACGAACACCGTCGGCTCCATGAAGAAGCCTTCGCCTTGCCTGACCTTGCCGCCTGCGAGGACTTCTGCGCCTTCACTGCGACCTGCCTCGACATAACCCAAGACACGGTCACGGTGCTGCCCCGAGATCAACGGGCCGATCTCGGTGTCGGGCGCTTGTCCCGAGCCGACACGAATGGCCCGCGCGCGTGCGACAATGGCCTCGATCACCTGATCGAATACGCTGCGCTGGATCAGTACCCGCGATCCGGCGACGCAGACCTGGCCCGAATTCATGAACACGCTCATCGCCGCGCCTTCGGCCGCTGCTGCAAGGTTCGCATCGGCGAAGATCACGGTCGGGCTCTTGCCGCCCAGTTCGAGCGAGAGACGCTTCAGATTACCGGCGGCCGAGGCCAGCAAGCCTTTCCCGGTCGCAGTCGATCCGGTGAAGGCGATCTTGGCGACGCCGGGATGATCGACCAGCGCTTGCCCTGCCTCGGCTCCATGGCCGGTGACGACATTGATCACGCCTGCCGGAAAACCGACTTCGGCAATCAGCTCAGCCAGCTTGAGTGCGCTCATCGAGGTGAGTTCGGCGGGTTTCAGTACGACCGTACAGCCTGCCGCCAGGATCGGCGCAAGTTTGGCCACCGCCATCGCCAAGGGGAAATTCCAGGGGACGATCGCTCCCACCACGCCAACCGGTTCGCGGATCGTGAAGGCCTGATGATCAGGTGCCGACATGGAAACGGTCTCGCCGGCCAGCTTGCCAGCCCAGCCCGCATTGTATCGCAGATTCTCAGCGGCCCCCATGACGCCGAAGCCAGCCATGCGCGCCGGCATGCCGTTATCCAGACTTTCCAGCATGGCCAACGCGGAGGCATTCGCCATAAGCGCATCGGCCAGCGCCCACATCAACTTGGCGCGCTGGATTCCGCCCGTGGCAGACCATGCGGGAAACGCCGCCCTTGCCGCATCGACCGCGTGATCCACATCTTCTGCATTGCCTGCAGCGATCTGGCCGATCACCGTTCCCGAACCGGGATCGATTGAATCGATTTTTCCGGCGCTTGCACCGGGCTGCCATTCGCCGCCGATGAAATGATTGTGTTCCTGCCCAGCGAAGGCTCGTGCTGCGTCGAATTCCAAGTTGCTGTCCATCGCCTGTGATCCGCTTTCCAGCCGCCAGCACCGCGCTCCGGCATAAGTGAGTCCGGCGAGTATAAGCCGCGTATCCCACAGGACTTTTTCGAGGGCGAACTGCGCGCTTTACCCTCTGCGAACGGCCTCCCGCTTTCGTGTCGGGTGTGTCATCTCTCGCAAGTCGTGAGCTAACATGCCTGATTTGCCCGGGTGCGCCCTGACTTTTCTGCCGGGCGCGATTTGCAGGCGTTTCAGCCGGTTGCTTGCAACCACGCGCCGGGGCGGGGCATTGTCTTGGCGTGATTGGTTGCACCTTGTTGCAATTGCCTCTCGCGGTTTAGCTGCTATGCGAAATGCCGTGTCGGATCTCCCCTCATCCCGCTCCATCATGGCGGCCACGGTGCTGGCGTTGCTGCTGGCCGGCTGTTCGGCTGCGCAGACGGAACTGGGGAGCCTGCAAGCAGACGCCAATCCGGCGGAAGCGGGCAGCAGCGTTCCTGCGACGGGCGACAGTGAATGGCAGCCGCTATGGTGGCAGACCGCTGGTGATCCGGTCCTGACCGATCTTGTCGAGCGCGGTCTGAACGCCAATCCATCGCTTGTCTGCGACAG
The DNA here is from genome assembly GCF_000767465.1 of Novosphingobium pentaromativorans US6-1. Taxonomy (NCBI): domain Bacteria; kingdom Pseudomonadati; phylum Pseudomonadota; class Alphaproteobacteria; order Sphingomonadales; family Sphingomonadaceae; genus Novosphingobium; species Novosphingobium pentaromativorans. Next base: position 2,505,182 of record NZ_CP009291.1, read on the forward strand.
CCTTAGCCTGCAGGCGAAGGAGCTTCAGGCGGACGCGGCGGCGCGGCGGCTGGGAACCCGCCTGCAGCGCCTGTTCAATGCCAGTGCGAAGAATGCCGATGAAGCCGCCAGCCAGGCCCGCGCCTACCGCCATGCCCATCGGCGGGCCCATGTCGCGGCCGACATCGCGGCGGCCTATTTCGAAGTGCGGCGCCTGCAGGAAATCTTTGCCCTGCGCGAGAAGATGGTCGAGCAGTTCAGCGACAATGCGGAAATTGCCGGCTTCCGCCGCGAGGCCGGACTGGTGCCCGGGCTCGACACCGGCCTTGCCGGATCGCTGGTTTCAGTCACGCAGAACGATCTCGACGCCGCGCGCGAGAGGCTCGATGCCGCGATGCGCGAACTGGCCCGATTGACCGGGATGGAACCGGAGGGTCTCAGCGCCGTGCTTTCAGGCGAGGGGCATGTCCCGGACATCGCTGCGAACGTCGCGGGCACGGAGCGACTTTCGGTGGCCCACCGGGCCGACTTGCTTGCTCTGGAAAACAGCCTGATCGCTGACATGACGCGTCAGAAGGTCACGCAGGAGGATCTCGATGCAGTGCTCGCCGGCGATACCGAGACGGCACCGGCGGATTCGCCCGCGGCGCTTGCGGTCGCCAAGTATCGCGAGGCGCAAGGGGATGCCTATGCCGAGATGACCCGCGACCGCGAGGCGGTTGCGGCAGCGGCGGCGCGTCAGGCAAAGCTGGAAAACAGCGTACGCGGCGCACGGATGACAGCGAAGGATGCGCGCCTGGCCTATCGCTCCGGTACGGGCAACTTTTCGACCCTCTACGTGGCCGAGGCAGCGGCGCTCGCCGTCGAGGAAGCGCGGATCAGGGCGCGGGCGGATCTTGCCACGGCCTCGATCCGTTTGTGGACGGCGCAGGGCCGCGGCTGGAGCGAGGCGGACCTTGCTGCCCCCGCCCCGGGCGTGGGCATCTTGCCCGAGGTGACGGTCTGTGAGTGACAACGCGCATCATTCTCCCCTCGATATTCTCCTGGGCAAGACCCCGAAGCGCGCCCGGCGGCATCTGCTCAGCCTCGTCTTCCTGACGCTGGCGGCGGTTGCGGTGGCCGTACTGCTGGTGCGGTTCCTGACCGGCACGGACAGCCCATACTATTCCACACCGGTCGAAGTGGGGAATTTCGTTCCTCTGCTGGCTGAGCGCGGGACGATCCGGGGGCAGAAGAACATCACGATCAAGGCGCGGCTGGACGGTGTCGTTGCCGCGGTACCCGGTCCGGCCAAGGGCACGGTCCGCTCTGGTCAGGTCCTCGCACGGATCGACGCCGATCCGGTCAGGCAGTCGCTGGAGATCGCCAGGGCCGATCTCGAGGCTGCGCAGGCGTCGCTCGATGCGGCGCAGGTATCGGTGCAGGAAACCGCATCGCGGCTTACCCGCTTCGAAAGCGTGTGGCGCCGGTCGAACAAGCGCGTGCCCTCGCTCAACGAACTGGAAACGGCACGGGCCGACGCAAGCCGGGCGCGCCAGGAGGAAGCCGCGGCGAAGGCCAGGCTCGACGCGGCACGCTTGCGGGTGCAGGAAGGTACCGGCGAACTCAAGGCCGCGGTCGTGCGCGCGCCGTTCGATGGCTGGGTGGCCGCCCGTTACGCCGAGCCGGGTCGCCGCGTGCGCGAAGGCCTGCCGCTCTTCGCGCTGACCACCGGTCTGGACCGCCTGACGATCACGGTTCCGGTCGGCAGCAGCGAAGTGTCGCAATTGAAGGCCGGGGCGAGGGCGAGCGTGCGGCTTGAGGAAAATCCCGAAGCTGAGTTGTCCGCGAAGCTTGAGCGGATCGAAACCGGTGCGGGCGGGCGCCGCGCGGTATTCGCGCTCGAACAGCCGGGGAATCGGGTCATGCCCGGTAGCTCGGCATCGCTGGAAATCGAGCTGCCGGAGCGCAGCGATGTGCTGCTCGTGCCCAATTCCGCCCTCGAATTCGCACCCGAAGGAACGGTTGGTCGCGATCGGGACCGCATCTATCTCCTGAGCGATGACGGCGAACCGCGCCGTGTTTACGTGACCGTCGGTGGCAGCGACGGCCGGCGCACGGAGATATTTGCAAAGGGTGTGGAGCCCGGCATGCAGGTCATCACCGGCTGGCGCGATGCGCCTGCGCAGGACGGCGAGCCGAAGTGACCGACCGATGCCGTCGCCGCGGCGGCCCAATGCGAAACAAACGGTCGTCCCGCGCGTATTGCTGCCCGAGCTTGCGATAACAGCGAAGGTTGAGTGCCCTGTCTGACCAGTCCGGTGCCCAAGCACCTCATCATGTGCCCGCAGAAGGCTATTCGCTGACCCGTCGCGGCGCGTCCGCCCTGATCATGACGCTTCTCGGAACGGCCCTGCTGCCCGCGGGAGCGCTCGCGGCGCGCGGCAGGCTTGGTCCGGGGCGCCCTTTTTCGCACGAGGTGCTGGCTTCGCGCGCCCGTGCACTGGCGGCGCGGCCTTACGTCGCCCCGCCCGCCTCGCCAAATGCCGTTTCCGACTACGACGAGATGGTCAAGCTGACTTACGGCGAGGCGGAGGCTATCGCCGGGCATGTCCGCCTGTTCCCGGCCAGCAAGGCGATCGCGCCTCATGCTGTCACCATGCATATCCTCGAAGCGGGCATGGCGCGCGAGATCGTCGATACCTCGCGGCTGTTTCGCGGCGGCAAGGATGCCGATGCGTCGGGCTTCCGGGTGATGGATGCCGACGGCCATTCCGACTGGATGGCCTATATCGGCGCTTCCTATTTCCGCTCTTCGGGTTCGCGCGACCAGTATGGACTTTCCGCGCGCGGCATCGCCATCGACACGGGGCTGCCGACCGGAGAGGAGTTTCCCGCTTTCCGCGAGTTCTGGATCGAGCAGCTCGGCGAGACGCGGCTGCGGATTCATGCATTGCTGGATGGTCCGAGCCTTACGGGGGCTTATGTCTTCGATTGCATGAAGGGCGATCGGGGCGTCGTTCAGGACGTGACGGCCTCGCTGTTCTTCCGGCGCGACATCAGGCAACTGGGCATCGCCCCGGCCTCCAGCATGTTCTGGTACGACCAGTCCGGCCGGCGCGGCGACTGGCGGCCCGAGATCCACGATTCGGATGGGCTGGCGATCCAGTCCGGCAATGGCGAGCGGGTCTGGCGGCCCTTGGAGAACCCGGAGGGGGCCAGGCTCAGCGCCTTTCGCGCTGACGACTGCCGGGGTTTCGGCCTGATCCAGCGCGACCAGAACTTCGACCATTACCAGGACGACGGTGTGTTCTACGACCGCCGCCCTTCGCTCTGGGCCGAGCCTCGGGGCGACTGGGGCGCCGGCGCGGTCATGCTCTACGAGATGCCGACCGACGGAGAGACGCTCGACAATATCGCGATGTTCTGGTGCGGAGACGAACCGGCAAAGGCGGGCGGCAGCCGCGATGTGGCCTATCGCCTGACCTGGACCTCGAACGATCCCAGCGCCGATGCTGCCGCGCGCTGCGTCGACCTGTTCGAAGGACCGGCGGGCATTCCCGGAGCTGCGGCTATCGAGGGCGGACGCAAGTTCGTGTTCGACTTTGTCGGGCCCGGTCTGGCCGGGCTGGATCGCTCCAGCGGCGTGGAAGCGGCGACCAACCTGCCTGCCGAGGCGCTGATTTCCGCGCATGCCTACCCCGTGGTCGGCCAGGAGAACCGCTGGCGGGCGATGCTGGACGTGCGCCCCGGCGCAACTGCCCAGAAGGAATTCCGGCTCTACCTCAAGCGCGGCGATGCCGCGCTCAGCGAGACTGTGATAAAGGTGCTGAAGTCATGACGTCATCCTTGCGCGAGCTTCCCGAGGAAGCGCCGCTGGAAATGCCGGTCCAGCGGCTGCACGGCAATCCTCCCGGCTCGATCGAGGTCGAGACCCGTCCGCATGGGCTGGTCGTCAAGCGTCTGCTCCTGATTGCACTGACCGGAGTCATCGGCCTCGCCGCATCGAGCGAACTGCGCTTCACCTTCTCGCGCGACGGTCTCGATCCGTTCGAGATCGTGCTGCTGCTGTTCTTCGTGCCGCTGTTCTGCTGGATCGCTTTCGGCTTCGTCAGCTCGGCATTCGGCTTTCTCAAGCTGATCAGCGGCGAGCATCCCGGCTTTACCGCGATCCCCAGCCCGGCATCCTCGCTTCGCCACCGCACCGCCGTGCTCATGCCGGTCTACAACGAAAGCGTCGAGGCGACGTTCGGCCGGGTACGGGCCATGGCACAGTCGATTCACGAGGTCGGCGGGGGCGAGTGGATCGACTTCTTCGTGCTCAGCGATTCGAACGAGCTGCACGGCAAGCGCGAGCTGGCCGTGTGGCGCGAAGTGGCGGCCGAGGCGCAGATCAAGGTCTATTACCGCAGGCGCGAGAAGAACATCGCGCGCAAGCCGGGCAATATCGCCGAATGGGTCCAGCGCTTCGGCGCGGCCTATGAGAACATGCTCATCCTCGACGCGGATTCGCTGATGAGCGGCGATGCCATCGTCGGCATGGCCGCGATCATGGAGGAACGGCCATCGATCGGCCTGCTCCAGACCGTGCCGATGATCATCAATGCCCGAACCCTGTTCCAGCGCTGGATGCAGTTCGCCAGCGAGGCCTATGGCCCGATTTCGTCGGCCGGCCTGCTCTGGTGGTCGGGATCGGAGGCGAACTTCTGGGGCCACAACGCCATCGTTCGCACCCGCGCCTTTGCCGAGAGTTGCGGCCTGCCTGAGTTGCCCGGCAAGCCTCCCTTCGGCGGTCACATCCTCAGCCACGACATGGTGGAATCGGCGCTGTTGCGGCGGCGCGGGTGGGCCGTGCACATGGTCATGATCGGCGGCAGCTACGAGGAATTCCCGCCGACCGTCGTCGACCATGCCATTCGCGACCGGCGCTGGATGCAGGGCAACCTGCAGCACCTGCGCCTGCTCGACGCTTCGGGCCTCAACTGGGCGAGCCGCCTCCACCTGCTGATCGGCGCTTCGGCCTATCTTACCTCGCCCGGCTGGTTCCTGCTGATTCTTACCGCCATCGCCCAGGCGGCCTCGCGCGGGACCGACGGCTTTGTCGGCGCCGCTCCGCCCAGCGTGCTGTGGCTCACGGTGCTGCTGCTGTTCGGGCCAAAGCTGATGGGCACGATCTGGATGCTGTCCGATGCCGGGCGGCGCAAGGCATTCGGCGGAGTCGGCGGAATCCTCAAGTCCGTGGCGCTTGAAGTTCCGCTGGCGATCCTGATGGCGCCGGTGACGATGGTGACGCAGACCAAGGCGGTTCTCGGCCTCCTGCTCGGCATTCCTTCGGGCTGGACCACCCAGGCCCGCGAAGCGCGCCGCATCCCGGTGCGCGAGGTGATCCTCGACTTGCGCGAGCATATCGGCCTCGGCCTGCTTTTCGCTGCAACCGCGCTTATCGATCCGGTGACGGCGCTGTGGCTCTCGCCGCTGACTCTCGGCCTGCTGGCCTCACCCTGGCTGGTCAGCCTCACCTCCAGCGAGCGGCTCGGCACGCAGGCGCTGGACCGCGGCTACTTCCGCGTGCCGGAGTGCGAAATCGCGCTGCCCGAGGAGCAGGCGCCGGACGATCCGGCCGATGCACCTGGCGCGGACCGGCCCGGGATCGGCTCGGGGCACCCCTGACCGTTGCAACTGCGGGCAAGTCTGCACATCTAGGCAGGGCAAGGCCCCCTGCGTTCTGCGCGGGGCCGATCCCGCCACACCTGTTCGCCGAAACGGCGAAGGAGCCCAATGCAATGTCCGATCCTGCCAATCCCCTGCTGCCCACCGCCGAACTGCCGCGCTTCTCGCAAGTTCGCCCAGAGCAGGTCGGCCCGGCGGTAGAGCAGGCGATCGCCGATCACACGGCGGCAATGGCAGCGATCAAGGCCGAACCTTCGCCCGATTTCCAGAACGTGTTCATGGCGCGCGAACTGGCCGATGCCGCGCTCGACCATGTCTGGGGCATCGTATCCCATCTCAAGATGGTGGCCGAGACGCCCGAACTGCGCGAAGCCCATGCCAAGGCGGAGCCGGTCGTTGTCAGCTATGCCATGGCCCTGGGTCAGGATGCGGATCTCTACCGTGCGATTGCCACCCCTTCGGTACGCGAATCCGCACCTGACGATGCCGGTTGCCGCGCCGTCGACATAGCCCTGCGCAAGTTCGAGCTGGCCGGCGTCGCGCTGGAAGGCGAGGCCCGCCAGCGCTTCGCCGAGATCGGTGTCGAGCAGAGCCGCCTGTCCAGCGCCTTTCGCGACGCGGTGATGGACGCAACCCGCAGCTGGACCCGCGAACTGAGCGAAGCCGAACTGACAGGTCTGCCCGAAGTCGAGCGTTCGATCCTTGCGGGTGCCGCGGCGGCGCAGGGCAAGAGCGGCTGGCTTGTCACGCTGGATGCGCCCGCCGTCCTTGCCATCCTCACCCACGCCGATGACCGCGCCTTGCGCGCAGAGGTCTATCGGGCCTTCAACACCCGCGCTTCCGACCAGGGGCCTGACGCCGGCAAGTTCGACAACAGCGAAACCATGCTGAAGCTGCTTGAATTGCGGCAGGAGCAAGCGAAACTGCTGGGCTTTCCCGACTACGTCGCCTGTTCGCTGGCCCTCAAGATGGCCGAGAGCGCGCAGGAGGTGGAGGATTTCCTCACCGGCCTCGCCGATCGCTGCAAGCCCAATGGTGCGCAGGAGCTGTCCGAACTCGCCGCGTTCGCCAAGGGGCTCGGGATCGAAGACCTCCAGCCCTGGGACGTGGGCTGGGCGAGCGAGAAACTGCGCAAGGCGCGCCACGATCTCGACGAAGGGGAGATCCGGCGCTTCTTTCCTCTCGACCGTGTGGTCGACGGCCTGCTCGAACTCGTCGCCGAGACGTTCGGAATCGAGGGCCGCGTCGTCGCGGGCGTCGACAGCTGGCACGAAAGCGTCGAGTACCTCGAGTTCACCGACAAGGGCGTGCCGGTCGCGGGTCTCTACTGCGATTACTTCGCGCGGCCCGGCAAGAGCGGCGGCGCGTGGATGAACGGCTTCCGGCCGCTGCTGCGCCGTGCGGGGGAACGGCAGAATCCCATTGCCTTCCTCACCTGCAATTTCGCCGCGGCGGAAAAGGGCAAGCCCTCGCTGCTGACGCATAGCGATGTCGTCACCCTGTTTCACGAGATGGGGCACGTCCTGCATCACCTGCTCAACGAGATCGACGTGCCCTCGCTCGGCGGCGTCGCTGGCGTCGAATGGGATGCGGTCGAACTGCCGAGCCAGCTCATGGAGAACTTTGCGTGGGAGCCGGCGGTGCTGCGCCGCATCTCGCGCCATGTCGATACCGGTGCGCCGCTGGGCGATGCCCTTATCGATCGCATGCTGGGTGCCCGCCAGTTCCAGAGCGCGCTCAAGCTCGCCCGCCAGCTGGAGTTCGCGCTGTTCGACCTGTGGATGCATCGCGAGACGAAGCCGGCAGCGGATACCGTGGCGCGTTCGCTCGAAGCGGCCCGCGCGCGTGCAGCCCTCGTGATACCGCCGGAATGGCACCGTTTCGGCCATGCCTTTCAGCACGTTTTCGCCGGCGGCTATGCCTCCGGCTACTACAGCTACCTGTGGGCGGAACTGCTTTCGGCCGATGCCTACGAGCAGTTCACCGAGATCGGGAAGCCTGCCGAGGCCGGGGCGCAGTTCCGCCGCGAAGTCCTCGCCACCGGGGGCAGCCGCCCCGCGCTGGAGAACTTCGAGGCCTTTCGCGGCCGCGCGCCCACGCCCGATGCGCTTCTGCGCCAGAAGGGCCTGCTCGCGGCCTGAGCAAAAAAGAGGGAGGAGGCGCGTGTTGCGCCCCCTCCCGGCATTGTCTGCATACCGCAAGGGCCTGCAGTCTTGAGGGTACCTGTCAGAGCGCGATCACGCCGCCGTCGTCCTTGGTGATGGCGATCACGGCCGAACGCGGGCGCACCGTGGCCGCTGCCGAACCGGCCTGGCTGTCGGGCCAGTGGCTGGTCGGAGCAGCCGGAGTGCCGTCTTCGCCCGGGTGCTGGATGCCGACGAAGAGCGTGCGGCCGTCCGGGGTCATGTCGATGCCGGTGATCTCGCATTCGACCGGGCCGGTCAGGAAGCGGCGCAGGTTCGCGGCGCTTGCCGCCGCGCCAACGACAGTGGCCTGCTGCGCGGTCGAGCCGTCCGAGGCCTTGTTGGTGATCGTCTTCGCGCCGCCGTCCCCGACCGTGCCCGGCATCGCGGCCAGCAGCATGCAGTTGGTGCGGTCGGTCATTGCGCCGTCGTCGGTCTCGATCCACAGGAGCGGATTGACCTGGCCTGCCGGATTGGTCTTGCGCGAGAAGTAGAGGCCGTCCGGGCTTGAGAAGTCGTTGTCGTTGGTCAGGCCCGAGATGTTGACGTTGGTCGGATCGGCGTCGGTCGAATCCGCGCCGAAGAGGTAGATATCCCAGGCGAAGGTCGTGGCCGCCGTGGTGTCGCCGTCCTCGCGCAGGCGAATGATGTGGCCGTTGGGGTTGCCGTAGCTGACCGAGCCCGAAAGTTTCGGATCGCCGTAGTGGCGCGGGTTGGCCGCATCGGTGCCGTTGAGCGGACGGTTCGAGGCGTTGTTGTTGGTGAGGGTGAGATAGATCTCGCCGGTCATCGGATTGCCGGCGGTCCATTCCGGACGGTCCATCGGCGTGGCGCCCAGTGCGTCCGCGGCGAGGCGGGTGTTGATCAGGATGTCGGCCTGGTCGGCGAAGACGTACTCGGGCGCCGAACCCGTGGCGGGACGGTTGGGTACCTGGCCGAAGACCAGCGGCAGCCATTCACCGGTGCCGTCGGCATCGAAGCGCGCAACATAGAGCGTGCCGTTGTCGAGATACTTGTCGCCTACGGCGAGACGGTCGCTGGCATTGCCGTCGGCCGCATCCCAGCTGGCGTTCGATACGTACTTGTAGAGGTACTCACGGCGGGAATCGTCGCCCATGTAGACGCCGACAGGCTGACCTGCGGCGATCTGCACGAAGGCGCCTTCATGGCCGAAGCGGCCCAGCGCCGTCCGCTTGCGCGGCGTCGATGCCGGATCGTAGGGATCGATTTCGACGACCCAGCCATACTGGTTCGGCTCATTGCGATAGTCCTGTGCAGCGCTCGCGCCCAGGATCGTCGCGTTCCACTTGGCGAACATGTCGTCGCTCGGCGTTGCCTTCGACCACGAGAAGTTGCCGCTGGTGCTGGTCACGCCATAGCGGGAAAGGGCCGTCAGCTCGCGGGGCGTGCGTGCGGTGGCGTCACTGGCGTCGCGGCGGAAGTAGAAGGCCCAGTTCTCTTCGCAGGTGAGGTTGGTCGCCCAACCGCTGATGCCGTTGGCGCAGTTGTTGATCGTGCCGCGACCGGCCGTGCCGTCGGACGAGTACTTGGTGACCAGCATCGCCGAACCTGCGGCGGGCCCATGCAGGCTCATCGGCGTGTTGGGCGTGATGCGGCGGTTGAAGCTGCTGTCCTGTACGTAGCTCCAGGTCCGGTCGCCCGCGTCCTTGTACTCGGAAACGCTGACGCCGTGTGCTTCGATTTCCTTCTTCGCCTCCGCAGCCGGACGCGATCCGTCGCCATTGGTCGTCGGACCGTTGGGGTGCAGGTACTGCACGTTCAGGTTTTCGTGGTTCTGGACCATGAGGCCACGCGTCGAGCTGGTATCGTCGCGCGAGCCGGCTGCGTTGAGGCCGAAGAAGTGCAGTGCGTCGCCGTGATCGCCGATGCGCTGGGCGAAGTTGTCGTCCGATCCGTCGTTGGCATAAGCCGAAACGCCGGCGGCCAGAGGATCGCCAAGGCGCGTCATCACCGTAACCGAGTAACCTTCCGGCACTGTCACGATGTC